>PKWC01000176.1 GCA_003131925.1 Alphaproteobacteria bacterium | reverse complement strand
CTCCGCGTCTCCGCGTGCAAATACTGTCCTGCCTCAAGGCGACGGCGGAGTTGTTTGCGCGGGAGCGGCCGGCTGTGCGGCCGACGTCGTTGCCGGTGGGGCTGCCGCAGGCGAAGCCGCCGCGGAAGCGGCGGGCGTNNTGGGGGGATTGGCGGCGACGTAGGTGTCGATCGATTTGGTGAGCGCATCGCGCTCGTCGCAATTGTCGGGGCAAAGTCGCACGAGCTCGGCAAGCTGCATCCGCGCCGAAGCGACATCGCGCATGTTCAGATAGAGCTCGCCCAGATATTCATGCGCGCCCTTGTGACCGGGATCCTCGGTGAGGGTCTTCTGATACCAGGCGAGCGAACCGGGATAATCCCCCACCATCCGGTGCGTGTAGCCGAGATAGTTGAGAATGTCGGCGTTGTGCGGATGCTGGACGACCGCCTTGTCGAGATACGGCATCGCCTCGGCGTATCTCTCCTGATGAATCAGCTTCAGCGCGGCGCTGTAATCGTCGGGCTTCGTGGGCATGCGCATCGAGCTGAAACCGCCGCCATAACCGCCGCCGCCGCCCATCGCAAACAGGGCTGAGGGCGCCACGCATGCTGCAAGCGTCAATACCGTAACACGAAGCATCCTGCGCATGGATCGATCCCCTGAAAGCAATGGCGGCAGCCTATCACGAAATGCCCGCGCAAGGGCGCAGCCTTCACGGAGACGTGAAGTTGTGCGCGGAGCGTAGGCTGCCGGGATAGGGTTCACGCGGAGTCGCGGAGAAGCAAAAGTGAACCCTTCTTGGGGGAAGCATCCGGCAATGCTTGCCGGTTCTGTCGCGCCGACAAAACGCAGTCTAATTGTTGTCGTCGTCGTCGTCGTTATTCGCGTTGTTGTTCGCGTTGACGTTCGCGTTATTGTTTGCGGCGTTGTTCCGCGCCGCCATGTTGGCCTGGAACCTCGCCTGGGCGTTCGCCTGCGCAGCATTGGCGTTCGCCTGCGCAGCATTGAGATTGTAGCTTCCGGGCCCACCCACGGCCTGCACCGCCGGTTGCCCGGAAGGCTTGCTCGCGGCCAGCTTGATTTCCTGTTCTCCGGCGGCCGACCTCATGCCCACCTCGTCGGGCTCGACGCGCGTGACCTGCCATCCCTCGATGCTGCCACCCACGGAAACGCCCACCGCAAGCGGCGCAGAGTTCGACTTGAACAGGGCGAGTCTGGTGTCGCCGTCGAGGATGACGCCGACCAACGAGAGATCGGCGGGCAGGCTGTTGGTGTTTGCCGCGCCCGGCTCGGAGGGTCCGCTCACGCGCACGCGCAGCGGATTGAACACCGAGCGGTCGTCGACCTCGACAAAAGCCTGCTTGGGCGGCGCCTCGAAGCGTGCGGGCGGAGCGTCGTCGACCGGGTCGGCATGCGCCTGGATCGCGGGCTGAGGAATATCGGGCAACGGCGCAAGCAGCATGTAGCCGAGGATGATCGACAACACGCCGCAAATGGCCGTCAGCGCGAGCTGTGCCGGGTTGAGCCGCAGACTCATCGCGAGCCTCTCCAGCGGAAGGCATGGATGGTCCAGCGCATCTCCATCGACGGATCCTGCCCCTGCGGGTTGGGCCGCCAGTTCGGCGGCATCACGAAATCGGCGCTGTCGACAAAATAATACGGCGTGTGCGTCTCGACCGCATAGACGAGCGAACTGAAACGCGACACCGGAATCGTCAAATCATATTCGATCGCGACGGAATCGAATCCCTTGACCTTTGTGGGCGGAAGCAATTGTGCGCTCAGAAGTGCGCCGCCACTGCGGTCGATGAGCTCCTTCATATCGCTTTGCAGCTGCGCCTGGGCAAGAGCGGCGCTTGACGCGGTGAGAAGCCCGGGGACCGATTTCGCGCCCTGTTGAAGCGCCGCAAGACGCGCCACGAGCGCCGGTCGCTGTGCGTCCTGGGCGCGATAGGCTGCGAGCTGGTCCAGGGCTTCGGCGCGATCGTCGGCCTGGGCGCGGAACAGGGCGGCGACCGGAAGCGCAAAGACAAGAGCGAACAACAATACGATGGCGCCGAGAGCGAGAAAGGCGCCTTTGCGGCCACGCAGGAAAGTGGGAGCGGTCATCAGTGGTGCGCTCCCTTGACATCGAAGGAGAGATCGAAGCGCTCGAGACCGTTGGGCGCGCTCTGCAGCGGCGCCATGAACTGGGCGTTTGCGAATATGGGCGAGCGATCGACGACGCCCACGACATCGGATGCCGATTTGGAGAAGCCCTGTATGTGAACCTTGCTCCCGTCGAGCTGGAATTCCGTGAGCCATGTTCCGTCGGGCAACACGCGCGTCAGCTCGGAGAGGATTGCCAGGAGGAAAGGCGCGCGTTTCTGCTCCAGCGGAAATTCGATCTGCGCCCGCACATCGCCGATATCGTGAAGCAGCCGGTGGACGACAGCAGCGCGGCGGCCCGCCGCTTCAAGTTCGTCGGCGAGCGCGCCCGCGGCCGAAACGCCGCGAAGGTAGGCCGCAAACACGACGGCGATGCCGAGCACGATTGCCGCGGCGCCGAGCGCGAGGACGTTCCACTGGCGCCATTTGAGCCCGAGCCATGCGCGGCGGTCGAGCGGAAAGGATCGCCAATCCGCCTCGCGCGGATCGCCGGCGAAGCGGATCGCGCCGACCCTCAGGCCGGCGGCATGGGCCGAGGCGATGGCGGAATCGACCGTGCTGCGCTTGACGATGCGCAATTCGATCTCGACCTGCTTCTTCGATTTCAGCGATTCCAGGATGCTGAAATCATAATAGAGGCGATCGGCTTCGATGGGGCTCAACCGCTCGAGCTCGAAGGGAACGGCCCGCGCCAAGGTGGACCGGCCGGCGGCGGGAAGTTCGAAGCGCCGCCGCAAGACATCGTCATCGGGCAATTCGACGGCAACATCGGCAGTCCCGCGGGGAACAAGCTCGGACGCCGCTAGCAGCGATGAGATTTCCCTGGCGCGGCTCTCGCCGTCGCCCGCGGCGCGTCCGATTTCGTGAACATCGTCGCCGGAAGCGAGTTTGACGATCACTTGGTCCGCTTCGATATCGAGCAGCACCAGCTCTCCGCCGCGCGCGAGCGGACTGGCGAGCAATTCGCGCACGAAGCGTGCAAGCTCGCGCCGCCATTCGGAGACTAGCTCGCCTGCAAAGCCGCGGAACTGGCCGACCGAATCCGAAAAGGTTGGTGTCGCCATCAGCGGCCCTGACAATATTTCGAAAGCTGGTCGAGAACGCAGGACTCGTCGACATCGATGCGCGGCGACACCACGAGATCGGGCCATGGGGCCTTGTCTGCGAAGGCGGCGCGAATGCGTATCAGCGAAGGCAGGCGCCGCTGACCGATCCACACCGAAGTCCATTGGGGCGGCGCGCTTGCCAAGGCAGCGGCATTGCGGCCCAAACCCGCATTCGCAATCGAAGGAGTCGTGGTCGACGCTCCGGCCGGCGATGGCTCCCCATAATACGAGATCTGGAACCATTTGAGCCCGCGGATCAGCGTATGGCGCAACGCCGTGTCATGCCCGTTCGACAATTCGCCTTCGCTCGTCACCACGACCGAGACGCTGCCCTTGCCAGGCTGCGCCTGAATGGTGACCCAGTCCATCGCGCCTGCGACCGACTTCGACGCTGCGAGAAACGTTAGGCGCTTGTCCTGGCCCTCGAACGCGACGTGCTTGTCGGCCGGCAAGAGCCCGGTGAAGCTCGGATAGATGTGCGAAATCTCGTCGGACAGGAAGAGCTGCGCGGCGCGGACACGGTTGGTGTCGGTCGTTGACGACTGGGCCTTCTCCCAGACGCGCGTTCCGAATTGCAAGCCGCCGAAGAGAAGAAGCGAGAGAAAGCCGAGCACCGTGGTGGCGATGAGAAGCTCGAGCAGGGTGAATCCCGCTTCCGCCTGGCAAGATTTCGTCAGGGCGCGAATCTCCTTCACTCCGAATCCGAATCGGAATCCGACTGCGACCCGGTGCTCGGCTTGGGCACGTAGCGTAATGTCGACAAGGTGATCGAGCGCCTGCCGCCGCTGCTACCAAGCCAGGTCACTTTCGCGGAGATTTCGGTGGGGGANNCCAATAAAAGTCGTTCGTCCGGCCGGCGCTATCTCCGACTGCGAGGTTCGTCGACGTTTTGGCCTGAGCGAGCAGAGACTGCGCGAGCACGCGCGCGGACGCCTCGTTGCGGCTTTCCCGCGCCCTGTCGAGCCCTTGCGTAAAGACCGCAAGCAAGGTGGCAAGCGAGATGCTCAGAATGGTGAGCGCGACGAGGACTTCGATGAGAGTGAAGCCACGTTCGCCGGCGGCCCTGTGCGGCCCACCCCTCACCCGCGCTTCGTTTCGGAAGATCCGCTTCCTGTCGCAGCCCTCTCCCACAAGGGGAGAGGGGAAGTTCCCCGTTGCATCAACACCAGAAAACGCAGGCAAGGTGCTCCCTCTCCCCTTGTGGGAGAGGGGCTCCATATGATGCCTGTCAACCGCGCAGACGCAGGTGAGGGGTGAACGCACGCCGCGCTCACCAGTTCGCGATAGGCGGCTTTTCATCGTTCTTGGCCACGTCCGCATGGGCGCCATAGCTGTAGAGGTCGAACTCGCCATGATCTCCCGGAAAGCGGTAATTGTAAGGACGGCCCCAGGGATCGGAGAGCTTCGTCGTCTTCTTGACGTAGGGCCCATTCCAGTTGTCGACGCCCTGCGGCGCCGAGACGAGCGCCTCCAGGCCTTCTTGCGTCGTCGGATAACGCCCGACATCATATTTGTACAGGTCGAGCCCGGCGGCGAGATTCGACACTTCCGTCTTGGCCGTCGAAACCTTGGCGCTGTCGAGATAGTGCAGCACCATCGGTGTCGCAATGGCAGCGAGCAGGCCCAGAATCGCGAGCACTACCAGCAGTTCCATCAATGTATAACCGGCCTCGTCCTTGCGGGAGCGAAGCGCGGGGAAAGAGTTTCTCCAATTCTTCACCAATGGCCTCCTATTGAAGCGCGAGATCGTTCACGCTGATGATTGCTACCAGCATCGAAGCGATGAGACCTGCGACCATCATGCCCAGCGTGATGGTCAGGACCGGTACAAGCAGCGCCAGAGCGCGATCTACCTTGTGCTTGATCCTGAGCTCGTCGAGATCAGCCTGCCGAAGCAGCATCTCGTCGAGCTTGCCGGACTCCTCGCCTATCTGTATCAGGTCGAGGGTCACAGCAGGAAACACTTTTGAGCGAGCGAGCCGCTGGGCGAGGCGTTCGCCCTCGCGCAGCGAGACCGCCGCGTCCTTGACCGCCGCGGCCAGAACCGTGTTCGAGAGCACGTCCTTTGACAGGTTGAGCGCCGTCGGTAACGGCACCCCGTTGGACAGCAATGTGCCGAAGGTGCGCATCAGGCGCTCGACTTCGATGGCCGCAAACAGCTTGCCCAGGACCGGCCATTTGAGGACGAACGCGTCCCATTTGAGCCGGTTGGCAGGCGTTTTCAGCGCCCGGCGCAGCCCGACGACGCCCGCCACGATCAGGCCGATGAAGATCCATCCGTAATCGCGCACCACGTGGCCCGCGCCCATGACCATCCTGGTCGCCATGGGAAGCGATTTCCCAGCATCGGCGAAGAGCGGCTCAAACTCCGGCAGGACGAACACCAGGATCACGATGATCGAACCGCCAGCTGTGAGGAGAAGCAGACACGGATAGACGAGCGCCGAAGTGATCTGCTCGCGGATTGCCATCGTGCGCGAGAGATAGTCGGTCAGGCGCTGCAGCGTTACGTCGAGGGTGCCGCCATGTTCGCCGGCGCGCACCATGCTCACGTAGAATTTCGGAAACACGGGATCGGCGGCGAGCGCTTCCGCGAAGCTCATGCCGTCGCGCACGCGGTTGCGCACGCTCTCGAACGGCACGCNNAGGCCGCCTTCGCCGCGCTCGGAGGCAGCAAGGGGAACGAGCCCTCTCGTACGCAGCTGCCGCACCACCTGGTCGCGCGACGGCGCTTCCAGCATGCCGCGCACGACAGCGCCCGAACCCGTCATTGCCCTGTACTGAAACTGCACCATCTTCAGACCACCGTCACCACGCGCAGGACCTCGTCGATGGTCGTGATGCCCGCGAGCGCCTTCTTGAGGCCGTGCGTCGCCATCGTCTGCATGCCTTCCTCGACGGCAATCTTCTGGATCTGGCCGGAGTCGGTGCTTTTGAGTACTGCCTGCTTGATTGCGTCCGTCGCCGTCAGGACTTCCACGATCGACGTGCGGCCACGATAGCCCGTGTGATGGCATTGCGCGCACCCCACCGCACGCCTGAGCACGATCGAACGCCCCTCCGTCAGACGGTCAAGCTTGAGACGCCTCACCAGTTCGGGAATCGGCTCGTAGGCTTCGCTGCAGACATCGCACAATTTGCGCAGAAGCCTTTGTCCGGCAATGCCGTTGATGGTCGAGGTGAGAAGATAGTCTTCCACGCCCATGTCGAGCAGGCGCGTCACCGCGGTCGCCGCGTCGTTGGTATGAAGCGTGGAAAGGATGAGATGGCCCGTCAGCGCGGCCTGAACGGCGATCTGCGCGGTTTCGAGATCGCGGATTTCACCGATCATGAT
>PKWC01000229.1 GCA_003131925.1 Alphaproteobacteria bacterium | reverse complement strand
CCCTCCTTCACCACCAAGGCCGCGTTGGTGAAGTTCTTGGCGTATTCCCACTGCACCTTGTTGTTTTCGATGCAATAGCGAATGACGCCCAGCAGGAAGGCGATGTCCGTGCCCTGCCGGATCGGTATGTAAAGGTCGGACACCGAGGCCGTGCGCGTATAGCGCGGATCGATCACAATCAGCCTGGCGGCCCGATGGGCCTTCGCCTCCGTAACCCACTTAAATCCGCAAGGATGGGCCTCGGCGGCAANNGCCCCCGCTCGCCGCCGTGATCTTCACCGCCGAGCCATGACGATCGCGAGATCCGTGTTGCGGATATCCGTCCAGGAATTTGTCATCGCGCCGCGACCGAACGTAGGGCCCAAACTGGACACCGTAGGTCCGTGTCAGACGCGCGCCTGATTGTCGAACGGCAGAACTCCTGCGCCGCGAACGACTTTGTAGGTCAGATATGCAGTTTCACTGGTGGTGGCCGACGCGGCGAGGAAGCCGACAGTGGTCCAGCGATTGACCGTCACACCATTTTTGTTCTTCGCGACGAAGTTCTTATCGCGGTCGTCCTTCATCAGGCGCGCGACGCGGTCGAGCGCCCGGTCCCAGGAGACGCGCTCGAACTTGTCGGAACCAGGCTTGCGGATCATCGGATGGCGCAGACGCGACTCCGAAAGAACAAAGTCCTTCAGCGCCGCGCCCTTCGGGCAAAGCGTGCCGCGATTGGTTGGATGATCGGCATCGCCTTCGATATGCGTGATGTCCGCCCGTTCGCCTTTCCGCAAGTCGCCTTTGGAATAGATGATGACGCCGCAGGCGACCGAACAGTAAGGGCAGGTGTTGCGGGTCTCCGTCGTCCTTGCGAGCTTGTAAGCCCGAACGTGGGCCGCCTCCGCCGCCTCTGCAGCGCTGAAACCCAGGGCTCCAAGCGCCGTAGCGGCGCCACCAACGCCCGCAGCCATCAAGAGGCCGCGTCGCGAGACTTCGATATTCATTCCCTCCTCCTTCATAGCTGAAACGCGTTGTTCCGCTACGATCACGGGCAGGCAGGGGGTCTCCTTGCGAGCCCAGACGTTAGTCTAGCACAATTCCGGTCCAGTCGACCCACTTTGGCGGCGAAGGGCATGAATGCCGCCTGCGCATTTCGTCATTGCGG
This sequence comes from Alphaproteobacteria bacterium, assembly GCA_003131925.1. Classification (GTDB taxonomy): domain Bacteria; phylum Pseudomonadota; class Alphaproteobacteria; order Micropepsales; family Micropepsaceae; genus Rhizomicrobium. The sequence goes on along the minus strand of PKWC01000229.1, from coordinate 79,276 downwards.
AGATAGCCGCCGAGAGTCGCGCCGTCGAACCCGCATGAGATACTGCGCCGATTCTCTTTGGGCATGGGCGCCCTCCCATCGGTTTTCAGGGCTGGGCGTGCAGCACTTTCGGTTTGTGACTTAGCAGAAGCTTAAGGGCGACAGTCGCGCCTCGACGACTATGGCGCGATTCCCCGGTACGCGCTGGGAATTGTTGCAAAATTTGGAGCGGGCGACGCGATTCGAACGCGCGACCCTAACCTTGGCAAGGTTATGCTCTACCCCTGAGCTACGCCCGCGTCCAAAGTGGCGTGGTTATGGCAGGCGGGGCGGAGGGATTCAAGACAGGGCTGATGAGCTCGTTTCCGTTCGTTCCTGTGGTCGATGGTCGAACGGCACTCCCCCTCCGGCCCTTCGGGCCACCTCCCCCAGAAATGGGGGAGGAAAGTTGAAACGCGAGCTCAAACCGGCCGTTCTACTCCGCCGGTTGCGCGTGGGGCGCGGGAGCGCGGCCGCCGAAGCGGCGGACGATGACGCGCGCGGGGGCGCGGAAGATTTCCGCCATGAACCAGCGGAAGCCGCGGCGCGTCTCGCGCACGCGATGGGGCAGGGCGAGCATCGCCGGCACGAGCCCGAGCGTAATGCCTTTCGAAAAGGCGAGCCCGAAAACGATTGCCGTCGATAGCTGCATCCACATCATTGCGAAGGGATCGCCGATCGTTACCTCGCGGGTCGCAAAATTGATCTCGATCGCCACCATCATCGGAAGCAGGCCGAAGATCGCGGTGATGGTGGTGAGGAACACCGGGCGCAAACGCTGTGCGCTCGAGCGGATGATCGCCTCGATCGGGTTCATGCCGGATTCGAGCAGTCTGTGATAGGTGTCGATGAGCACGATGTTGTGGTTCACCACGATGCCCGCGAGCGCGAGCAGCCCCGTGCCGGTCATGATGATCGAGAAGGACTGCCCCATCACCACCATGCCGAGCAGCGAGCCGATCATGGCGAGGATGACGGCAACCAGGATCAGGCTCGCGTGATAGAAGCTGTTGAACATGGCCAGCAGCACGACGCCGATCAGGAACAGCGCCATGAAGGCGGCCTTGACGAGGAACGCGCCCGATTCCTGCTGCTCCTCGTCGGAGCCCTTGAAGGTGACGCGCACGTCGCGCGGAACGTTCTGCGTCGCGATCCAGTCCTTGATCTTCGTCGTTTCTCCGTTGACATTGACGCCGGGCTTGACGTTGGCGCGCACGTGATACACGCGGTGGGCGTTGATGCGTTCGATCGAATTCACCTGCGGCGCGGCTTTCACCCGCACGAAGGTGCTGATCGGGATCATGCCCTGCGCCGTCGCCACGCGCACATTGTCGAGCGCATGGATGCCGCGTTGCTCGCGCGGGTAGCGCACGCGGATATCGACGAGCCGCGTTGAATCGGCGGGCCGGTACCTGCCGACGAAAATGCCGTCGGTCACGAGCTCGACGGCCGCGCCGATGGCCTGGGTGCTGACGCCGAAGCGCTGGGCCACGTCGCGCTTGACGTCGAGGTCCCATTCGATGCCGGGCAGCGGCCGTGTGTCTTCGACATCGCGCAACGTCGTCATGCCGTCGAGGTGGCGGCGGATTTTCTCCGTCGTCTGCCCGAGCGGGCCGTAATTGTCGGAATTGACATCGATCATGATGTCCTTGCCGGTCGCGGGCCCGCTGTCCGGCTTGCGCACTTCCACCTTCAGCCCCGGTATGTCGGCGGTCTTCTTGCGGATCTCCTCCAGAATGACATCGCCGCGGCGGCGCTGTCCGTAGGGCTTCAGCTCCACGGTGATGCGCCCGATATTGTCCACCGGCGTATTGAGGCTGGACGGATTCCCGCCGGAATTGGCGTAGATGTAATCGACGCCGGCGATGTTCTCGATGCGCCGTTCGACGCTCATCACCAGATCGCGCTTCTCGTTGGCGGCGAGGTTGCCGCGCGCGGAGATGAGAACCGTCGCTTCCGTCGGATCGGTCTGAACAAAGAACTCCGTGCCGTGATTGTGCGTGACGAACAGCGCGATCACGGTGAGGGTGGCGACGATCGTGCCCGCAATCATCTTGCCGGGATTGTGGGTGATCCAGTCGGAGAGATGCGCGTACCAGCCTGTAATGCCCGGGATCTCGCGCCAATCGCCATGTTCGGAGGCTTCGATCGCCTTCTCGTGCTTTTCGTCGCGCGGCGGCGCCTTGCCGAAAAAGCCGCCCAGCACCGGCATGAAGATCAGTGCGACGACCATTGAGCAGGAGAGCACGATGATGAGCGTGTTGGGGAAGAAGCTCATGTACTCGCCTGGAATTCCCGGCCACAGAAGCATCGGAAGGAAGGCGCCGATCATGGTGGCGGTAGAACTCACCACCGGCCAGAACATGCGCTGCGCCGCTTCGGCGAAGGCCTGTTTGGGCACAACGCCTTCGGTCATTTTCCGGTCGGCATATTCGACCACTATGATCGCGCCGTCGACCAGGATGCCGACCGACAAGAGCATCGCGAACATGATCATGAAGTTGAGCGTGAAGCCGCGCGCGTTGATGACGAGAAAGCTCATCAGGAACGAGGTGGGAATGGCGACGCCCACAAGCAGTCCCGAACGCAGGCCGAGCGCCGCCACCACGATGATCATCACCAGAATGATGGCGAGGATGATTGCGTCGGAGAGGGAACCCAGCTGGTCGCGGATGTCGGTCGACTGGTCGCCGACGAAGGACACATGCACGCCGGCGGGGAAGTATTTCTGCGCCGCGGCCAGCATCTGCCGGACCGCCAGATTGTTGGCGATGACGTTGGCGCCGACGCGCTTGGTCACGTCGATGGCGATCGCGCGCTTGCCGTTGATGGTGGTGAACGTCGTCGCGTCGTAGAAGGTCGGGTGGACCTGCGCCACGTCCTTGAGCGTCACGGTCGCTTCGGCGGTGGCGCGGATCGGCAGATTGAGTACATCCACGGGGTTGTCGATCACGCCGGGCACTTTCACGGCGAAGCTGCCATGGCCGGTGTCGATCGCGCCCGCGGCGATCAGCGTGTTGTTGTTGGTGATCGCCTCGAACATTTCCGTCTGGGTGATGCCATAGCTTTCCAGCTTCGCCGGATCGGGCAGGATCTCCAGCATCTCGTCGCGTGTTCCGGAAAGCTGCGCATCGAGAACTGAGGGAATCGTCTTGAGCTCGTCGCTCAGATCGCGTGCGAGATGGAAGAGCGTGCGTTCGGGGACATCGCCGGACAAAGCCACCGAAATCACCGGGAACAGACTCGTGCTGATTTCCTGGACGATCGGCTGCTGCACGTCGGCCGGCAGTTCTGCTCGCGCCGTATCGACCTGCGCGCGCACGTCGGCGAGCGCCCGGTCCTTGTTGAAGGAGACGTCGAATTCCATGATGACAACGGCCGCGCCCTCATAGGCGCGCGCCGTCATTTCCTTCAGCCCCTGGATCGAGCGGAGATAATTCTCCATCGGTTTGACAAGGAGCCGCTCGCTATCCTCCGGGCTGATGCCGGGGTAATAGACCTCCACCACGATGTAGGGGATCGGTATGTCGGGGTCCGATTCCTTCGGGATCGCGATGAAGGCGATGACGCCCGCTATGATGGTGACGACCAGCGCGGCGATGACCAGCCGGGTGTTGGCGACCGCCCAGGAGACGATCCGCGTCATGCGCGCGCCTTTGACAGAACGGATTTAACCCGCGAGCCCTCGCTCACAAATTCCTGGCCCACGGTGATGACGACCGCCCCGTCCGCGATCCCGGTCACCCACATCCCGTCGGGGCCGTCCGACACGATCTGCACGGGCTTGAAGTGGACGACGCCGCTCTCGACCGTGCGCACGCCCACCACGCCATTGTCGTCGAGCACCAGAATCCCCGGCGATATCCTCGCCGCCTTCAGATTGCGGACCGGAAGGTGGATGTCGGCGCTGACGCCGTCGCGCAATTTTGCGTCAGGATTGGGCAGCTCGACTTCAAGCCGGAATGTGCGCGTGGTCGTGTCCGCGCGATCGCCGATGAAGCGGACATGGCCCTGGACGGTCTCGCCGGTGACAAGTGTGGCGCTCGCCGGATCTCCCGGCTTGATGCTGCTCACATCGTGTTCGGAAACCATGCCGATCGCGAGAAACGGCTGGGGCGCGACCAAAAGCGCGCATTTGTCGGCAATGGCCATATAGTCACCGACATTCACGTAGCGGTCGTCGACAAGGCCGTCGAAGGGTGCGCGGATCTGCGTGTTGGCGAGATCGATTGCCATCGTGCGTTCGTTCGCGCGCGCGGCTTCAAGCGCGGTTGCGGATTCCGCGAGCAGCGTCTTTGCAAGGTAGCCTTCCTTGTCGAGCGCGATATTGGCCTTGTACTTCTGGTCGGTCTCGGCCAACTGCGCACGTGCCTGGTCGAGTTTTGCCGCGCGGTCGTTGGTCTTGAGCTCGCACAGCACCTGACCGGCCTTGACGAAATCGCCCTTCTCGAAATGCAGCGCCTGCACGACGCCATCCACTTCCGCCTTCACATCGACGGAGTGCAGCGCCTGGGTGCGCCCGCGCACCGTAATGGAGGCATTGCGGTCTTGCGCGGCGAAGCGCTCCACCTGCACGCTCGGCATCTGGGCGGACTTCCCATTCGCGTCATCGGATTGCTTCGCACCGCCAACGGAAAGCACGCCAGATCCTATCCACAGCACGACAAGAATTGTGATCGCTGTCGCGGCGCGGTAGCTCGGCTTCATGCGCCGCCAGAAGCCTGGCTGAATGCGGTCCCAGAAGCGGCGAAGCGCGATCAACATATTCCCCAGCATCTCGTCTTTCCTATTCCGCCGCTTCCCGGGCGCACGCTTCGAATTCGCCACGATGGGCACGCAGATAGTCGATCGTCGCGGCACAGATCGACTTGCCGAGGCCGTTGACGAACCTCTCGCCCCGGGTTTGCGCCGCAGACTTGCGGGCATTCATCTGTGCAAGAGTCGCTTCCTTGTCGGCCAGATAGGCCTCAATGAGGGCGCAGGTGCGATCTTTAGGCAGAAGGTCCGAAAAAAGCATTGCAAACGCAAAAGGCGAACGGCGGCGGTCGTCCTTGAGCGGCTCCAACAACGCTCCCACGAAACTTTCGCGGCCGGCCGGAGTGATCGAGTAAACCTTGCGGTCCGGGCGCTTGTCCTGTGCCTCTTCGCGGACCGAGACCAAGCCTTCCGCGGTCAGGCGGCCCAGCGCAGGGTAGATCGATCCGAAGCTCGCTTCGGCAAAATGCCGATAGCTGCCCTCCTCGAACTGCTTCTTGATTTCGTAGCCAGTGGCGTCGCCGCGCGTCAGCAGTCCCAGGCAGATCGTTCGAACGTCCATTTGGCACGCCCCGACGCGGCTATGCTGGTTCGATATAGCTCCGCCTATATATTTTCGCAGCCGTCGAATGCAAGGCCGGGTACACGCAAATCAGGGCGCGCGCCGCGCAGAGCTCCCTTGCGATCAGGCGAGGGGCCAAAAACTAGTGCAGAGCCTTCCGGTCAGATCGCTTCGATGCGATCGACCTCAACGCCCTTCACGCCCTGCCGTGTGGAAAAGCGGATGCGCTGCTCGGGAGCAAGCGCCGTCAGGCCCGAGCGCCTGAGCGCGCTTGCATGAATATAGATGTCGGCTCCGCCATTCTCGGGCATCACGAAGCCGAAGCCTTTCTGATCATTAAAGAATTTGACCTTGCCTTCGACCATGGGTCCCGGCGGACCTTGGTCGCCCTCGCGATGGGGTGCGAACCGGTCGCCCCCGTGGAACCTGTCGCCGCCGCCAAACCGGTCGCCGCCCCCAAAGTGATCGCCGCCACCAAACCGGTCGCCGCCACCAAACCGGTCGCNNGCCTGGGGCTCGGCGGTGCTGGCATCGATGCTGTGCACCGCGACAACCTGCAGGCCGCGCGGCGAATCCTGCAGGTCGCAGACCACAGTGGCGCCCGGAGGAACATGTTGGGCGCCAACCTCGGCCAGCGCCGAGGCGTGGCAAAAAGCATCGCTGCCATTGTCGAGCGTGATGAAGCCGTAGCCCTTGGTCGTGTTGAACCATTTGACCGTGCCCTTGACGGAAGCCATAGCCAGGGGTTGCGAACCGTTGTTGTCGAGATTTGCCATGAGACTGCCGATGTGACTCTGCCGGATACCGTAACGCGCGCAATGCACGACCGGCTCTTTGTGCCGCGCACAGGGAGGTATCATGCCCAAAATCCTCGCTCGACCGCAACAAGGAACGCGGGCCCGTGTGCCGGGTATTCGAGGACCCGGGAAACGATGCCCGTGCTCAACTGCTCCAGGTCGTGGCGATGAAGTCGGGATCCTCCTGGCGGTTCCGTTCGGAACAGAGGAAATCGTAGTAGCCGCAGCGGCCGCCGGGATAGGTGCGGCAAGTTGAAGGCCTCGCCTGATAGACTGTGCAGCGCCGCGCTTCGGTGTCGAAAAAGCGGCACACCTTGCCGAAAATCTCGTCTTTCTTGCGCCGCATGGCATATTTCTCGCCGTCGCGCTCGACGGTGAATTTCCGCCTGGCTTCCCGGAAGCCCAGTCCGAAATGTTGGGCAAGACGCTCCACATCGCGTTTGGTCAGCGGGATGAGGTCATAGGAACAGCAATAGCCCGGGCACTTCGCGCAATTGTACATCTGTCTCAGGGGCTCGACTCTGCTCCATCCGCTTAACACAACGCGTGACAGAGGCATACGTGCTTGCGACAAGTGCAAGGCGGAGAGCCGACGTTCAAGAAAGCGTTTTCGGTATCGTTACGATCGGCGAGGGGACCGACACGACGATGAAGGACAGGCGGCCGATCAATCTTCCGTCCGGCGCATCGATGTCGACACGCCAGTCGCCGGGCGCCGGATCGGATTTGAGCGTATACCCGCGGTATCCCCGGCCGCGGCCGCCCGAAATGACATAGGAAACGAGGCTTCTGGTGCGCCAGATTTTCGCGTGCGGATCCCATTGCTGCCAGTTATGGGCAATACGCGCATTCATCTTGATCGGTGCGAAGACGGCGCTGTAGAGCGCGAGTTTCTCGCCGGGCGCCACGTGAACGACCGGCCGGGCGAGGCCGAGCTGCACCGTTACCGGCTCGTATTCGCCCTGCGCCTCGTAGACGGCGCCGCTGCGGTGGATCTCATGATAGATCCCGACGTCGGAGAGAGCGAGCGGCAGCGGCGGCAGGATTCCGGAGAAATAGAACGCATTCATCGCGGCTGCGATGGCAACGGCGCCACCGACGAGCTTCCATCGTGACTGGCGATAGCGCGCACGGTCGAGCCATCTCAGGAGTCGCAGGAACAAGAAAAAACTGGCACCGGCCAACACGCCGCTCGCGAGAAAGGGCAGAAACCCAATGGTTCCAGTGAACACGGGCACCACGAAGACGGCGTAGGAATAGAGGGCGAAGAACAACAGAAGCGAGGCAAAGACGAGGCGGGAGTGGNNGTAGCGGCGGAACGCTTCGTTGCCGATGAGGAAGCAGAGCAGCAGCACAAGGAACGGCCAGGATGCAGCCAGTACCGCACTGCGCGAATAGAAGACGAGAAAGCCACTCCACAATCCTCCCAGCGCAAACTGCGTGGCGGCAGACAGCAACAGCCGCAAGCGCGAGCCTGTCTCGGCCCGTGCAACCGATGTCGTCGCGCCGGACGGACCGGACGGTTGAGACAGCGCGCCGGAGCGATGCGGCGCCGCGACCGACTCCCGCGCGGCGGTCCCAGCGGGCTTGGAGCCGGATTCCTTCGCGGCGAGCGTCGCGAGTTTGGCAACCTCCCGATCCTTGCGCGCCTGCAAGGCGTGAGCGATCGCGATCGATCCCATCGCGACTGCTAGGTAACCGAGGAAAATCAGATGTGGTCCGGGATGATCGACCCTGCCGAAGGCGACATTGTCGACGCCAAAGCCAATGACCATTGCCGCGGCGGAGAAATGCCGCTCGTAGCGACGGAATGGCGCCGTCCATGCGCCGACCGCCTCTCCGATCGCCCTGCTAGATGCCATGCGTGCCAGCCTTCTGCGACCAGCGTTTCAGGCGTTCTTGTTATTTTCGAGGCGTCGACGATTTGACACAATTGTGTCGCGCGCCACTGGCCCGCGCGGAATCCTCACCGCTTGTTGCCGGGCGTGGCGGCAACCAAAGGTGATCCAAACGCGCTTTAACCGGCTGCCGCTTGCCCGCTTTCAGAGCGAAAACTCGCGCACCTTGGGACCGAGCGTCAGTAACTCGTCCTTGAGCGCATTCCACGCTGTACCGTAGCGATAGAAGGGCAGGCGCGGATAAAGATGGTGGACCAGGTGATAGGTGTGGCCGCAGAATACGACGTCCATGACAAAGTGGAGCGGCTGGGGGAACAGCAAGATCGCCGAGTCGGTGTAGCGGCCGCGCTCCGAATGCGGATGATGGACCGGCCAGTCGAACATCACCGGGCACATCACCACGCCGATATAGCCGGGCAGGATCCAAAGCAGCGTCACTTCCTTGCCGACGCCGATGCGCCAGGCGGCTACAAGGATTGCGATGTAAGCCCCAAAATAACCCATCTCCCACACGAACGCGCGCATGGTGCGCGGGTCGCGCGCGATCTTCCACAGATGCAGGATATAGACGGGCTGGATCGCCAGGCTGCGGATGACCGTGCCGATCCAGGTCGGACTCTTCACCCAGTAATCCGGATCTTCGGCGGGATCGTTGGTGTTTGCGTGGTGATGAAGATGCAGCGCGCGAAATCCCGGGTAGGGCGCGAGCAGCAGAAAACCGCTCGCATGTCCGATCAGGTTTTCAAGCCAGAGAAGACGCGGATTGCGCCCCGCAATGTTGCCATGCACAGCTTCGTGCAAGGGCGTGAATACGAGGTAGATGAGGATGGCGTTGACGGGGATCGCGGCCCAATATGGAAGATGGCCGCCGACCGTCAACGCGACAACCGCACACACTCCGGCATACACAAACGCGAACGTCAGAATCGTCGGCCAGGGAAAACCGGAAACGAGAGGCTGCACAACGACGCGTGCATGCTTCTCGAAAGTGCGCGCCCGCGCAAGAAACGAGTCATTGCCTTCCGCGGCAGAGGGTTCTCCCTCCGCCATCGCCCAGTCCTGAAACGCTTCGCGATCCACCGGTGCCCGCCCCAAAGAGCCAGCGATTCCTTGCCCGCCAGCGGGGTGAGATTAACAAAGAGTTAATCGCGACACAAGTATTCAAATGAAACGCCAATTTCCGACCTGCTTTCGCCAAGGATTTCGTGAGTTAACGCGTTGAATGACATCATCAGCCTGCTGTCGTTTGTCTGCGTGCCAGCGCTCGCCCATCTGCTTTCTTGCACCGCCCGGCTCATCGCTACCGGATCGATCAGAACTTTGTCGTCACCCCTTTCCTGCCAATCGCCGCCTATCGACATTATCCTTCTCGTTCAGAACCCTCCGTTCTCCGCAATCGGCGCGCCCTGGGTCCTCTATTTGCAGCAGGTGCTGCATTGATACCGCTGCGTTGACAGTGGCGCCGGTGCTGCCTTCTCATCGGTCGCAGCGCGGCAGGAGCATTTGACGGACATGGACTCGCAGCCTCGTGGCTCCCTCGCGACCGCGCTCGCGCACGCGGCGCGATTGTTTGAGTCGCGGCCCGAGCTTGCGGAAGTGCAGGCGCGCGAAATTCTTGCCGTCGTGCCAGGAAATCCAGATGCGTTGCTGATCCTCGCCCGCGCACTCGCAGCGCAGGGTGAGTTGAGCGAAGCGAGCGGCATTCTCGTTCCGCTCGCGGCCTCTCACCCAAGCCACGCCGTGCTGCATGCAGAGCTTGGAACAGTGCTGGGCAAATCCGGCGACACGGATGGTGGGATACATTGGCTATCCCGCGCGGTCGAGATCGAACCGGGCCTCGCCCATGCCTGGCGCGAGCTTGGCGACCAGCGCCTGCTCGCGGGCGACAGCGAGGGGGCGGACGCCGCCTATGCCCGGCATATTCTCGCCTCAGTGAACGACCCGCAATTGATGGAGGCGGCGCGGGCGCTCTGCGACAATCGTCTCGCCATTGCCGAGAGATTGCTACGGGAATTTCTGAAGAATCACCCGACCGACGTCGCAGCAATTCGCATGCTGGCGGAGACGGGTTCGCGGCTCGGGCGTTACGAGGACGCAGAAAAGCTGCTCGCGCGCTGCCTCGAACTCACGCCGGGTTTCCGCGCGGCGCGCCAGAACTACGCGACGGTCCTCTATCGCCAGAACAAGGCCGCGGAAGCGATCGCCCAGGTGGACATTCTGCTGAAGGATGATTCGCACAATGCCGGATTGCGCGCTCTCAAGGGCGCCGCGCTCGGTCAGGTCGGCGAATATGCACGGGCGGTGGCGAACTATGAGTTACTGCTCGAGGGGCATCCTGGCCAGCCCAAGGCATGGATGAGCTACGGCCACGCGCTGAAAGCGCTCGGCCGCCAGAAGGAATGCATCGCCGCCTACCACAGGAGTATCGCTTTGCTGCCGGGTCTTGGCGAAGCGTGGTGGAGTCTCGCGAACCTCAAGACATTTCGTTTCTCCCAGGACGACATTGCGCAGATGGAAGCGCAGCTCCAGAATCCCCGGCTCAGCGACGAAGATCGCTGGCATTTTCATTTTGCGCTGGGCAAGGCGCTCGAAGACGCGGGAGAATTCGAGCGGTCGTTCGAGCATTATGTGCAAGGGAACCGCCTGCGCCGCATGGCGCTCGATCACGATGCGGACGAGATCGCGAGCCACGTACGGCGCTCCTGCGCATTCTTTACGCGGGAGCTTTTCGCTGGGCGCGCCGGCATGGGCTGCACGGCGCCGGATCCCATCTTCATCGTCGGACTCCCGCGTTCGGGCTCGACCCTGATCGAGCAGATTCTTGCCAGCCATTCGCAGGTCGAAGGCACAATGGAGCTTCCGGACATCGCCTCCATCGCGCGGCGGCTCGGCGGCAAGATGAAACGGAGCGACGTATCCACCTATCCAGAAGTGCTGGGCAAGCTTGAACGCGGTGAATTGCGTGCGCTTGGAGAGGAATATCTCACACGCGCACGCGTCCAACGGCGGCTCGGACGGCCATTCTTCATCGACAAGATGCNNAGATGCCGAACAATTTCGCGCATCTGGGCCTGATTCATCTCATTCTTCCGCAGGCGAAGATCGTTGATGCGCGGCGTCATCCGCTCGCCTGCTGCTTCTCCATCTTCAAGCAGCATTTCGCGCGCGGGCAGGGTTTCAGCTACGATCTCGCCGACATCGGCCGTTATTATGTCGACTATGTTGCGCTGATGGCGCATTTCGACTCGGCGATTCCCGGCAAGGTTCTCCGCGTGTTCTATGAACGCATGATCGATGATCCGGAACGAGAAATTCGCTGCCTGCTCGAATGTTTGGGCCTTCCGTTCGAAGAAAACTGCCTGCTATTCCACCAGAACGAGCGCGCCGTGCGCACTGCGAGCTCCGAACAGGTGCGCCAGCCGATCTTCAAGGACTCCGTGGAGCAGTGGCGCTTCTACGAGCCATGGCTCACGCCGCTGAAAACGATCCTGGCGCCCGTCCTGGCGGCTTGGCCGGACGTTCCGGATATCGGTGAATCGAATGGGTCTCCCATTGACGGCGGCCAGCAACGCGGGTCAACATGACGATGCGATGACAGGTTCGAACGGGGGACGGTAGAGTCCGGACGCTGCGTCGCTGATCAGGGGGATGATCATGAGGGGGATGTTGCGGCGCGGCCGGCAAGGCCCGCGAGTCGCGTTGTTGCCGGGATTGCTTGCTTCCACCATGCTGACGGGCGTTTCGCCGGCTCTTGCGCAAGCGCAGGGGCAGCTTGAGACGGTCGTCGTGACCGCGCAGAAGCGAACGGAGAATCTGCAGAACGTTCCCTTCAGCATCCAGGCCCTCAACACCGAGAAGCTCGAGCAGCTCGAAGTCTCGAACTTCGCCGACTACGTGAAATTCCTGCCGAGCATCACCTATCAGCCGGGAGGAACGAGCGGCGGCGCCGGCGCCGGCAATGGCGCCCCCGGCTTCGCCAATGTCTATATGCGCGGCGTTGTGGCGGGCGGAGACGGCAATCATTCGGGCTCGCTGCCGAGCGTCGGCACATATCTGGACGAACAGCCGATCACGACGATCGGGGGCACGCTCAACGTCCACATCTACGATATCGCGCGCGTCGAGGAACTCGCAGGTCCCCAGGGTACGCTCTACGGCGCCAGCTCCGAGTCGGGCACGATCCGCATCATCACCAACCAGCCGGATTCGAGCCAGTTCGAAGCCAGCTACGACGTCCAGGGCGATAGCGTCGACCACGGAGGCCTGGGTTACACGGCGGAAGGTATGGTCAACTACCCCATCGCCGACAACGCTGCGATCCGTCTTGTGGTTTGGGATGAGCACGATGCGGGCTTTATCGACAATGTGCCGGCCACGCGCACCTATCCGACGTCCGGCATCACCATCAACAATTTCAAGATCGCAAAAAACGATTTCAACGATGCGGATACAATCGGTGCGCGGGCCGCGCTGAAGATCGATCTGGACTCCAACTGGAGTGTGACGCCCTCAATCATCTTGCAGGATGAGAAGACCAATGGCGTAACGTCTGCCGACCCCAGCGTCGGTGATCTTGCAGTCTCGCATTTTTATCCGGAATTTGTGCATGACGGCTGGTGGCAGGCCGCGCTGACTGTGCAGGGCAAGATCAGCGATCTCGATCTCGTTTATGCCGGCAGTTACATGGACAGGCGCATCCGCGAGGAATCGGACTACACGGATTATTCGTTCTGGTACGACACGCTCTACGGCTATGGCGCCTACTGGACCAACAATGCCGGAAAGCCCGTTGATCCCTCTCAGTACATACTCGCCCAGGACCATTTCACCAAGACGAGCCACGAACTGCGTCTCACCTCTCCGGCGAGCGATCGTTTGCGCTTTACCGCGGGCCTCTTCTACGAACTGCAGACCCATTTCATCCTGCAGGATTACAGGATCAACGCTATTGGCACGGACATTTCCGTTCAGGGCTGGCCACAGACGATCTGGTTGACCGACCAGCAGCGCACGGACCGCGACTACGCGGCGTTCGGCGAGGTCTCCTACGACATTCTGCCCAATTTGACGCTGACCGGCGGCTTGCGCGTGTTCGAAGCGGTCAACTCGCTGGAAGGATTTTTCGGTTTCGGCTCAGGCTATAGTTCGCACACTGGCGTGTCGCAATGCTTCGCGCCGTCGGAAGTCGATGCGGCGCCCTGCACCGACCTCAACAAGTCCGTGAGCGAAACGGGCGAGACGCACAAGGTCAATCTCGCCTGGCACATCGACGACGCTCGCATGGTCTACGCCACCTATTCGACGGGGTTCCGTCCCGGTGGCATCAATCGCCGCGGAACGGTGCCTCCTTATCTGCCCGACACGCTCGACAATTACGAGGTGGGCTGGAAGACATCCTGGCTGGATAACCGGTTCCGCTGGAACGGCGCGCTCTTTTATGAGCAATGGAACAATTTCCAGTATTCCGTTCTGGGCCTGAATTCATTCACCGAAATCCACAACGCCGGTCAGGCGGTCATCAAGGGAGTCGAGACCGACGTGGACTGGCTCGTTGACGATCATCTGAGCATCGCCGGCTCCGCGACCGCCGTCGACGCCAATCTTACGACGAAGGTGTGCGGTGTTGTGGACCCGGTAACGGAGCAGAACGTGACGGTTTGTCCGGGGCCACTCGATCCCAATCCTCCCTGGGCGCCGGCGAACACGCAGATGCCGGTGACACCGAAATATAAGGGCAATATTACCGCGCGCTATCAGTGGAACATGGATGATTTTCTGGTTCACTTGCAGGGCTCGCTGTCAGGCCAGAGCAGCAGCTGGGCCGATCTGCGCGTCGAGGCGCCCAACCCGGTCACCGGCGTCGAAACGCCGATCCGTGCCGCTCTCGGCAAGCAACCTGGATTCGCCCAGGTGGACCTGACGGCGGGAGTCGAACGGGATTCGTGGCACGCCGAGGTCTTTGTCGAAAACCTGTTCGACGAGCGTGGCGACCTCTTCAATTTCCCGATGTGCACGACACAAGTGTGCGAGCACCAAGTCTACACGACCCCGATAACGCCACGCCTGATCGGGATAAAGTTCGGGCAGAAATTTTAGAGTACGGCTCGTCGCCCTCCGCACGCACAATCGGCTCTCCGGCCGCGCTGGTCGCCGATGATGAAGTGCGTGCTCTGCGCACGTCCGGTTTGACCGTCCTGCCGGCGCAGCGAAAAGCATGCGTCGGCAGGAGCGGCGGGGCAAGCAGGGAGGTTACATTGCCCCGCCCGGCAAAGGCTGCTGCGACATGCGGATGACGTTCAGCGCGAGCAGCAGGCAGACCGTCGACGATGCGTCCGAGAGGCTCTGGCATGGCGCCGTAGTGGCGGAGCCGTAACGCAGGATGGCGTGGGTCTTGTGCACGGTCTGCAAGCCGTCGGATCGCGCGGTTTGCGACGCGGAGTGGACAGCGATGGGAGGATCCGCAGCCAGGGCGCTTGAAAACGCCATCGAACCTGCCACCAAACCCGCTATGAATGTCCGCTTCATCGCATTGCCCCGTCTGCTCGATACGGCGCCACTCTGCGCGTTCCCGCTTTAACGGACATTTGTGCGAATGCCGCAGATTCGATGGCGATTTGAAGCAAAACCATTCACCCTTTGCGCGAAGCCGTGCGTTTCCGCGGTGAGGCCGGTCCGCTGGTCATACTTTCTTAAGGAGAGCGCCCAATGCAGCTGCGATTTGGATACAAGGCGTCGGCGGAGCAATTCGGGCCGACCGCGCTGCTGGGCTTCGGAGTTCTCGCGGAAGAACTCGGCTTCGATTCGGTCTTCGTCAGCGATCATTTTCAGCCTTGGCGCCACGCCGGCGGCCACGCGCCGTTTTCGCTTGCGTGGCTCGGGGCGCTGGGCGCGAAGACCTCGCGCGTCCTTCTGGGCACCAGCGTGCTGGCGCCGACCTTCCGCTATCACCCGGCCATTGTTGCACAGGCCTTTGCGACGCTCGGCGTTCTCTTTCCCCGCCGCGTCATCCTGGGAATGGGAACGGGAGAATCGATGAACGAGACGCCCGCGACCGGTTCACCCTGGCCCGAACCAAAGGAACGCACGCAGCGTTTCCGCGAAGCGCTTGAGCTGATCGAGACTTTGTGGAGCGGCGAGCGAGTTTCTTTTCCGGGGCAGTTCTACCAAACCTCGAAGGCGACGATTTACGACCGACCGGCGAAGCCGGTGCCAATCTATATCGCGGGAGCGGGCCCGGTGATGGCCAGGATGGCCGGCGAGAAAGCGGAGGGTTTCATCTGCACGAGCGGAAAGAGCCGCGATCTCTACACCGAGACGCTTCTGCCGAATTTGGCAGCGGGCCTGCAGAAAGCGGGCCGTGCGCGCGACTCCATCGACTGCATGATCGAGATGAAGGTTTCTTTTGACACGGACCGCAGGCGCGCGCTCGAAGACACGCGCAATTGGGGCGCGCTCGCCCTGTCGCAGCAGGAAAAGCATGATGTCAAAGACGCCATGGAAATGGAGCGTCTTGCCGACGCGCTGCCCGTCGAGCGCACCGCCAGCCGATGGATCGTTTCCGACGACGCAGAAGAACATGTGGGAAAGCTCAAAGAATATCTCGACATGGGCTTCAACCACCTTGTCTTCCACGCCCCTGGTGAAGACCAGCCTCGCTTCCTGAAGCTCTACGCCGAACGCGTGCTGCCCCTTCTGCGCTCGTTAGATCGATAGATCGAGGAGATCTTCGGGCTCGTCCACATCATGGGCCAACCCGGGACGCGAGACGATCCGGGGATCGAATCCCGCTGCTTTTGCCGCCGCAAGATGACGCGCGAAGCTGTCCTCGCCGAAATGAAACGCGAATG
Organism: Alphaproteobacteria bacterium; assembly: GCA_003131925.1. GTDB lineage: Bacteria > Pseudomonadota > Alphaproteobacteria > Micropepsales > Micropepsaceae > Rhizomicrobium. The sequence continues at coordinate 63,399 of PKWC01000229.1, read as the reverse complement.
CAGGATTTGCGGGCCACAGCAGCGCGTTGGTGCCCCGCCCGTGCCGGTCGGACGCTATCGCAGTTTCTGCATCTGTCATCTCGGCAAGATCGGATGCTTGAAGCAGAGGCAAGTCGCTTGCGACGACAAGCAGACCCGTTGCGCCCTTCTGGAAGGAGAATTCTGCCGCCTGCCTGAGCGCCGCGTTGAGATCCGAACGCGAAGTCTCCGCTAGCGGCTTCGCGCCCCGCGCTTCCGCGAGGGCGAGAACCTCCGGCGCGCGACTGATGACCACCACCATTCGTGGATCGGCGAATTCCACCACAGTTGCCAGCACGTGCGTGAAGAGCTTCCGCGCCAGTTTTGCGCGCGTCGTTGCAACCATCACCGGCGACAGGCGGCGCTTGGCCTCATCGAATGGCTTAACCGGGATGATTACGCGTAACGCCACGGTGATAATCAGCGGAAGAAATCGAGCGATTTCTGCCGCAACAGCTCATGCGCACTGCCCTCGCGCCGATCATAGGGAACGCCGCGGGCGAGGATGAGGGGTCGGCCTTCGCCAGCCTGCCCCATGAGCAGAGATGCTGCCGCCGCGATCTCGTCGGCAAGACCAAGATCGGTCGTGCGCAGCGCACGGCCAAACAAATCGCGTTCGCCGCGCAGATCGAGCAGAGCGGGCAGGCCGCTCACGCCGATCGCCGTGCCGATCGTTCCGTTGCGCCACGCGCGTCCGATGCTGTCATTGATGACAATTCCGATATCGACACCCGTGCGGGTGCGAAGCTCATCGCGAAGGCGGTCGGCGCTTGCGTCCGGATCCGTAGGCAGAAGGAGAACGCTTTCGTCGCCGCCATCCGCGTTGGCGTTCGACGCATCGACGCCGGCATTTGCGAGCACCAGTCCGCGCACGTCCTCGACAACGATAATGCCCGCGCGCATGCGCAACACTTCGCGCGACTCCCGCAGGATGATCTCGACGAGACGCGGGTCCTTGTCGACGATGCGCGAGATTTCGCGTGCCCGCGGAGAGGGTTCGACGGTCGCCAGTCGGACCAGGCGGCCCTCCGATTTGGAAACGATCTTCTGCGCGACAACAAGAACCTCGCATTCCGCAAATGTTAGTCCCGATCGAGCAAGCGCCTCGACGACAATGGCGGACAAATTGTCTCCGGCGTTCACCAGTGGCACGCCTTCGAGCGCGATCAGCTCGAGCTTGTATGGTGCTTCGCTCATCCAATTCTGCGAAGGGGAAAGATTTGCACGCGGAGACGCGGAGGCGCGGAGGTTCGGAGAGCGAGAAATGCAAAGCGAGCCGGCGGGGAATTGTTGCGCGCCTGCGGCGCGCTATTAGACCTCATCGAATCACCTCGTCCACGTGTATTGGTGCTCCGCGCCTCCGCGTCTCCACGTGCCCACCTCTTTTTTTGAGTGGGGTTTGTATCGGTGGGGCGAGGTCGGCGGCGCTATAGGATTTGCGCTGCTGTGCCGGGGGCGCCTCCGCGTAGAGCGTGGTGCGCTGGCGCGGGGTGCGGCCGAGCGCAGCGATCAGTGCATCCATCTCCCCGGGCGGAAATTCCTGCCCGTGCTGCGTGCCCGCCGCGCGCGAAATGCTTTCGTTCATCAGCGTGCCGCCGAGATCGTTCGCCCCCGCTTCAAGACAACGCTTCACGCCGTCGGGTCCCATCTTCACCCACGACACCTGAATGTTGGTGATGAGCGGATGGAGCGCCAGGCGGGCTACCGCATGCATCAGCATAGCCTCGCGGAACGTAGGGCCTTTCCGCGCCCGTCCGTGAAGATACATCGGTGATTCCATGTGTACGAAAGGCAAAGGCACGAATTCGGTGATGCCGCCGGTTCGTTTCTGCAATTCGCGCAAACGCAGGAGATGCCGCGCCCATGCGCGCGGCGTCTCCACATGTCCGTACATGATGGTGGAGGTCGTGCGCAGGGCCGCCTCATGCGCGGTGCCGACGACGTTCAACCATTCGTCCGTGGAGAGTTTGTCCGGACAGATGACCGCGCGCACCTCGTCGTCCAGAATCTCGGCCGCCGTGCCCGGCAAGGTGCCGAGGCCGGCCTGCTTCAATTCCCTGAGATATTCGGCGATTGAAAGCCCGAGCGTTGCCGCGCCATGCATGACTTCGAGCGGCGAGAAAGCATGCACGTGAATTTCCGGAACCGCGGATTTCGCCGTGCGCAACAGCTCCAGATAGGTTTCGCCCGTGTAGTCGGGATGGATGCCGCCCTGCATACAGACTTCGACCGCACCGCGCGCCCAGGCCTCATGCGTTCGTCGCGCAACCTCTTCGAGCGCGAGATCGTACGGCGTTCCCCGCAAGTCGATGGACGTCTTGCCCTTGGAGAAAGCGCAGAAGCCGCATTTGTAGGTGCAAACATTGGTGTAGTTGATGTTGCGGTTGACGATGTAGCGTACTGTGTCGCCCGAAACGGAACGGCGCAATGCGTCGGCCGCGGCGCAAACCGCGTCGAAATCCGGTCCGCGCGCGGAGAAGAGCCGCACGATTCCGCTTTCCGCGAGCACCTCTCCGGCCAACGCCAGATCGATCAGGCGGGCGATGCCGGAATCGACCGGCCGTTGCCATCGGCTCGGCTGCAGATCGGTCATGGGCGGAGCGAGCGCGCCGGGAGTCCAGCCATCCGATCGCGCGTAGCCCGACGCATCGCAATGGCGGCGCACCTGTTTATGCAGGCCCGGATCCTGCCAGCGTGCGAGATCGACGCAGTAAGGAGGATAGGCAGCGAGGCGCTCGACCAGACTCTTGCCCTGCGCGGCGGTCGTGCGGCGGAGCGCGTCGAGCTGCGGCCATGGCGCTTCCGGATTGACGTGGTCGGGCGTGACCGGCGACACACCTCCCCAATCATTGATTCCGGCCTCGATCAGTCGGCCATAGTCCCTCGCGCTCAGGTTGGGCGGCGCCTGGATGTTCATTTCGGGACCGAATGCGAGACGGGCCATCGCGATCGTCCACATCAGATCGTCGAGATCGGGTTCGTCGGCATCCGCCATGCGCGTGGCGGACTTGGCGCGAAAATTCTGGACGATGACTTCCTGGATATGGCCGTAAGCCTCGTGCAAGTCGCGCAACGCGAGCAGTGAGTCCAATCGTTCCTCGCGCGTTTCTCCGATGCCGATCAGGATGCCCGACGTAAATGGCACGTGCGTCTCGCCGGCCAGACGGATTGTTTCGAGGCGCAGAGCGGGATCCTTGTCGGGCGAACCGAAATGCGCGCCGCCGCGCTCGCAAAGCCGCAGCGAAATATTTTCAAGCATGGTGCCCTGCGAAACGGTCACCCTGCGCAGGCTCGCGATGTCGTCGGCATTCATCACGCCCGGATTGGCGTGAGGCAGCAGTCCCGTCTCGTCGAGCACCACACCGCACATCTCCGCGAGATACGAAATCGTCGTCGGGTGACCGAGCGCGTCGAGTTCTTCGCGCGCCTGGCGGTACCGCAACTCCGGCTTGTCGCCCAGCGTGAAGAGCGCTTCGGCGCAACCAGCTTCCGCGCCTGCCCGTGCGATGGCGAGGACCTCCTCGCGGTTCAGATAACAGCGCTCGCCTCGCCTCGGAGGTCTCGCGAATGTGCAGTACCCGCAGACATCGCGGCAAAGATGGGTGAGCGGGATGAAGACCTTACGGGAATAGGTGACGATCGGACCGTGCCCCACATCGCGCATCCGGCTCGCTTCACCACACAATTCGGCCAATGGCGCCCCCATGAGCGCGAGAAGCGCGTCGCGCGAAGAAAGCAGTGTCCTCACCCGCGCGCCTTGCGCCAGGCGAGAATCTCGCGCAGGGCGCCGAGATCCCAGTCCGGCCCACGCGCATGGACTACGAAATCGGTGAAGCCGGCCTTCACATAAGGTTCGGGATCGGCCTTGATTCCGCCGATCAGCGGGCCAACCGATGTGGAGCGCACGATCTCTTTCGGGTCGCGTCCGATTTTTGCGCACCATTCGTCGAGAATCTGCGATTTTCGTGTCATCGTCTCGACGTCGCCGAAGGAATGCCAGGCATCGGCATGCTTGGCCGTGATTCGAAGCGTCACCTTTTCGCCGCCGCCGCCGATGAGAATCGGGATACGCCTGAGCGGTCGTGGATTCAGCTTCGTCCATCTGTCCTTGATGGTCTCGATGTCCTGCTCGAGCTTCTTGAGCCGGCTTCCGACCGTGCCGAATTCATAGCCATATTCGTCGTAATCGAGCTTGAACCACCCCGAACCGATCCCGAGCACGAAACGCCCACCCGAAAGATGATCGATGGTGCGCGAGATATCCGCCAGCAGATTGGGATTGCGATAGCCGGTGCAATGGACAAGGCAGGAGATTTCCGCGCGCTTCGTCGTCACGGCCATCGCCGCCTGGATCGAGGTAGCTTCGAAGCTCTTCCCGTGTGTTTCCTCGAAGGTCGGATTGGGATTGTTCATGACCAGCGTGAAGAAGTGGTCGAATGTGTAGATGCGGTCGGCACCCAATTCGTCGGCTTCTTCCCAGGCTTTGCGAAGCCGGGGCATGTCTCCGCGCTGCGGCGGCATGGAAACTCCGATGGTGATCGGCATCTGGGCGTATCCCTGAATGGCGGCAGCGTTGATGCTCCGCGGAATCGCTGCCAAGATCAACCGTGGAACGAGCGCAACGGTTCCGCGCCATCGGCAGGGAGTTCCATTTGAGCGGCGTGCGCGTCCTCGCTCTGTCCGGCGGCGTGGGCGGCGCAAAGCTCCTGCGCGGGCTCTATCGCATCCTGCCGGCCGATTCGCTCGCGGCGATCGTCAACACGGGTGACGATTTCGAGCATCTCGGGCTCCATATTTCTCCGGATATCGACACCACGCTCTACACGCTCGGCGGGCTCGCCCATCCAGAACAGGGATGGGGGCGCCGCGACGAAACCTGGAGCTTCATGCGCACGCTCAAAGAACTCGGCGGCGAAACCTGGTTCGCGCTGGGCGATGGCGATCTGGCGCTGCATGTCGAGCGCACGCGCAGGCTCGAATTGGGCCAGAAACTGAGCGCCATCGTGGAGGTTTTTGCCCGAAGCTTCGGCATCCGGGCACAGATCGTCCCGATGAGTGACGATCGGGTGGCCACGCGCGTGGCGACGGACGAGGGCGAGCTGTCCTTCCAGGATTATTTCGTACGCCGCCATTGTGAACCCGCGGTGCGCGGCCTGCGATTCGAAGGGGCCGGAGAAGCCCGGCTGCCGAAATGCGCGCGCGAGGCTTTTGCGTCGCCCGATCTTGAAGCGATCGTGATCGCCCCCTCCAATCCCTGGCTGAGCATCGATCCGCTGCTGGCAATTCCCGAACTGCGTGATGCGCTCCATTCGGCGAAATGTCCCGTAATCGCCGTCACACCCATCATCGGCGACAGGGCGGTGAAAGGACCGACCGCGAAAATCATGGCGGAGCTTGGAATCACCACGTCCGCGCTCTCGATCGCCGAACACTATAGCGGCCTGATCGACGGTTTCATACTCGATGCACGCGATCGCGAGCTTGTGGACCGTTTCGACGTTCCCATCGAAATCACGGATACACTCATGAACACGCCGGAAGATGGCGACCGCGTCGCCCACGCAGTCGTGGATTTCGCAAATCAGCTCGCCAAAGCCCAGCTGTAACGCTACATTGTCTGCATCCAACCGGGGGGTGCTGGCCTGTTTTGCCTCTTTCGGAGTCAAGTGGCCGGATTTCAATTCCGAGTGGCCGGTTTTCATTTGAAATGCTCCGGTGGAAGTTTTTTCCACCGCTCAACCAAGGCGTGATTTTGTGTATGGCTGTCTAACCACGTCAGAAGATTGATGGCGTTTCCAGCCGTGTCGTTCGGCGTATCAATCGCGATTGCTCCCTCTATCCTTGCGCCTTCAAATAAATAATAACCACCATTGTAGCGGAACGTGACGCCATTGAAGGTGCAGTCAATAAAATCCTTTCCGTCGATAACAACAACTTGGTTTGTAAATGTCTTGTCATACACCTTAGTGAGAGGAATGTTGGCATACACAGGCTCAAGCCACCCCATGCGATCCGCAATATCTACGGCATACGCTATGCCGCCAGAGATCAGCAGTCCGATTACTAGGTATCGCCTGCGCTTTGAAATTTCAAAATGGCCGCTTTTATCTGGAAGCATTTTGTACGCTCCCCAGAGTAACGCGACTGCGATTGCCAGAAGCGGAAATGCAAGAACACTCGCGACGGCTCCGATAAGCTCTCCGAATTCTGCGATAGAAACCATGGCTCGTGCCCCCTTTGAGCAGGGAGCTTAGGCGAAATCTGGCGCGCGTCACATCTGACGCCGTCACGATTTTTCCCCTTTAATTACCGTGAACTGGCCCTTGAATTGGCCGTGATGGCGGGTGGATTGGATGGCATCGGATGGGTCAAGGTTCATCGGGTTTTCGGTTGTCGTGCCGGTCGGCAATTCGCCGTCCAGAGCCGCGTCAATTAATTCGCCGATGCTCCAAATGTGATCCGTCACGCCAAGCTGCATCGCGGGCGTGATCCGGAGCGTTTGATGCACGCGGCAGAAATTGTACCAAGCCGCATAGAGCGCGAACGCCGCGACGTGATGCTCAAACTTCTTGGAGAAGGCATTTGTAAGCCGCGTGAAGCGGCGTTGCTGCATCCGGATCGTAAGGTTCTGGCGTTCGATGAAAGACGTTGAGATTTCGCGCGGATCTGGGCCGCTGCTGCCGTCGGTCTCATCGCGATAGTCACCGGGAGCATTGATTCCTACCAACAGCGACGCGTTATGCAGGGTACGTTGAATGAAATGCGCGACGAACAGCGGGCGTGGGTTTATTGGACGGCCACTCCCGTCGGCGACCTCACAATCACCGAGAAAAGCGGTCGAATCCACGCCGCTATTTTCGCCAAGTTCAGCCTGAAAAACTCCGGGCACCTTCCAGCCAGAGCCATTATTGCCGCACACCTGTTCGCGGAACCACCGTTCGGGACTCCGTACAGGGATCGGCAGAATCTCCGAGAGTGCCGCGACAGTACTCCTAGCGATAAACGCTATCGGCTGGTCTGGGATCGGAATCGAAACAGCGGATACACGAGACCGCAGGATATTGTGCAAGAGATTTTTCCCGGTCAGGAACCAAGGCCGTTCCCGCTTCTGGTGGAGACGATTGCCAATCCCCCAGAGAATCTTGCCAAGGATAGATGGGTAAGATTTGTGATCGCCGGCTGTGTATTGTACCGCAGCGGAGGGGATGAATCTGTCTGGCACAAGACGGGCATTTGGGTTTTTCTCTATTGGGCTGATGCCCGTCGGCACCTTGATTTCAACCCCACCCCAGGTGCCTTGTACGGTGTGAAATTCGATTTTCCACCTTTCGGTGAATATGCCGACTGACGCCAGCGCTGGCGTGAACAAAAACGCGCCCGCAAAAAACACCACCAGAAATGCAGTGGCCGGAATTGAAAATAGAGTGGCCGGATTTGGTTTAATTCGGCCAAAACAGGCCAGCACCAACCGGGGAATCATCCATGTCCGCGACGAGTAATGCTTCTTCTGCCATATACGCACTTCTTTGCGCGATTATCTTGAGCAGCTTTCTATCACCGAACGCTGCCTGTGCAAAGAATCCGCGTACCCTTCATTCGTTCACGGGATACCCAAATGACGGCGATAGCCCAAACGGTCCCCTGGTCAGAGACGGCGCAGGCAACCTTTTTGGGACAACGTATAAGGGAGGAAATGATTGCAACCCTTGGGGCTGCGGTACAATATTCAAAATAGAATCGGATGGCGCGGAGACCGTGCTCCACTCCTTCGCTGGCGGAAGTGATGGGGCTTACCCGTTTGCCGGATTGATCGCAGATAAGTCCGGAAATCTCTACGGCACTACTTCGGGCGGAGGAGGAACTGGTTGCAGCGGCTTTGGCTGCGGGACAGTGTTCAAGCTTTCGGCAGATGGCACCGAAACCGTGCTCTACGCTTTCAAGGGCGGCAGCGATGGAGAGGACCCCCAATTGAGTCTGACGCTGGACGAGGCGGGCAACCTTTACGGCGCTACTCTTGAAGGGGGAGGGGGGACGGGGTGCCTGGGCAGTTTCGGCTGCGGCATCGTGTTCAAGCTGACTGCGGACGGTCAAGAAACGATCTTGCATGCATTTACCGGGGGCAGTGATGGCGCATACCCCGCGGGTGAACTTGTCTTGGACGCGAACGGCAATGCTTACGGCTCTGCCTCGGAGGGCGGTTCGAATCAGTGTAACGGTGGTGGTTGCGGCATCCTATTTAGAATTGCACTGGATGGTGCAGAGACGATCCTTTATACTTTTTGTGATTGCGAGGGCAGTGCATTGCCGGGAGGCACTTTGGTTTTGGACGGAGCGGGCAATCTCTACGGCACGGCGGGCGGCGGCGGAAACGGTTACGGCACCGTATTCAAGTTCACGCCCGATAGCATCGAAACCGCGCTCTATACTTTTCAAGGCCCACCTAACGACGGCGCTTTTCCCGACGGTCTTATTGGAGACGCTCAGGGTAATTTCTATGGCGCTACGGAGCTCGGCGGAGAGATATGCGCCAAACGTTCAAGATACGGTTGCGGGACGCTCTTTGAGCTGACGGCAGGAGGCACCGAGATCGTCCTTTATGACTTTACGCGTCGTGATTTTTGGCCAGGACCCGAAGTCGTTGAAGATAAGAAGGGCAATCTATACGGGGTGACTTCTGGGGGAGGCGATCACTGTCCCGATGGATTTCGGTGCGGAACCGTATTCAAATTTAAACGGTAAACCGTATCGTGCATTGTATAGAGAATAGTCTCTTGAGTGAGGCCTCACGCGCCTGATGCGTGTGAAGGGCGCTGTGCACTTTCTGTCCTTGCCACGATTAAAGTGAATTTGCCGGGGCACGCCGCTGGACAGGGTTGGGGCTTGACGGTTGAATGTACGGGGGGCTTTCGAGAGGAAGACCGATCATGGCAACCGATCCCGAAAAATACCGCGATCTTCTTGAAGAGAAGAAGGCGTTCGCCAGTCTGGCAACCCTGATGCCGGACGGCTCGCCGCAGGTGACACCTGTCTGGTTCGACCGCAAGGACGGCAAGCTGCGCGTCAACACCGCGCGGGGCCGCGTCAAGGCGCGCAACATGAAGGAAGGATCGCATGTGGCGCTGTCGATCATGGATCCCGACAACGCCTATCGTCACTTGCAGGTTCGCGGGACGGTTTCACACGTGACCGAGGATGGCGCCGACGCGCATATCGATTCGCTGGCGAAGAAATATCTCGGGCAGGACAAATATCCCTTCCGGCAGCCGGGCGAGGTGCGGGTCATATACGAGATCACGCCGAAATCCTTTTCCGGAATGGGCTGACGATCCGAGCGCCGGCGCGGACCAAAAGGGGGCATCCATGCGTGCGAAGACGTTGGTGCTCGGCATCGCGCTTGCGTTGATGCTCGCCCAAGACGCGCTCGCAGCCGGAACAAATGCAGATGCGCGCTTCAAGGCGATCTACACGAACGAATGGGCCTGGCGCCAAGAGCAATACGCCGCCCGCGATGAATCCGACAAGCGCCACCCGATCGTCGATCGTCTGCCGAAGATGGATCCCGCGACCGAAGTCGCGCGGCTCCAGCACTGGAGGGAGGTTCTCAAGGAAGTTGAGGCCATCCCGCGCAGCGCGCTCTCGCCGAAGGAGCAGATCGATTACGACGTCTACCGGCCGCAACTCGCAGCTTTGATCGCGAGCGAACGATTTCGCGAATACGAGATGCCGGTCAATTCCGACACCGCTTTCTGGAGCAATCTGGCGGAGACGGCCCGCGGCGATTTTCGCAGCCTGCAGGATTACAGGAACTACCTGAGGCTGCTGGACGACGTGCCGCGCTATTTCCGTGAAGAGACGGGCGAAATGCGCGCGGGCCTGAAAAGAGGCTTCACACCGCCCAGGGTGACGCTTGCGGGCCGCGACGCGTCGATCGCTGCCGTCGTGAATGCGAAGCCGGAAGACAGCCTGTTTCTTGAGCCGTTCAAGACGAATGGGCTCAATTTGTCGGCCACGGAATGGAACGAGCTCCGCGCGAATGCGCTGAAGGCCGTTCGCGAATCCGTGATTCCCGCCTATCGCGATCTTCTGAAGTTCATGCGCGATGAATACATTCCCGGTGCGCGCACGAGCCTTGCGGCGGAGTCGCTGCCGGACGGAAAGGCTTATTACCGCTCGAAGATTCTCGAATTCACCACGCTCGATCTCGATCCGGCTTCGATCCACAAGACGGGGCTTGCGGAAGTCACGCGCATCCATGCCGAGATGGTGAAAGCGATGCGGGCATCGGGCTTCAAAGGCGATTTCCCGGCGTTCCTGAAATTTCTGCGTAGCGATCCGAGATTCTACGCAAAAACGCCGAAGGAACTGCTGATGGACGCGGCGTGGATCGCCAAGACATTCGACGCCAGGGCGGCGCTCTATTTCGGCATGCTTCCGCGCGCGCGCTTCGCGATCAAGCCGGTGCCGGACGATATCGCGCCGTTCTACACGGCAGGCCGCGGCGGCCCGGGCGTCTATCTCCTCAACACCTACGATCTCAAATCACGCCCCCTCTACAATCTGACCGCGCTGACCCTGCATGAATCCGCGCCGGGCCACGCTTTCCAGATTCCGCTCGCCGCCGAGCGCAAGGACCTGCCCGATTTTCGCCGCCAGACCTACATCTCCGCTTACGGCGAAGGCTGGGCGCTCTATTGCGAACACCTCGGGCTCGAGATGGGCATGTATGATACGCCCTACGATGTGTTCGGCATGTGGGGCTATCAGATCTGGCGCGCGGCGCGCCTCGTCGTCGACACCGGAATTCATTCGCAACGCTGGACGCGCGATCAGGCCATTGCCTATCTCAAAGAAAATACCGCGCTTCCCGAGCGCGAAATCGGCACCGAGGTCGACCGATATATTTCCTGGCCCGGTCAGGCGCTTTCCTACTATCTGGGCGAGATGGCGATCCTGAAGGCGCGCGCGAAGGCTGAGAAATCGCTTGGACCGAAATTCAATCTCCGCACCTTTCACGACGCGGTACTGGAAGTCGGCTCCGTGCCGCTTCCCGTCCTCGAAGCGCGTATCGATCGATTCATCGCTGACGGCGGCAAAGGGCCTTATCCGGACATGGAGTAAGGAGTTCTCACGAACGTGAAATGAAAAGGTGCGCAGAGCCGCATCTTTCGTCCCGCACGTTGGGGGAGAAAATGAAGACGCGGATCAAATCGCCTCGCCCCATTCCTTCGGGATCGGCGTGGCGCGCTGATTGGTGAGAAGCTTGAGGCGGCGCGCTTTCTCTTCGTCCGAAAGCGTTGCGGGATCTTCCTGCAGCTCGGCGCCGACGGCCATGCCTTTGCGCACCGCGGGACGTTCGCCCACTTCCGCAAGCCAGCGCTTTACGTTGGGGAATTCGTCGAGGTCAATGCCGCGCATCTTCCAGCCCGCGGCCCAAGGATAACAGATCATGTCGGCGATCGTGTATTCGCCCGCAGCAAGCCAGCGTTTCTCGAACAGGCCGAGATTCATCACGCCGTAGAGGCGATGCACCTCGTCGCTGAATCGGCGAACCGCATAGGTCTGGTCACCATTTGCCGGCGTCTGCGACGCGCGCATGAAATGGCCCTGTTCGCCGAATTTCGGTCCCTGATTCGCCATCTGCCACATGATCCATTGGACCACGTCATATCTCTTGGGCATCTCCATCGGCCAGAATCGTCCGGTCGTCTCGGCGAGATACATCATGATCGCGCCCGATTCGAAGATCGCGAGCGGATTGCCGCCGACTTTCGGCTCGGTATCCACGAGCGCCGGCATGCGATTGTTGGGCGAGATCCTGAGGAATTCTGGACGAAACTGGTCGCCGCGTCCGATGTGGGTGGGCTTGAGCGCATATGGAAGCTCAAGTTCCTCAAGGAGGATCGTCACCTTCTTGCCGTTGGGAGTCGGCCAGAAGTAAAGTTCAAGCATCGCGCTGCTCCTGCAAAGCTGCGGTGCCCCTTTCCTATCCCCTGGACGTCCGATTCTCGCGATTCATTCCCGCTTGCACAAGAGGGGGCCATGCCCTTTGGCGTCACATCGATGTGTGCGGCGCGGCAAGAAACGTCACGTCGGCTATGCTGGCCGAATTCGAATCGCCATCGGGGGCAACGCTCATGACATGGCTTCTTATCATTCTGGCCGTCATCCTGTTTGGTCTGCTGACCGGATTCCGCGTCGCGCAGCAATATGAGCGAGGCGTCGTGTTCCGCCTGGGCCGCTATGCGGGCACGCGCGGACCCGGTCTCTTCTGGATCATTCCGCTCGGCGTCGAGACCGTAACCAAGGTCGACATGCGCGTGCTGACCGACAGCGTCGAGCAGCAGGAGACGATGACGAAGGACAATGTGCCGATCCAGGTGAACGCCGTGATCTGGTACCGCGTCGTCAAGCCGGACCGCGCGATCATCCAAGTGCAGAACTTCCGCGCCGCAGTAGTCCAGGTCGCGCTCACCACGCTTCGCAACGGGCTCGGCCAATATACGCTCGACGACGTGCTCAAGGAGCGCGACAAATTGAGTGTCGCGCTCAAGGACCGAGTCGATCAGGTGACGGAGCCCTGGGGTGTCGAAATTCAGAGCGTCGAGATGCGCAATGTGGAGATCCCGGCCACCATGCAGCGCGCGATGGCTCAGGAAGCCGAGGCATTGCGAGAAAAGCGCGCGCGCATCATCAAGGCGGAAGCCGAACTCGAAGCGGCGCGCAAATTGCGCGAAGCCGCCGACGAGATCATGAAAACGCCGGCGTCCCTCGAACTGCGGCGCATGCAGATGCTGACCGAAGTGGGCGCGGAGCAGAACAGCATGACGATCGTCATGATGCCATCCGAATTCGTCGACGCTGCTCGGGCTCTGGCACGGAAAACCTAGCGCCCGATACTGCAGTGTTTCGCCGGCTTATGACGAGCGGCAAAACCGCCCCGGGGACGCAAAGTAATGCGCAGCAGCGGCTCGACCTCGATTCCCGGCGCCAGTTCCAGAGTGAAGCGGGCGGCGATCGAGGCAAGAAGAATCGTGGCCTGCTGAAGCGCGAACGTCGCACCGAGGCAGATTCGCGGGCCGGCGCCAAATGGCAGATAGGCATATCGATTCACGCGCATCCGGTTTTCGCCGAGGAAGCGATTGGGGTCGAACTCGTCGGGACGCTCCCAAAGGCGCCGATGGCGGTGAATCACGTAAGGCGCAACGATCGTCATCGCGAGGAAGGCCGCGCCCGTGCCGTCGCGCGCGGCGTGAAGATGGGCCGAAAGCCGAAACTGACCGCGCATCAGCAGCGCGAGGCGCTCAAGTGTCGCGAACGGGGCGAGCCCGTGTGCGAGATCGGTCGCAGCTACAACGTCAGCCACAGCACGATTTCGAGGCTTGGGGCATGACCGCCACCCCTGTCGGTTTGGCGACCATGGTGGCGATGTGACGGGTGAATGCTCGTCATCGAGGAAGGACGAAATGGTACCCCTCCAAGATATCTTCACGGGCGCGACGGAGGAGGCCAAGGACGCACTGCGCTTTTATGAAGAAAATTACTCATCCATCGGACAGTGGATTCCACAGCCTCGGGGAAAAGTGATTCTGACATCCTCCAAGCCCGGTGTTTGCCGCTTCTGTAGTTTGGCGCACCCAAACGTAAGCTTCAGGAAGGAAGCGCACGCAATCCCGGAGTGCTTGGGCAACACTAGCCTCTTCACGAAGTATGAGTGCGACGCCTGCAATAAGTTTTTTGGCGATGGCATCGAGACAAATCTCGGTAGCTGGTCCAAGGCGCAGCGCGCCTTGTCTGGTGTTCGCGGGAAGCGGGGGGTGCCTAAGCTGAAGGAAGAATCGAGCAGTCGATGGCGTTTTGAACACGATCCCACGGGAATTAAGATTACGCAGGACGAGACTGATCCAATCGCCGTCGTGAATGAAGTTACGAAAGAAATCACGCTTACAGTTCACCGAGACCCATATACCCCCGTCGCTGTTCTGAAAGCATTCGCGAAGATGGCTATTTCACTCCTTCCAGAAGAAGAGTTGCCGAGCTTCCACGCTGCCATCGCATGGATTCGTAACTCCGATCACCAAATCGGCTTGGTGAAGACCTCTTTTTTTCCTGTCCTTTATACCTTCGTCCCTGGAAATAACCCCCTGGTAGACTCAGTGATATTGCTTCGGCGGCGGCGTGACACATTACCGGTCCCATATGTAACCGTTGTCCTCACCTACGGAAATGAGGTGTTCCAGACAGTTTTGCCTAGCTTGGAACGTGACGCGGCCCTTTCGGGGCAGAAGGTCAGATTCCCCTTTTTCCCGACACCCTACGAACTCGCCCGCGATCTTGAGCCAGTGGCCCCGATACAGCGCGAACGGTTAGACCTTACGGGCCGGTCTCTCCTTGCGAGAGAGACGATTCAGACGGTGTTGCGCTACGAATTAAGCAAAAGGGACGAGGCGGCGGGCAATGGCACCGCTGCCTAATCTCAGCCGATGCCCGGCTCAGAGCATCCGACTAAGGATCATTCAATGACCGACGCCAGGGAGACGGTTCAAGCCGTGGGGGAGATATTAACTCGCTTTCTGAAATCCGGCCCAACGTCTCCCGATCATGTGCAAGAGACCAGGACAACGATTTCCAAGCTTGCCCGTTCCATAGCGGTCAGCGCCGACGAGGCGGCGGCCAGCTACGAACGGGTGTGCAGAGAATTTCTTGACAAGGTAATACAGGTCAAGGGCATACCGACACGGACGATTTGCGGTGAACGTGAAAACCAATCCAACATAGTTAGTTCTAGCGGCAATCACATAGCGCAAGAATTCGATGCCCTGTTGCCGTCTCTAAAAAAGCGCTTTGAATGGTGCGTTACAAACTATAATTCAGAAGCAAAAACGTACCTCGACGGACAACTTCATCAGTTCGACGCGCTGTTGCAGCAATTCCTAGAGCAAGTTCCCATCGGTGGAACCAAAGACAAAGCGATCAAAAGCCGAATTGCCGAAATTAAAAAAGGGCTTCGATCGTTGACAGAATGGGATCGATTTTTTTATGTCCATAAAGCGAGGAGTTTTCCTGCCGAGGTAGATTGTCTCTTTGCGCTCGAAGGCAATCCAATTGCTGCAATATGGGACTACAGCCCAACAGACGAGCAAGGCGACTACCCAAAGATTTACGACCACAAGCAGCGGCATGACCTTGTATATGTCGTGCGCGGCAATTGGGCCATCACCAAGGGCCTCATGAATGAGGGAGCCAATGGCTATTTAGATGAAATCACCCGACCTAGCCAAGAAGTCGGCTGCATGTGCCATCTTCGATGGCTTTACTCAATCCGTGATCTGCCAAAGAACATGGTGACAGAGAAGGGCTGCTCTGAGCTTAAGCGTGTGAGCGCAGCAATCTGATTTTCGCCGCGTCGCGGGCATCACTGGTGCTCGCGACGACCTTCAGCGTGACGCACGTCCAATGGCGCGTCCCTTCGGGCCACGCTCTACTCGCTTCCGCTCCCCGAGCCGCGAAGGCGTCTCGGCCGTCTGGTGACGATCCTTCGCGCGTTGCTGCGCTTCGCTCCACAAGCGGAGAGCATCTGGCGATCGCACTTTCACCCGCGCTTGCGCGCTCATTCGGGTGCGCCGGAGGGTGGGTGCGCAAACGGTTACATCAGTATACGGATAATCGCGCGAATTCGAACGGGCGCAGATCGATCGAACTTCGGCCGTTAGCTATGATTTCGGCCACTGCTTCGCCCAGCGCCGGCGAATGCTTGAACCCGTGGCCCGAGCAGCACGAGGCGATGATCACGCGGCCGCTTTCGGGATGGCGGTCGACCACGAATCCGAAATCCGCGGTGACGGTGTACAGACAGGTTGATGCACGCGTGCAGGTTGCGCTCAATTGCGGCAGGAAGGGTGCAACATAGGCTGCGTGCATGGCGGCAGGTTCGCTCGCGCCAACCTCGCTTCCGGGGGCAGCTGCCGTCGTCGCTAAGTCGAATTGTTCAGTCGCGATCTTGACTCCGTTGCCGTCGATGTCCGGAAATCCGTAGATGGATTGTCTGCGGCCGCTCAATTCCCAGATGAAGACGGGAAACCGGCCTGCGCCGAACAACCCTGCCAGGTCCGCAAACCAGAACAGGGCCTGGCGATAGATTCGGAAGTGCCGCGCGAGGCTCGCGTCGAGCAGCTCCGGTAGCCACGGCCCCGCCGCCACCACGAGCTGTCCCGCGACGTAGGTGTCTTTATCGGTCGTGACGACGACATCGGCCCGGCGCGGCGCGAAGCTCAGGACGCGTTCGTTCACATGAATCTCGGCGCCATGGTGTCGGGCCAGTTCGAGCTGCGCGGCGAGGCAGGCTTCAGGCCGCAGGAATCCGCCACCCGGCTCGAAGTAACCGATCTCGTCATCGCGAATACGAAACTGGCCGTAGCGGCGGCGGATCGCCTCCGCGTCCAATATTTCGTGGGCAATGTGGTATTTCCGGGCTGCCGCTACCGTGTTCGCGAAGAAGTTCTCGACATGGGTGAAGCTTGTCCTGGCCGGGCTTGAGAGAACAAGGACACCCCGGGTTGTTAATAGCTTGGCGCCGGTCTCGCTCTCGATCTCGCGCCACAGAACGTGCGAACGCAGCGCCAGCGGCGTGAAATGTTCACCCTCACCGATGGCGCATCGCGTAATTCGGGTTTCGCCATGAGACGAGCCCTGCGTGTGCGGCGGGGCTAGGCGGTCGACGCCGAGCACGCGGATGCCGCGGCGGGCAAGCTGGAGCAGCACGGCACTTCCCAGCGCCCCCAGGCCGAGAACCAGGGCATCGAACGCTTTCATCGGGCGGGTCGGGCAGGCTGTAGGACGGCATCAGGCAGGATCGCGTTAACGTCGCCCGGGAAAATCGACGACCGAGTCTCGCCCCTCTGTGCCATTCCCGCACAGGCGCGCGTTCGGCTCTTGCGCACCAGTTGAATCAATTCGAGGCCATACCCACGTTTGTGTTGCATTTTAGTGCCGCCCTTTGGACTTTGTGACGCAGGAGACCGGGGTATGACACCCTGTCACGTTCCGCGCGTTTCATCTCTGGTTCAGATTAGGGCTGGCACAAGAATCGCACTATTCGCCCTGTGGAGCGACGGAGCGTTGCCATGAAGCTGACATTTCTTCCCACAATGACCGACCTGCGCGAGATGCTCGGGGACAAGCTCTATGTCGAGTTTGTCTGGATGTGGCGCGAACAGGAACAGGCCGTGCGCACCCAGGAGCGCCGCGCAAAATGGTGCGAGCAGCTGCCCGTGCGCAACGCCGAAGAATGGCCGCAACCTTTGTTTCAGCGGATCGAGTCGCCTCAGCCTGTGCGCATTCCAGAGGCGAAGCCGGCCCAGGTCGCGCTGCTGCGCCGCGGCGTTCAGCGGCTTCTCGAGCAAAAGGCGGTTAACGCACCGGACTGGATGAATTCGGTCGGCGGAAGCGACCAGGACGACGAGCCAGCGTTACCGCCTGCCCGGGTCGTTAACGGTTATCACGCCGCGGCCGAGTAGAGCGGACCGTCGGCGCGCTGTCGCGGCTACCGGGCGTTGTTGCGGCTGGGCGTCCGCGGGGAAATGCCTCGAATAGTCAGGCTGGTCGGGAAGTGTCCGCGGCTGCGTGGCTGGCGGTTTATTCCCGCGTTGTGCATTCCCCTTCTCGCCTGCTCTCCACAGGCCGAGCCCGAAGCTGCGAAATCCATCGAATCGGTCCTCATGCGCCAGGAAGCGGCGTGGAATCGCGGCGACATCGCAGCGTTCATGTCGGGTTACTGGAAGAGCCCGGACGTGCGTTTTCTCTCCGGCGACAAGATCGTGTCGGGCTGGAACGAGACGCACGCACGCTACCGCGCGAAATATGCAACGCGCGCGCAGATGGGCACCCTCGGTTTCNNGTTTCACCGATCTTCGCGTGGACATGCTTGCCCCCGACGCGGCGCTCGTCGTCGGCCGATGGCGGCTCGAGCGCGCAGGCGATCGGCCGCACGGCGTCTTCTCGCTGATTTTCCGCAAGATTTCCGGCCGTTGGGTGATCGTGCTCGATCACACCTCGTGAGCTTGCGCGGCTAGGACTCGCCCCTCCGGCCTGCCTCGAACAGAAACCAGGTGCGCCGCTCCGCTTCGTCGATCCAGATCTCGAGAAGGCTCGCAGAGGCCACGTCGCCGTGCTCGTCGCACANNAGCTCGGCCAGCATGTCCAGCGGCGTCACATATTCCGCATCATTGTCCCGCAGCCGCTGCAGGCGCGCGATGTGGCCCACCGAGCGCAAAGTCGTGCCGCCGAGCTTGCGGGCGCGTTCGGCAATGGGATCGGTGATGGCAAAGATCTGGTCGGCCTGCTCGTCCAGCAGCAGGTGATAGTCGCGGANNTTCGTCTTCAGGTAGAGTGTGTAGGCGTCGGCGAGGAGCGTGGTCAGGGCCCCGGATATGTCCTTCGTCGCATTGGCGCCGAGCTCGTTGGGTGTGCGCAGCGGCGCGGTTCGCCGTGCTTTTGCGTCTTTTGTATCCTTCTCGTTCATGGCAGCCTCGCTCTTGTGTTGGGGCATGCGATATTCGCACAAATTGCCGCTCCTGCGGCAACACTTTTCTAACCGGAATGTTGCCGCGGCATGGAAATCCACAGCCGCTGCATCAGGGTGTCGGACCCGGCTCTCCCGGCGTCCGCGGTTTCGGCTGCCATGATCGCATTCGCGCCGGCGCTCGCGGAATCCGTTCCGTATCCGGTCTGGCAGTACGGATCGATGGCGAACGCAAGTCTCGGCATCGGCGCAAGTCTCGACGGTTCGGTGCCGTTTCCGGCCGACAACGCATGAAACACCGATGTTTCGAAGAAGAAGGTCGATCCCAATTCGGACAATCTGATCGCCTCGATCGGGCTCGACATCGGATTGCATCCCGATTTTGGCAGCGGCACCTACGCCCATTCCATCATCGGCATTCCGTACGTCGTGGTGCCGGACTCGCAGGCTCGCGTGCCGATTCACATCAAGCTCTATCGCGACGAAAGCGATCCCGGCCCCTATCCCGTGCCCNNCGTGCCCCCCGACGCGCCCATCGAAGGCTACAAGCCGGATGGACACAGGTTCGGCGGAGACCGGCATGTCATTGTCATCGACCGCGATACGAACCGCCTTTACGAAATGTATCGCGCGTTCTCCGAGAACGGCGGCACGAGCTGGAAGTGCGACGCCGGCGCGAAATTCCATCTCGATTCAGATGACGTGCGCCCCACGGCGAAGCCCGGCTGGACGAGCGCCGACGCTGCGGGACCTCCCATCTTTCCCGGTCTCGTGCGCTATGACGAAGCTTCGACCGACACCATTCCGCATGCGTTGCGCTTCACGGTCTCGCGCACGCGCGAAGCCTACGTGCCGCCCGCCAACCACTGGGCGTCCAACGACACCGACGTGAACCTGCCGCCGATGGCATGAGCGTGCGGCTGAAGGCAAGTTTTGTCATTCCGCAGGGTTACAGCAGGGAGACGAAAGCAATCCTCAAAGCACTCCAGAAATACGGCATGATGGTCGCGGACAATGGCAGCAACTGGTACATCTCCGGCGCACCTGATCCGCACTGGTGCAACTCGCGCCTGGTCGGCGAAGTGTCGCAGGTTCAGGGCTCGAATTTCGAGGTCGTCAAGATGAAGGGAATGGTGACGCCGTAGGCCGCATCCTTCCGGTGCGTTGCGGCCGGCGGCGGGTCACTCCGAATTGGAGGATTTGGCTGGTTCCGCCAAGTTCGCGAACACCATGCGGTTCTTGTTGTCCTGCATCAGCATCGTGAAGCCGGAAATCGTGTCGAGGCCAAGGCCGCGCGGAAAGCCCGTTTCGGGATCCGCTTCGATCTTCCCGTAGGGTGCGCCCGAGATTTTCTCCCATTTGCCGATGGGCTTCTTGATCTCGAGGTTCACGACAGTGCCCTTCAGCACGAGTCGGACGATGGCATCTTTAGGTGACGAGGGCTTCGTGAGACTGGGACAGCCAGCGATCATCTGCCACCCATTTGCGAGCGCCCAATTCGTAAGCTCATTCCTGTCCATGGGTGCGCTCAGCCGATCGTGGGATCTTCGCCTTGATGGGCATGGCCGATCGCAAGCTTCAGATTCTTGTCGAGTTTACCGCAGTTCAAAACGACCTTTTCCGAAGAAACATCCTGCACTGCGCTGATGGGCACCACGAAGTCGCCGGCGTTCTCGACATAGACCACGATCTCGTGGCGGGAGACCCGGCGCACCGCGCCGAACGCCTTCTCGCCGTCGTGCACGAAAACATCGAAACCTTCCTGTATTGCATCCATTCCCGTCTCCGTTCTTCAACAGGGTTCTACTGGCGCATGGTCAAATTTATCAGGCGTGAGAAAAACCGTCCAAGGATGCGCCGTTCCATTCGCTTCTCGACCGCCCTGGGGCACGCCGAAATCAACGGATTGCGGTTGAATAGTACTTCAACCGGGAGCTTAATCGATACCGGCAGAGGCGGCAAAGGGGAGAGAAGCGATGTCCATTCTGGCCTGGATCGTGCTTGGATTGATTGCGGGGTTCATAGGAAGCAAGGTCGTCAACAAGACGGGTGAGGGAATCATTCTCGATATCGTGCTGGGCGTCGTCGGCGCGGTAGTCGGAGGATGGTTGTTCCGCTTTTTCGGCTCGACAGGCGTTACGGGGCTCAATCTCTGGAGCATGCTGGTCGCAATAATCGGCGCCGTCGTGGTGCTCGTCGCCTATCACGCGATCCGGCGGGTTGCGTGATCACCTGACGGGGTCAGCCCGTTGCGCGAGGCGCAGCGAATAAGGCAGCCGTTCGCACCGGCGTCCCAACCTCGTGACGGCCGGGCATTGTAACCCGCCGCTATTTCGACTCGTTCGCTTCGGGATTCATCGAGGCTGGTTTGAACTCGGCTGCGGATTTCTCGCCAGCGGCCCGATCGCTCGCGGAAAGCTGTGAGGCGATGGCGTCGATGCGGTCCTTGGATTCCTTGTCGCCAGCCTGCGCCGCGATCACATACCAGCGATAGGCATTCGGCAGGCTTTGTGGAACGCCAAGACCACGCTCATTGAGAATCGCAAGATCGAATTGCGCGTCGACCAAGCCGAGTTCCGCCGCTTTGGAGAACCAGCGCACGGCTTCTTGCGGGTTTTTCGCAACCCCTTTGCCTTGCGCGTAGGCCACCGCGAGATTGGACATCGCCTTGCGGTTTCCGGCCTGTGCCGCGGCCTCGTACCAATGGAATGCCTTGGAATCGTCGGCTTTCACACCGCGCCCCGCGGCATACATCGTCGCCATGCGGTATTGCGCGATCGGTTCGCCCTGCTCGGCGGCCCGTTCGAGCCATTTTGCCGCTTCTTCGGGATTTCCGCCCTTGCCGTCGTCGAGGTGGTGCAGCCCCAAAATCATCTGTGCGCGCGCTTCGCCGGCATTTGCGAGCGCCACGATGCGGGCCAAATCGTTAGGCATCGAAGGCTTTTGGCTGTTGGTTGCCGCTGGCCCGGAGATGGACGTCGCAATCGCCGCGGATTGACTGCGGACGCCGTGCGCGGCGCCGCGTGTCTTCGGATGCGGAGCAGATGGCGCTTTCGCGTGCAGCCTCGCGACAGCCGGACCATTTCGCAATTCCTTTACGGGAGTCGAGTGGCTGAGCCATTCGCCGGCCGCAACGGCGACAGCCAGGATGGCGACGAGCACGATCGCGGCGACGAGAGCATAGCTCGTCCTTTCGGATTTTCGATCGGCATGCGCTCGGCCCGCGTCGAAGAAATGCAGGCCGAACAGACTGGACGGTCCTGTGTCGGCATCACCATGGGCCGCGGCCGCCTGCAGCGACTGCCGTGCAGCGGAGAGATACGAGGTCGGGCCCGGCGTGGAAGATTCGGAATCGCTGCGCGCGAATGCAGCAATGGCTGGAGCCTGTTCCGGGGGCAGACTCGTTTGCGTGCCAAGCAACGCGGTTGCGGTGCGCATATCCGGAAACGGCGGAAGCGGAGTCGTTGTGTCGGCATGCTGCGGTTGGTGTTCGTCCTTCGACTGCGGCGCGGGTGGGAGTCCTGCCAGGTCCGGCGGTGCGCCCTGGTCTCGCAGAGGAGTCGAGCTGACCTGCATTTTTTCGCCAAGCGCGGTCAGAGCCTCTCCGAGCACTCCGCCTTTCGAACCGAAAACCGGGGTCGACTGATTCCGCGCGGCGTCGAACGCCTCGTCAGGCACCCCCGACGTCTCGCTGGACAGATTGTCGTTCGTATCTGCTTTCGATTCCGGCTGGTCGGCAGCGTTCTGCGCGTTGCCGGATGCCGCCCCCACTTGGTCGAACTGGCTCGCACTCGATTCGGCATTGATCTCTGAATGAATCGAGTCGTGCGGAATTTCGCTTGGTGGCGTGTCTGCGTGAACCTCGAAGCTTCCGCTGAGCGATTTCAGCATTCCGTCGACCGTATGAGCGGCCGGCTGCAGCGTGGAGTGGCCGTGTTCGACGATTCCGGTCCGGTTTGCGAGCTCTGAGACGCTTCGTTCGAGAGCGACAAGCCGGCTGTCCGGCGCCAGATCCGAAAGCTGCGATTTCAATTCGGCAACGCTTTCCTCGAGGGTCACGACGACCGCCAGATTGGCGGCCTCGCGGTCACGGATTTCGGATAGCGCCCGTGATCCGTCGGTCTGGCGGCGATCGAGACTGTCGAGGGATTGCTGGATTTGTGCGGCCCGCATGTCGAGTGCGGTCGATGGTCCCGAAGTCGCGCTACGGACATCGTCGAGTTTCTTTGTGAGCGTCTCGAGATTGCGCGTCAGAATCTGGACCGTATCGCTGTGTCGTGCGTCCGCGCCCGTCAAATGCTCATGCACCGATGCGACTCGCCGCTCGAGCGCCGTCACCGCTCCCGACGATTCGGCCCGAACGGCGGAGACCTGTCCCGTCAGGAATTCGAGCTTGCCCGTGAGCGATTGCGACAGTTCGTTTCCGCGTGCGTCGAGATTTTCCAATTTTTGGCGAACGGTCGCGAGACTCTCGTCGAGCGCGCTGAACTTGCCTGATGTTTCTGCGCGGATCTCGTCGAACTTGCCCGTCAACGACCCCGACAGATCGCTTCCGAAACCTTCGAGACTTTGCAGCCTCTGCAGCACGGAAGCGAGACGCTGATCGAGGGCACTGCATTTGGAAGTCGATTCTGTCCGGACTTCTTCGAGCCTGCCGGTCCATGCCCTGGATTTGTCTTCCTGACGCGCATTGAGGTGTTCCAGCCCCTGGTGTACGAGTGCGAGTCGTTGATCCAGCGCGCTGCGCGTTCCTGCGCCGTCGCTGCGGACTTCGTCGACCGCTCCGCTCAGGGTTTCAACTCTGCCGGCCAGTGAACGGCAATCGTCGCCGTGACGCGCGTCCAGACCCTCCAGGCCCCGTTGAAGATGTACGATGCGGTGTTCGAGCGAAGCGGAAAGTCCGTCGGCTCGGGATTTCGCTTCCTCGAGTTTTGTTACTAGAACGGTCAGCCTTTCATCCAGAGACCGGAATGCGTCGTTTTGACGGGCATCAAGTCCTTCGAGGCCCTCTCGCACATGCGAGACGCGCTCGTCGAGCGCTCCGCTCGTTCCCGAATCGAGGGTGCGGAGCTGCGCGAGTTCCTCATTCAGGTTCTCGAGCTTCCCCGACAGGCTCGAGATCTGGATCGTCGCGTGGCCGGCCGTTTTCACAAGATCGTCGGACAGGCGCGACAGGCCTTGATGAAGCGCTTTCACGGCCTCGCGCATCGGTTCCGCGTCGGCACGGGTTTCGACCCGTTCCAACCGGCCGGAGAGCTCCATCAAACGGTCGCCNNCCGGTCGCTGAGACGATCGAAACTTTCTTCCTGCTCATGGAAATTGAGTTCGGAAAAACTTCTCAGAATCCGCCGTGTGAGCCAATCTCCGATGGAGAGGCCTTCCCTGAGGGCGGCCGCGCGCGCGGCATCCCGCGCGTCGGTGGGAATGCCGACAAGATTCCAGGTTGCATCAAGCCCCATTTTTGCCTCGCACGAATTTGCCGAACCGCGGTGCGCGCGATACGGCATCTTTCCTGCGCAATGTTGTGCCAACAGCGTAAAAATCGCGTTAACCGCGTTTTGGGGCGTCAAGGGTTTGGCCGCGGAATGTTTCCCGCTCGCGTCTGCGCCAAACTGCGCTTCAACGGCGGAGCTGGTATCCCCGCTTTCCGATCTGCCAGTAGAAAAACGCCATCTGATCCGCCATTTCGGCGTCGCGTTGCGATTTGGTCGAGCCAAAGCCGTGACCGGCCTCGAAATCAACGCGAAGGATGACCGGGTTCCCACTCGACGAAGCCGCCTGCAAGGCCGCCGCCATCTTGCCCGGTTGCCAGGGCGCGACGCGGGGGTCGTTCATTCCTGTCGTCAGCATCACGGCCGGGTAGGCCACCCGGCCCATCACGTGAAGAACGGCGTCGACGCTCGCCAGCGCCTTGAAACCGTCTTCTGTCTTGACGCTGCCGTACTCAAGGGAATTGGCGGCGCCGTCGGTTTCGAACTCCGCGCGCAGCGCATTCGAATCGCCCACGCCCGAAAAGACGACACGGAACAGTGTCGGCGCGGCGTCGAGTGCCATTCCCACGGTGATACCGCCGGCGCTGCGGCCTTCGATCGCCATGGTGTCGGCGCTGCCATAGTGGTTTTGTTCGAGATACTCCGCGCAGTCGATCAGGTCCGTGTAACTTCTTCGCTTGGTCGCCAGATGCGCGGCCATGTGCCATTCCTCGCCATACTCGCCTCCGCCGCGCACATGGGCGATGGCGACCACTCCCCCGTCCTCGATCAGCGGAACGAAGCGCGAGACAAGTGCGGGGGTGAGCGAAAGCCCATAAGCGCCATACCCGATAAGCCAGACCGGATTCGTGCCGTCGAGTTTCAGCCCGCGTTTGTGAACGATGGAGAGGGGAATGAGCGTTCCATCATGCGCGCGCGCCTTCACCTCTTCCGCCATGAAGGCCGAGTAATCGTCTTTCCAGGATGGCGCGAGCGCCAGCGGCGCGACCTGACCGTTCGCCAAGGTGTACCAGCGCTGCGGGATCACCCAGCCTTGAAGGCCGAACAAGACGTCGGGCGAGGTGGGATCGGTCACGGGTCCCGTGAGCGTGCCGTCGGCGGCCAGGGCGATGTCAGTAATCCGGCCGCTCGCGAAATCGTAGCGCCGCAATCGACTTGGGCCGCCGTCGAGATCGCGAATGTAGAGTGCGTCCGAGGCGGCCGCGAAATCCTCGATCACGCGCGTGCCCGTCGGTATCACCGTTTTTGCCTTCGCGATATCGGGAGAAGCGGCGCTTGTCTCGAGAACCTTGAAGCGCGGTGCGTTTTTGTAGGCGATCAGAAACAGCTTGTCGCCGTGCAATGCCACGTTCGTCACCTTGTCGCCGAGCGATGCCACGCGTTTCCACGGCGCGTGCCCGTCCGTCACCTGTTCCACGGGGGCGACATAGAATTCGGATTCGGGAATCGATCCAGGACTGATCACGGCCAGCGCGTAGCGTGAGCCCGGAGTCACGACGACGAAGGGCAAACTTGCAGGGGTGAGCGAAGGTGATCCCGCGACGCCCGTGCCGATGATCGGCGCGTCCTTCTCGGGATCGGCGCCCACCACATGCAGCAGGGCGTGGCTGTTCAGATATCTGTTTGTTTCGTTTGCGCCGGGTTCGAGCTTCGCCTGCCTGCGGTAGAAAAACGATTTTCCGTCCGGGCGCCACGACGGCCCCCCGTCTTCGCAACGATCGATGGTTTCGGGCGACTCGATCCCAGATTGCGTGTCGAGAATGTGAATGACGCTGTTCTCGGAGCCGCCCTCCGAAATACCGTAGACGAGCATGGCGCCGTTCTGCGAAGGCTGGAAATAATCGATGGCGAAATGCTTCCCGTTCGCGTCCCTGCGGGTCGGATCGACGAGAAGTCTTTCTGCGCCGGATATTGAAGGCCGCATGTGGAGTTTGAAGGAGTCCTCGTTGGGCTCGCGTTTCAGATAGAACACGCGGCCGCCCGCAAGCTGCACGCCCGAGATTGTCGTTCCTCCGCCCGTATGCATGGCGATTCGCTTGAGAAGCGCGTCGTGGCCCGGAATCCGCGCGAGCACCGCCCGCGCGTAGGCGTTTTCCTTCGTGATCCAGCTCACGAATTTCGGCGAAGAACGGTTTTCCATCCAGCGGTAATTGTCGGTGATCCTGTAGCCGAAATAATCGTCGATGACGGGAATCTTCGGCGCAACCGGCGGCCGCAAAGACGCGGCGCCAACAGACGTGACGGCGAGCGCAAGCACTCCAATCATTCGTGCGACTTGTTTCATGCGGAATCTCCCGAGACGGGCGCGATAAAATGAAACCGCATCGGCATGGTCAAGCCTGGAGTTCGGAGCCGGTCGAAGTGAAACGGGACAGCTCGGCCAGCGCGGCTTCGAATGCTTCCCGGCGCTTCCTGTCGAAATCGACGCCGGGTTCGGGCCAAAGGCCCTTCACCTCGATCCGGTGTTCGCCGCGATGCGCCTTGAGATCGGCGCGGCCGATGAAGCGCTCGCCCTCGAGGACGGGCAAGACGTAATAGCCGTAGCGCCGCTTCTTCTCCGGCACGTAAACCTCGATCGTATAATCGAAGCCGAAGAGCCTCCGCGCGCGCTTTCGGTCGCGGATTGCGGGATCAAAGGGCGAAAGGAAGCGCGCAGGATTGTGCGCAGGCGCAAGCGCGGCAATGTCGGCTTCGATCGAGGCAAGCGCGAAGGCTTGTCGGGCGATTCCGTCCACTCCGGTCACCAGGATTTCGACGATTTCCTTCTTCCGCAAAGCCGCCTTCACCCAGTCTCGCGCTTCGGAAAGCTCGGCCAGTTCGAAGAATCCGGCGAGTTCGCTCGGCGTCGCGAAGCCGAGATGCGCCGCAGCTTCGCGGCAGGCCCAGTCCACGCTTTGCCTGCGCGTCGGTCGTGCAGAGCGCAGCTCTGCCGGGATTACGCGGCTCGCGAGATCGTAGACTTTCTCGAATCCGTCGCGCCGCGCGATCGCCAGCTCGCCTGCGCGCCACAGAAATTCGAGCGCAGTCTTGGAAGGCCCCCAGCCCCACCAGGAGCCTTGGCCCTTGTCCGCGAAATCGCGCGCCGACACGGCGCCGTCTTTACGGATTCGGCGGCGCACACGGGCAATCGCCCTGGCCGGATCGTCTCCCAGACGCGACGCCCAGTTCGCATGCGCAAGCCGCGCCTTCGCCGCGCCGAAACGATGGTGCCAGTGCGGATAGAACTCGATGGGCACGAGCGAAGCGTCGTGCGTCCAATGCTCGAACAGCGCTCTGTGGTCATGGTGCAGCGCGGAGAGGATCTCACGCGCATAGCCCGCCGCGCGCGAGAACAGGATCATGTGGTGCGCGCGTTCGACGATGTTGATCGAATCGAGCTGGACGAACCCGAGCTTGCGGACGAGCGCAAGGACCTCGGCATGGGTAAGCTTGTGACCTTGTCGTTCGCCGAGCGCGTGGCGATCGAGAAACAGCCGCCGTGCATCGGCGTTGGAAATGACGAGTTTGCACATACCCCTCACCCGCGCTTGATCAGAATTCATCGCCCGTATTTGCATCCCTCTCCCACAAGGGGAGAGGGGAATCGGAATCTTGCATCAATATCGGAAAATCAGCGCTCGGAGTCCCCTCTCCCCTTGTGGGAGAGGGGCCAAGCGCGAAGTCTATCAACCGCTCACGCGCGGGTGAGGGGTACCGCCTAATAGAAAAACTGCTGCAGCTGGCTGACGCCGTTGGGGCCACCGAAAGCCCAGCCCATGCGCTTGGATGGATTGATCACCGGCGCCGGCTCGCCGATAGAGAATTTGAAGCCGGTGATGGTCTCGACGTAGTTTCCGCTTTCGTCATAGACCGCGATGACGCTGTCCGCTCCCCCGTTGCATGCATCGTATGTCTCGGTGACAAGAAAGAGCTTGTTCACGGGATCAGCCGCGATGCCGGAACCGCTGTAGATCTGATCCGTGTTGCCCGTGCAGGGAAGCTGCACCGCAGCAATGCCTTTCTGATTGGCCATATCGTAAAGCTCGACCTGCGCGTTCAGCTCGGTGTCGGTGGCCGTTACCCCCGTATTGATATCCGTCGCGAGACCGTTGACGCCGCCCGCGTGATAAAACCCATTGTTGTAGCCGTTGAACTGCGTCGACTTGCCAGTGGTCAGGTCGACGAGCACGTTGAGAGGCGGTTTGCCGCCGACGGCCCCTCCGTCGGGAGACAAGGCCAACACGGCTTCGTTTGCTGCCGCGTATTGCCCCAGCTGCGGACCGTTGCCCCCGCCAAAGAGATTCGGGTCGAGAGGGATGACGTTGCTGAACGTGTTCGCCCCGACATTGGAGACGATCAGATCCGGAATGTCCTGTTTCCTCAGTTCGATGACGAAGACAACGCTGGTCGATGTGGCCTGGTTTTCGGCGACCTGATTGACGTTGACGTCTTTGAGCGGCGGCGTCCATGAGCCGGTGAATTTCTCCGCCGTCACCGGATTCATCACGTCGTAGACACGGCGGGCGTAGATTTGGCCTTTCGGGATTATGAAATGGGTGACGAGCCCGACATCGCCGGCGAAGATGCCATCGACGGAGTACGAATTCTTTGGCCCATCATATTTCTTGAAGGATCTGGTGATCTCTCCCGTGTTCTGGTCGAACGTCTCCATTGAGACCAGGAATCCCTTCTGGCTGTTCTGGGCGCTGGCGAGGACGCCATCGCCGCCGTTCTGGTTGATGTCGAATCCGTAGATCTGGCCGCCGTCCTTCGTGGTCAGGACTTTGCCGAGACCCACCTGCCCGGGAACGGAGGGGCTCGCTCCAAAAGCGGGAAAGCAGGCGGACGCAAGCAGCGCCGCCGCAACCGAAACGAAAATGTCGCGAATTGGCCATGCCGGCCGATTCCCGCGCCGGAACGGAGTTCTGCTCGTCGTCATGCTCGTCCTCCGGGAATCTTCACCGCGCAACGGCGCGCGCCACCATCCTGAATTGACGGGCGGCGCGCGCCGTTTATTCCTTCACTGCCCGACGCCCGCGGTGGCAACGACGCGGCTCAATTTCCGGTTCGATTCGGCAATCCATTTGTCGAAGCGCGCTTGGCTTACGACTTCAATCTCAATGGGCTTGAACGCATGCGGCAAGCCGCACAACTCCGAGCAGTTGCCGTAGTATAGGCCTTCTTTTGCTGCTTTGAACCAGGTTTGCCCGTTCCAGCCCGGCACCGCTTCGATCCTGGCGCCGAGAGACGGAATGGCCCAACTGTAAATCACGTTCGTGGCAATGGCGACGATGCGAACCGTCTTGTCTACCGGCACGATGATATGATCGTCCGTCGCCGACGGGGTGGTGACCGGTAACTTTTCGGCCGCCGAGTTCGCAATCATGGGCCCCCTGAAGGTGAAATCGCCCGAGTCGGAATATTTGTAGGTCCAATACCACATGTGACCGGTCACAGTGATCGTCAGGGCGGCGGCCGGCGTCGTGTTCCGCAAATACAGGAGCCCCATTAGCGGGGCCGCGACGAAGGCGAACGCCAATACGGGCGCCACGGTCCAAATCAGGTCGCGCCGTGTTCGTCGTGCGGCATCGCTGGATGCCGGACGTGACGGCGCGCCGCGTGTAAGTACAGTTCGCGCCAAGAGGGCCAGAATGAAAAGACAAATCGCACCGAAGGCGCCGACTACGATCCAAAGAACGGAATTGTCCTGCCCGATCATGCCGTCACACTACATGAACTCATCCTTCGATCCGCCTTCGCCCAAGGCTTCAGCGGACATGGAGAGAAATCCAGACCCGCCGAACCCCGGATCNNGAGCCGCGGCGAGTCGAACCATCGTTGCGACCTTACGCCGCGGTTTCAGCGGTGTCCAAAAGGCATGACCGGGCAGAATCGGGAGCCTACGCTCCTCTTCGCGGATTTTGAGCCGGGGCGGGCGCCGACATGGCAATGGCAGTTGCAGTGGCCGTTCTGATTGTTGGCTCGGTGCTGTTTCATTTGCTGAGCCCCTGGCATTCCACGCCCCTGGCATCGAACTGGTCTTCCATCGACAACGCCGTCACGGTCACGTTCTGGGTGACCGGCGCTGTTTTCGTCGCCATCAATTCGTTCATGGTCTATGCGTTGATCCGCTACGACCGCCGAAGAGGAGGCCAGGCGACCTACGAGCCCGAGAACGCCAAGCTCGAGAAACGCCTGACTCTGTGGACCACGGTGGGCATCGCGACGTTGCTGGCGCCGGGCCTCTATGCCTGGGACAAATTCGTGACCATCCCGGACAACGCGTCAATCGTCGAGGCAGTGGGGCAGCAATGGGAGTGGAGCTTCCGCTTCCCCGGCAAGGACGGCGTGCTCGGCACGGCCGATGCCCGCTTCGTCAACGAAAACAATCCGTTCGGCCTGAACCCCAACGATCCCTACGGAAAGGACGATGTGCTGATCGAGGGCAATACGGTGCACCTGCCCATCGGCAAGCCCATCAAGATGGTGCTCCGCTCGAAGGACGTGCTGCACGATTTCTTCGTTCCCCAGTTCAGGGCGAGGATGAATCTGGTGCCGGGCCTCGTCACCTATTTCTGGTTTACGCCGACCAAAACCGGCAAATACGAGATTCTGTGCGCCCAGTTGTGCGGCATCGGGCACTACACCATGCGGGGCTACGTGATTGTCGACGACCAGCGGACATTCGACGCCTGGTTGAAAAAGCAACCCACCTTCGCCCAGGCGGTGGCCTCCCGCTGAGCCGCGAATTGTCACGATCTTTGGATCGTGAGATCATTGGATTCAACCGCAGCGAGTCATGAGAGCGTGACGAAAAGAGGTTGACGATGGCCTACGCTACCCTCGCCGAAGACCTGAAAGAACTTCATCACCCCAAGAGCTGGGTGGGGAAATACATCTGGAGCCAGGACCACAAATACATCGCCGTCCAGTACATGATGACCGCGGTTGCGATCGGCGTGGTTGCGCTGGTGCTGTCGGACCTGATGCGGCTGCAGATCGGATTCCCCGGCTCGGTCGGCTTCATCACGCCGGAGGCCTACTACCAGATGATCACCATGCACGGGATGATCATGGTGATCTATCTTCTCACCGCCCTGCTGCTGGGCGGGTTTGGAAATTTTCTCATCCCCCTGATGCTCGGCGCCCGGGACATGGTTTTCCCCTTCGTCAACATGCTGAGCTACTGGGTCTATCTGCTCTCGGTGCTCATTCTGGTTGCAAGCTTTTTTGTCCCCGGCGGTCCGACGGGCGCCGGGTGGACGCTTTATCCGCCGCAGGCGATTCTTCCGGGTACCCCCGGGCGGGATTGGGGTATCATTCTGATGCTCGCCTCTCTCGCGGTTTTCATCGTCGCATTCACGATGGGAGGGCTGAACTACGTAACGACGGTTCTTCAGGCCCGCACGCGCGGCATGACGTTGATGCGCATGCCGTTGTCGGTGTGGGGCATCTTCGTGGCGACGATCCTGGCGCTGCTGGCGTTTCCTGCCCTGTTCGTCGCTTCCATAATGATGATGCTCGACAGGGTGCTCGGCACCAGCTTCTTCATGCCGGCGCTGGTCTCGCAGGGACAGCTGCTTGGCTACAATGGTGGCAGCCCGATTCTGTTTCAGCACTTGTTCTGGTTTTTCGGTCACCCGGAAGTCTACATCGTCGCCCTGCCGGCCTTCGGCATTGTGTCCGATCTGATCGCCACCCATGCCAGGAAAAATATCTTCGGCTATCGGATGATGGTCTGGGCGATCGTGATCATCGGCGGCCTCAGCTTCCTCGTCTGGGCGCACCACATGTACGTCAGCGGCATGAATCCGTATTTCGGATTCTTCTTCGCCACGTCGACGCTGATCATCGCCGTGCCCACCGCCATCAAGGTCTACAATTGGGTGCTGACGCTGTGGAAGGGCAACATCCACTTCACGGTCCCGATGCTGTTCGCCATCGCCTTCATCTTTACGTTCATCAATGGAGGGCTGACGGGGCTGTTCCTGGGGAACGTGAGCGTCGATGTCCCGCTATCGGGCACCTATTTCGTAGTCGCGCACTTTCATATGGTGATGGGCGTGTCGCCGATCCTCGTCATCTTCGGAGCCATCTATCACTGGTATCCGAAGATTACCGGGCGGATGTGGAACGAAACACTCGGCAAGATCCACTTCTGGTTCACCTTCCTGGGGACCTATTTGATCTACTTCCCGATGCATTATCTGGGTCTTCTCGGCATGCCGCGCCGCTACTATGAGTATGGCCACACCGCCTTCATTCCCGATACCGCTCACTACCTCAACGCCTTCATCACCACGGTGGCGCTGATCGTGGGAGCGGCGCAACTGATCTTCTTCTACAACATGATCACGAGCTATTTTTACGGACCAAAAGCCGGTGGCAATCCGTGGCGGGCGACAACGCTCGAATGGCAGACACCCACGACGCCCGCGCCGCACGGAAACTGGGGCCCGAATCTTCCCGTGGTATATCGCTGGGCTTACGATTACAGCGTGCCGGGCGCTCCGGAGGATTTCATCCCCCAAAACGTGCCAGCCTTTGGTACAAGCCGTAATCACAAGACATGACGGTGCGGCGTTGAGGGGACAGTATTGACGTGGGCATCCTCCAAAAGCTGACGGAGAAACCCTGGCTGGTGACGGACCACGCCACGGCCGAGGATTCCGACGAAGTCAGCGTGTCCGCGGCCCCGACCGGCCTTTACTTCTATTTTGCGGTCGCAACGGTTTTGTTCCTGATTGTCGCTGTCATGTATCTCATGCGGATGGGGGTCGGTCATTTCGGGTTTGGGCTGGATTGGCGCCCGACTCCCAAGCCGTGGCTGTTATGGGTGAACACGTTCGTGCTGGTTCTGAGCAGCGTGACGTTTCAGCAGGCACGGGTTGCGGCGCGCCGGGATCAGGCGGATCGCGTCGTGACGCTTCTTCTCACGGCGGGCCTGTTCGCCTTTGCCTTCCTTGCGGGGCAGCTCATCGTGTGGCACGAGCTCGCCGCCCGCGGCTATTTTCTGGCGACCAACCCCGCCAACTCCTTCTTCTACCTGATCACCACACTTCACGGGCTGCACCTCGTTGGCGGTCTGGTCGCCTGGAGCTACACCACCATCAGAGTGTGGAACGGGGTCGAAATCGCCAAGGTCAGGCTGAGCGTCGAGCTGTGCGCCATCTATTGGCACTTCCTGCTGGTGGTATGGCTGGCGTTCTTTTGTCTTCTGCTGGCGACGTAGGCAACATCGAAGGATCCGAATCGTTCGGACGGGGATCGCGTGAAACATGACTGACCATGCGGCGACAGATCCGGGAACACAGAGCCAGGGATTGAAGAGTCTGGTCGCGGACTGGTCGACGGATCAGGAGGCGTTCAAAAGAGTCCACTGGGGGAAGGCCATGATGTGGATCTTCCTCTTGAGCGATACCTTTATCTTCAGCTGCTTTCTGACTTCGTACATGACGGTGCGGTCGTCCACGACGCTGCCCTGGCCGGACACCAGCGAAGTGTTCGCGCTGACGATTGCCGGGCACAAGATTCCGATGATCCTGATCGCGATCATGACGTTCGTCCTGATCAGCAGCAGCGGCACGATGGCCCTCGCCGTCAACTACGGCTATCGCCGCGACCGGCGCACAACCGCCCTGCTGATGGGGGCGACCGCCCTGTTCGGCGTCACGTTCGTCAGCATGCAGGCCTTCGAGTGGACGAAACTGATCCTCGAAGGCGTCCGCCCGTGGGGCAATCCGTGGGGTGCGCCGCAGTTCGGCTCATGTTTCTTCATGATCACCGGCTTCCACGGCATGCACGTTTCGATCGGCGTGATCTATCTGACCACGATCGCGATCAAAGTTTTTCGGGGAGATTTCGAGCGCAAAGGCAACTATGAGGTCGTCGAAATCGCTGGTCTCTACTGGCACTTCGTCGATCTGGTGTGGGTCTTCATCTTCGCGTTTTTCTATCTCTGGTGAGAAGCGACATGGAACACGAAGCAGTGCATCCCGGCGTCCAACCGGTCTTGGCGCCCCCCTCTCCCGATACCAAGCACGGCCAGCAGCATCCGCTCGGGATTTATTTTGTGATCTGGGCATTGCTGTTCGTCCTGAGCACATTCTCCTTTCTGGTCGACTATTTTCGCTTTGAGGGTTTTCAAAGGTGGGCCCTGATCGTCATATTCATGTGGCTCAAGGCGGGACTGATCGTCGCCATCTTCATGCATATGCGATGGGAACGTCTGGCCCTCAAATACGCCATTCTGATTCCACCGCTCTTGCTCGCGGTGCTGGTGGCGCTGATGTCGATCGAATCCAACTACACCTACTGGACGCGGGTCATATTCTTCGGCGTGCTCGGCGGCCCGCCGGGCTAGCGGATCCGACAAGCACGAGGAGAAAGGAAAATTTAACGCAGAGGACGCGGAGGATGCGCAGGGGACGCTGAAAAAATCGCGCGCGAAGCGCGAGAAGACTTTCCTCTGCGTCCCCTGCGCGTCCTCTGCGTTGAGTCTTTCTTTCCTCTTTGTGTTTTTGCGGGTGGAATCTCGTCCAAGGCCGTTCGAGACCGGCCGTTCACGGCTTGGCTTTGGCGGGCGCGGGCTTGGTTGCTTTTGCGCCGGTGTCCACATCTGCCTTCTGAGCCTTGTGCGGCGGCAGCGGGGGCGGCGTGTCGGCCCACGAGCGCATGAACGCGATCAGGTTCAGACGGTCCTGGGCGCGAGGCAATCCGACGAACGTCATCTTGGTGCCCGGAATGTAGCGCCCGGGCGACCGCAGAAAGCGGAAGATTTCATCATAGGTCCACGTGCCGCCTTTAGCAGTCATCGCCGATGAGTAGTCGAAGCCCGGGTGGGAGGCGCGGGGACGGCCAATGATGCCGTAGAGATCGGGGCCGATCTTGTTGGGTCCGCCCTTGTCCCAGACATGGCATTGCAGGCAACGCTGGGCAGTCTCCTGGCCGGCGGCCACATTGGCCGCAGGAATGGCCGCGGCGAAATCGGGCAATTGCTCGACCGCCGGTTCGGCCGTAGCCGCGCTTTCCTGAGCCGGATTGATCGAGGCGACCTTGCGCATGTCGCGCATGTAGCCGAGCAGCCTGGCCCGATCGGCAGGCGATGCCAGCGCCTGCGGCCACTGCCGGCGCAGTTCCGCCAGATCGACAGTCGGTTCGGCGACGCCGGGAACGATGTAGGCTGGCCGTACGAGATAGGTGACCGGATACATGGCGCCGCCGAGCCAGTCGCAAATCGCCGCCAGCAGCAGCGCCCCCAGAATCGCGGCGCCGTACTTACTCCCTTCCCACAGATCCATCAAAAGCTCCCTTTGCCCTGACGCCAACCGTCAGTGCCCCATTGCCGCCGGCAATTCGAGTGGTTTCCTTCGAAGTGCCGGTGTCAGTACCTTGGATGTCAGTACGCCAGATGCGGGTCTCCGCGATTTTCGTTTCCCATTTTTTTGCCCCGCCACCGGCGCTGTCAAGCAGCGCGACGACGATGACGTCCGGTACACCGCAAGATCGTGGGGCAAATCAGGAGTCTGGATTTTGCTGCACTGCAATCAATTCGGGACCGCGGGCCAAGCTCGGGCGCGCGTCTCCCACACTGGAATTGAGACGACAAGACGACTTATCATGGCGCCCCAAAAAGGGGGAACGCGATGATGGCAAACGATCAGATGATCGCCGATTCGGATTCCGCTTCGCTGACGATCGGCAAGATCGGCGTTTCCGATCTGAAGGACGCTTTGATCAAAGGCTATGCCGACTTCACGGTCATGCCGAGCCACGCGGTGTTCCTCTGCGTGATCTATCCGATCATCGGTCTCATTGCGCTCCGAATGGTGTCCGGGGATTCGTTGTTGCCGCTGCTGTTTCCTCTGACGGCCGGATACGCGCTCATGGGTCCGTTCGCCGCAGTAGGTCTGTACGAACTGAGCCGGCGGCGCGAATTGGGCCTCGATCCATCGCCGTCGCATATCTTCGAAGTGCTCCGATCTCCAGGAATTGGTTCCATCGCTGCGCTCGGCGTGCTGCTGACGCTCATCTTCATTTTCTGGCTGGTGGCGGCCCAGGAGATCTATCGCGCGACATTCGGCGGCGAAATCCCCGCTTCGGCCGTGGAATTTCTCCGCCAGATCTTCATGACGCGCGCCGGATGGACTCTTATCGTCGTCGGGTACGGTGTCGGCTTTGTTTTCGCTGTGACGGCGTTCAGTATCGGCGTGGTGTCCTTTCCGCTAGTCCTCGACCGCCATGTCGGCGCGGCGACGGCGATCGTCACCTCTCTGCGCGCGGTTGCCGCCAACCCGGTGACCATGGCTTTGTGGGGCCTCTTCATCGCGGTCGCGCTGGCGGCTGCCTCGCTTCCTCTGTTCATCGGCCTCATCGTAGTCATGCCCGTTCTCGGACACGCGAGCTGGCATCTCTATCGCAAAGTCGTCGCGCACTGACGCGCCCGCGCCTCGAAGTTCCAAAGACGGGTCACGCAGAGGACGCGGAGAAGAAAGTATTCACAGGGAGCCAATGAGGCGGTGACAGGGCAATCGCGCGCCTTTGGCGCGCAATAGTTCTCACGGTCTCACTGCCTCCCTGTGATCCGTCCCTTTCCGCGTCCTCCGCGGCTCCGCGTAAACCTTTTTGTATCAATGGCGCGGCGTGGATGGCGACGCCGGCGGGCGAATGAAACACGAAACGCGTCCAACCGGGCCCGTTTGCACCTTTCCTGATTGGGTGGCCCAGAAGGCGAGCGGATGTTCGTCTGACTTTGCCAGATTGCACGGGGGTCCCTTTTGCCAACGGAGTTCGAGCACCGGCGCCGGACCAACGCCTTCGAGAGGCACTGAATATGTCGGGGGAGAAGCATTGTCCCCGATCAGTGACTGAAGCGTCGAACAAACCCCCATGGCGCAGCGGTAGTCGATTGTTGCGGTATAGTTGAACGGCGGTCCGACAATATGGATGCGTTCAATCACGCTGTTCGCGTTGCCGGAGACCCACACGCCCGCGGGACTACTCAACGCTGCAACGGGCTCGAAGATCACGATGAGAAAAAAAATCGAAGCAATGAGCGAGCCAGGTCGCATGGAAACTCCCGGGACGGATCACCGGACCGTCGGTGTCGCCAGATTAGTGTGAGGCGCGGTTTTCGCAAAGTTCGCGATCGGAATTATACGTTCTTGCCGCCACCGTTCGCGAAGTAGCTTTCGAGAATTTCCCTCACCTTGGAGGCGATCCACGGTTCCATATCGGCGGCGTCGATCTTGCGGCTGCCGGAACAATCTGTCTCATAGTCGCGATGCGCGAAGTAGCTCTTTCCAATCTTGGCCTCGACCCGGTCTTCTTCGACCGTGAAGAACAGGATTTTGGACCGGGGCTCGATTGCCCTGCCGTCGGCCGACGCTAGCTTCGGCCCGACGAAGCGCAGGGAGACCGCCGCCTGAACGCCGGTCGCGGGATCGAAAATCTCCTTCAATTCGGACGGGATTCCCTCTTCGCCGATCTCCGTCTTTGCGCGGGCGAGGATCGGCAAAACAGTCGCGCGCAAAATCTGTGCTTGCCGTGTCACCTCCTTGTGGCGCTCGTCGCGCCCTTGCGCTTCGTTGGCCCTGCGCGCGGCCACGTCGGCTTCGTGCTGCGCCCTGAGGCCTGCCGCCATCGCGCGAAAATCGTCGGACATGATTGGTTTTCCTGCCGTTTGGTCACCCGACAAATCGAATCGTATCGCAAAACCGAGCGGAGTGCGCTCCAGTGCGGAACCTCACAGAGCCCTCACCGGTTTAACAATAGAGAGACGACTGAAGAACCATGCAAGGAGCGGGGCCGCATGCGCCAAGACAGCGACAAAGGACTCATGGTGAACGCGGCGACCGCTTCGCCAACCGCGGAGCACCGCAAGGCTGGTCGCGCCGGCCAGATCGTGCTGGGCGTGGCTCTGGTGCTGCTGGTGATCAGCGGCATTGCGGTGGTGGCGGGATCCGGCGCCGTCGCAGCGACATCGGCGGGCATATGCGTGGCCCTGGGTGTGGTCGGCCTCCTGCTGCACTACGAAGGCGAACGTCAGCGGCAACGTCCGGATCCCTCCCGGCCCCGCCAGGGCAGATAGCTGATACGAAATCCGCGCCGGCCGATCGGGCATCGATCAAAAAAAT
This sequence comes from Alphaproteobacteria bacterium, assembly GCA_003131925.1. Classification (GTDB taxonomy): domain Bacteria; phylum Pseudomonadota; class Alphaproteobacteria; order Micropepsales; family Micropepsaceae; genus Rhizomicrobium. The sequence continues at coordinate 25,258 of PKWC01000229.1, read as the reverse complement.
TCCAATGCCCCCGGCGTTGCTGGACGCGAAACGGAATTCGATCGCGACCCCGACTCCTTGGGAAGCACCGACGCGAACGGCCTGATCCGGACGAAGTGAGTTCACGCCGTTTGTTTGCGTAGCGCAACCTGTGTGGGGGCACCTTCCGCTCGCGCAGCCTCAGAAGAAATTCGATCCGCACTGTCGTTCGCCCGCCGACCTCGGCCTTGAGCCGTGGGCGGCGGAGGGGGACGTCGTGGGGCGCCACATCCCCCTCCGGCCCGGTGTTTGTCCTCCGGCCGCGCTTCGCGCGGACCGGTGAGGGCCGCCTCCCCCACGTTGGGGAAGGAAATTGATATGGCGAGCTAGTGACGTACTTGACTATATCACTATGCAATGCCACATAGGGTCCTGACGATCGAGGCGAGATGGGTTTGCCGGACGCGATGGACGCAGATTGGAATGACAGCCAGCCGATCTACCGCCAGCTGCGCGACCGCGTGGTGGCGATGATCCTCGACGGTGTCCTGAAGGAGGGCGATCCGCTCCCTTCCGTACGCAACGTCGCGGCGGAAAACCGGGTCAACCCGCTGACGGTGCTGAAAGCCTGGCAGCAGCTGGCCGACGAACAGCTGGTGGAGAAACGGCGAGGCATGGGGATGTACGTGAAAGACAGTGTTCGCGACGTGCTGCTCGAAGCCGAGCGTCGCAAATTCCTCGAAACGCAATGGCCCGAGATCTGCCGAACCATCCGCAGGCTCGAACTGTCGCCGCGCGAATTGCTGGCGGCCGCTGCAACCGGCGGCGCCGCTCCGGACAAACAAGGGACAATTTGAAGCCATGGCTTGCATCGAAGCACGCGGCCTCAGGAAGAGCTTCGGCAAGACCGTCGCTCTCGACGGCATCGACCTCAAGGTCGAGCCGGGCCGCATTCTCGGCCTGATCGGCCCCAACGGCGCGGGCAAGAGCACTGCGCTGAACGCGATCCTCGGCCTCGTTCCGTACGAGGGCAATCTCAGGGTGCTCGGGCGCAATCCCTGGACCGAGCGCAACAAGCTCATGCAGGACGTCTGTTTCATCGCCGACGTGGCGGTGCTGCCGCGCTGGATGCGGGTGACGCAGGCGCTGGACTATGTCGAAGGCGTGCATCCGCGCTTCGACCGCGCAAAGGCGGAAGCCTTCCTCGCCAGGACCACGATCAAACGCACGAGCAAGGTGAGGGAACTGTCGAAAGGCATGGTGACCCAGCTGCATCTCGCGCTCGTCATGGCGATCGATGCAAAGGTCCTGGTGCTCGACGAACCGACGCTCGGACTCGATCTTCTCTACCGCAAGCAATTCTACGATTCCCTGCTCAACGATTATTTCGATCACAGCCGCACGATCGTGGTGACGACGCATCAGGTCGAGGAAGTGCAGCACATCCTCACCGATCTGATGTTCATCAACCGGGGCCGCATCGTGCTCGAATGCAGCATGGAGGCGTTCGAGGAGCGCTATGCGGAGCTCACCGTGAATCCTGCCAATTTGGCGGCGGCGCGGGCACTCAAGCCGATTTACGAGCGCCAGGCGTTCGGCCGCACTGCGCTGCTGTTCGACAATGCCGACCGTGCGCAGCTTTCAGCATTGGGCGAAGTGCGCACGCCCAGCATCGGTGATCTGTTTGTTGCGGTGATGGGTACTGACAACTCCGCGCCGAAAGGAGCCGTGGCGGCATGAGCATCGAGGCAGACGTGGGAACATCTCCCGCCGCACGGGCCGTTGCGCCCGCCACGCCGGCGCAGACGAGGCCTTTCGCCTGGTCGGTGCGTCGCGAATTGTGGGAATACCGCTCGAGTTGGATCGCGCCGCTCGCCGCCGCCGGGTTCGTTTTGTTCGGGGTTTCGATGGGCCTCATGCGCATGACGCATGCGTCGCGCATGATTTCCAGCCTGCCTCCGGAGAAACAGGCCGCGATCCACATGATCCCTTATGCGATTGCCGCGGCGGCAATCGGCCTGACCTCCACGATCGTGGCGATTTCCTACTGTCTCGGCACGCTCAACAACGAGCGCCGCGACCGCAGTATCCTGTTCTGGAAATCGATGCCGGTTTCGGATCTGACGACTCTGCTGGCCAAAGCGAGCCTTCCCCTCGTCGTGCTCCCGCTCATCGCATTCGTCGTCACCTGCACGACGCAGCTCGTCATGCTGCTCCTGGGCGCGGGCGCGCAGCTCGCGCACGGGCACGATTCTGCACAAGCGTGGGCAACCGTACCTTTGCATCTCATGTGGGCATTCGACTTCTACATTCTGGCCACGCTCACGCTCTGGTATGCGCCGATTTACGCCTGGCTGCTGGTGGTTTCGGGCTGGGCGCGGCGCGGCGCGTTTCTGTGGGCCACGTTGCCCCCGCTCGCCCTCTGCGTCGTCGAGAAGCTCGCCTTCGATACATCCTATGCCTGGGATCTCGTGAGATACAGGCTCGGGGGAAGTTTCCATGAAGCCTTCGTGAATATGGGACCGCACCCTTTCGGCCAGCACCAAATGAACTTCCGTCTGCCGCAGGCGGACCCGGAGAAATTCTTCAGCGCTCCGGGCCTGTGGCTCGGCCTCGCGGTCGCCGCGGCTCTGTTCGCGCTCGCCATTTACCTCCGCCGCCGCCGCGAACTTGTGTGATGAAGAAAGCAATAAAGATTCAGCGCAGGGGACGCAGAGGATGCGCAGTGGACGCGGGGAAATTTTACGCGTGGAGTGCGCCGGTATTCTCTGCGTACTCTGCGCATCCTCTGCGCTAAGAACTTTTTTGTTGTTGTCGAATCGCTCAAGCGAAGGTGGCGGCGCATGAGCCCGGCACAAACTCCGTTGCTTCACGACATGACGATGCTCGTCTATGTCCTGCACATCGGCGGAGGCACCGTGGGCCTCGTTTCGGGGACGGTCGCCGCGTTCGCCCACAAGGGCGGCACTCTCCACCGCAGGGCCGGAATCGCCTTCTTCGTTTCCATTCTGGTCATGGCAGTGACCGCCGCGTATCTGGCCGTCGCCATTCCCGGGCAAATTGGCAATCTATTTGGGGCTGTTTTCACATTCTACCTCGTGGCTACCGCCTGGGCGACTGTGAGGCGCGGAGAGGCAAGCGCCGGACGTTTCGAAGTCGCGGCATTCCTTGTCTCATTGGCACTCTCCGCCCTTCTCCTGGCCTTCATTTTCCTTGGGGCGAAGAGTTCGACGGCGAGGCCCCATGGCCCTGTTTTGGTCGCGACCTACATCCTGACGGCCATCGCGATGCTCGCCGCTGGCGGGGACCTCAAGGTAATCCTGCGCCGTGGCATTTCCGGCGTGCAGCGCATTTCCCGGCATTTGTGGCGAATGTGCACGGCGCTCATTTTCGCCACCGGCTCCGCCTTCACCAACGGATTGCCGAGGCTCTTACCCGGGCCCATGCATGTCACGCCGATCTTCTTCGTGCCGATGTTGGTGCCGCTCGGCTTGCTGATCTTCTGGATGATCCGCGTGCGGTTCACGGGCTGGCTCAAGCGTGAAGCGGTTGCGACTTAGAGCGGGGCATCGCGGAAATGACCGGTAACATGACGATGCTCGCCTATGTCCTTCACATCGGCGGCGGCACGATCGGTCTCGTCGCAGGCACGGTCGCGGCGTTCGCCCGCAAAGGCGGATATCTCCACCGCATGGCCGGCAATGTGTTCTTCGTTTCCATGCTGGTCATGGCAATTTTCGCCGCGTGGCTTGCCGTCGTAATCCCCGGCCAGATCGTCAATCTGTTCATCGCCATTTTCACGACCTATCTCGTGGCGACAGCCTGGATGACGGTCCGGCGCAAAGATGGCGCCATTGGGCTACCGGAAAAGATCGCCCTCTTCGTCGCCATCGTTCTCTGCGCGCCCTTTGCAACTCTGGCCTTTCAACTTGCGGCCGGCCTGCCGCCCTTTTTCAGGAGTGCCGTCCCGTTCAAAGGCCCTGTTCTGATCGCGCTTTATGTCTTCACGTTCGTGATCGCCATCGCAGCGTTCGCAGACGCGAAGGTGGTGTTGGCTGGCAGCATCTCCGGCGCGCCGCGGATTGCGCGGCATCTGTGGCGCATGTGTCTGGGGCTGACGATGGCCGCTGGCTCTGCCTTCACCAACGGATTGCCGCGTTTGCTGCCCGGTCCCATGCATGTGACGCCCATCTTCTTCCTGCCCCAGTTCGTGCCGCTCGGCCTGCTGATCTTCTGGATGATCCGCGTGCGCTTCACCCACTGGTTCAAGCGCGACGCGCTCGTCATGCCGGCAAACGCCGCGTAGGCCACAAGAGATGCGTTAACGACGCGCCGTAGCGGTTTGTTAGTCATCCCACGTAATGTCGGGCGGCATCCGATTGCGCATCGGGACACGCGCCGGTAAACACTCGGCGGCGGCGTGCATGGTGCGCTCCGCCCGTCGAAGGGAACAATCCGTGCAAGCGAAACTATTCGCGGCCGCTGCCGTTGCCACTCTTCTCGCGGTCGCGCCCGCCGTCGCGGCGACGCCGGTCATATCGGGAAAATACGTCTACGCCTCGAGCACTTTCTGCCAGCCGACCATTCAGATCGAGTATGCCCAGGACACGAACGGACAGACATTCGTCAACGGCCTCAACCTGACGGAGCCGGAAGACACCGCGCACGAGGTCGGTTTGGCATCCTTCGATCCGACCACCCTGACCGTCACGTTCAGCGGAAAGAAGGACCACGGCAGCAACGTGCTTCTGCAAACGAGCGGCGGCCTGCAGGGATCGATGATCGCCGAGAAGACGGAATCCGGCAGCGGTTCATATTCGAACACCGCGACGACGGTGACGTTGAGCGGCGCCACCTACAACGCGACCTACGGCAAGAGCTCCAAGGGCGTGGTCGAATATTTCGCGCTCGTCGGTCTGGACAGCGCCGGCTGCTCGGTGGAGTGGCAATTGACGCTGAAGTAGCAGAATTCGCGTTCAATCGAGTTACTCTCCGCGCCTCCTCGAGAACCTTTCGCCGGCAGACTCGCAGTGCTGAATCGGGAACGCCGCCTGAATCCGCCTCCGCGGGGAATCCCGCTCAGTAATGCGCGTACGGGGTGCGTTCCCCCGCTGTCACAGCGAGGGCGAGATGATCGAACGCCGCGGGGCCGGCGGCAGCATTTCTGATCCGAGGCCGGACATCACTGCACGGCGCGACCGCAAAATCCGGAGACACGTGGTATCGTTGCTCCGGGCGAAGCGGGGCTAACGCGCATGCAGCTGCTATGGGACGAGTTCCGTCGGCGCAATCTTCATCGCGTCACGGCGGCCTATGCTGTGGTGGCATGGATTTTGGTTCAGGGCGCCAGCATCGCGTTTCCGGCTTTTGCCCTCCCGGGTTGGACGCTGCGGCTTCTGATCGTGCTGCTGATTGCGGGACTGCCGGTTATCTGGGCGACATTGTGGCTCGCACATCCCGCGGCGACGCAGCCACCGGCGGCCCAGGACCCGCTCCATCACACCGAGTGGGCGCTGATCGGCCTCTTGGGATTGGTGCTCGCCGTCACCATCGCCGAGTTCGCCTGGCTGCAATTCAAGCCTGCAATCACGGCAGCGAGGCCGTCCTTCCGCCCGCAGGATGCTTCCATAGCCGTGCTTGCCTTCAACAACATGAGCGGCGATTCCAACAATGAATATTTCAGCGAGGGCATTTCCGAAGAACTTCTGAACGACCTGGCGCAGGTGCCCGGTCTGCGCGTGGCCGGGCGAACATCGTCATTCGCGTTCAGGAACAAGAGCGTCAATATCGAGGACATCGGCAAGGCGCTCAAAGTGCGCACGGTGCTCGAGGGCAGTGTGCGGCGCGAGGGAAACCGCGTGCGCATCACCGCCCAGCTGATCGACGCTGTGGACGACTATCACATATGGTCACAGACCTATGACCGCGAGATTGCGGACATCTTTGCCGTGCAGGACGAAATCTCGCGTGTCATCACCAAGGAACTGACCGGGCGCCTGCTGGGCGGGAAGAGACAGGCGAGCGCGGCGGTTGCGCCCGCGCGGCCGCGTATCAATCCCGATGCCTATACGGCTTATCTGCAGGGGCGCTTCTTCGTGAACAGGCGCAACACGGAGGACATGCTGCGCGCGGTGGATTATCTCAAGCAGGCTCTCAGGCTCGAGCCCGACTATGCCGACGCGCATGCGAGCCTCGGCATGGCTTATGAACTGCTTTACCTCAATGGACAGCGGCGCGATACGCTGCAGCTTGCCAGGAACGAGCTTGCCGTTGCCTTGCGCCTCGACCCCGACAATTTCACAGCCCTTCTGATCGGTGCGAATGCCGAAGCGGATTCATGGAATTGGACCGGGGCCAGTACCGCCATGCGGCGCCTGGTGGAACGTTTTCCCAACAACGCCGACGTGCATCATTTCTATGCGGATTTTTTTGTCCCGCTCGGCATGCCCGATAGGGCGTTGGCCGAACAGCGCCGGGCCACCGCGCTAGATCCGCTGGCGCCCATCAATTATGACAACACCGGCGACGACCTGCATTACCTGGGCCGCGATCAGGAAGCCATTGCCGCTTTCCGGCAGGCGCTCACGCTCGACCCGACCTTCGTGTTCTCGCTCAAGAGCCTTTGCGTGATCGACGCCGACATCGGAAAGCTGGACGATGCAAGGCAGATTCTGCGCGACAGGCTGCTGCCGCTGGATGGCGAGAAGGGCAGCTATTCCAGCTGGTGCAAGGCGGCCATCGCCTTTCGCGGGCACGACCAACCCGAACTGAAACGCATCGCCCAGGATATGGAACAGGCCTATGCCGGCGGCGAAACAAGCGCCAGCCAGGTTGGGTACACCTATGCCCTCGCGGGCGATTTCGATGATGCGATGCGCTGGATCGGGAAATCCTGCGACGAATACGATATCGGCTTCTTCTACTTCAGCATCGATCCGGATTTTCCGGCCGCACTCAAGGCCGACCCGCGCTGGAAAACATTGATGCAGCGGGCAACCTTCGGGAAACTGGCGCGTGTGCGCGCCGAGGTTTCAACGCGGCCTGCCGGTGGCGAACGCGCACATTGATGCAGTGGCCCGCTCAAAGCCGAAAATGGATTGGCAGCATTGAGGCGCATTCCAATTGCCTGTCGCCGCAAAGGGGAAGCAAAATCAGGGCTGCATCATACTGTTCGCGGTCGCGTGACCGCGGCACTTCGCACGAGTAAACAACTGCGCACTCCGCAACCCGGACTCGCGACTGTGCGATGGGAGGGCTCATGTCCGCGACCGTGAATGCGCCGGCGCGCGCGACACTTCCGATAGTCCGGCTTGCGGCCCTGCTCGCCCTCGCCATGTTCATCAACTATGTGGATCGGGGCAATCTCGCGACGGCCGCGCCACTCCTCAAGGGTGAATTCCACCTGACCGCGACGCAGATGGGCGTGCTGCTGTCCGCTTTCTTCTGGACATACGCGCCGAGCCAGCCGGTGGTTGGCTGGATTGCCGATCGCTACGGCGTGCGCTGGCCAATGGCGGCAGGGGTCGCACTCTGGGCGCTCGCCACAGCCTTGACCGGGTTCGCGGGCACGTTTGCGGGACTGCTGGCGCTGAGGCTGCTGCTCGGTCTCGGCGAGAGTGTCGTGTATCCGTGCAGTTCCAAAGCGCTGGCCCATTCCACGGCGACGACGGAACGCTGTCGCGCCAACGCGGCAACGACGGTCGGCCAATCGCTCGGGCCTGCATTCGGCACGTTCGTGGGGGGCATGGTGATGGCGCAGGCGGGATGGCGGATCGTGTTCATCCTCTTTGGATTGGCATCTCTCCTCTGGATCTGGCCGTGGCTCGTGGCGACCCGCCTGGAATTGCAGTCCCACGCCAATCCGCCGCCCACGCCCGACCCGCGGTACCGGGTGATCCTTGCTCAGCGCGCTCTGTGGGGAGCCTCGCTCGGACAGTTTGCATTCGCCTACGGGCTCTATTTCGTCCTGTCCTGGCTGCCCCTGTACCTGGTCAAGGAGCAAGGTTTGTCGATAACAGCGATGGCGCAATTGGGTGGCGTCATTTACGTGCTGCAAGCGGTCGGCGCGGCGTTGGGAGGCTTCATTGTCGACAGGCGGATCGCGGCGGGCTCGACCGTCAACCTTACGTACAAGGCGGCCCTCGGTGGGGGCATGGTTGGCATCGCCCTGTGCTTCGTTGCGTGTGCTACCGGTGGCCCGGTCGTGGCGACGGCGAGCATCGTGGTCGCAGGGATGCTCCAGGGCGTGGTGGGGCCAGTCATTTTCGCGGTTGCGCAGACGCTTGCGGGCCCGACGGCGAGCGGCAAATGGGTCGGAGTCCAGAATGCCCTGGCAAACATCGCCGGCATCGCGGCGCCGGTCGTCACCGGAGTCATTGTCGATCGCACCGGACACTTCGCGGGCGCCTTCGTGCTCGCGGGAACCATTGTCGCGCTCGGCGCCCTCGCCTGGACCGTCGTCATTCGCAGGGTTGAGCCGACGCGATGGACACGAGCCGTTTGACGACGGCGATAAATCGGGCGACCGGTGACGCATTTCCTGCCGACGCATTCTTCCAAAGAATGGGCACGCGGAGCCGCNNTCCGCGTCCTCCGCGGCTCCGCGTGAGCCCTTTCGCCAGCAGACTCGTGGTCCTGAATCGCGAACGCTCGCAAACGAATCCCGCTCAGTGCTTCGCGTGCGGGTCGCGCTCCCCTGCCGTCACCGCGAGGGCGAGGCGGTCGAACGCCACGGGGCAGGTGAAGAAGGCCGAGCGCGCGCAATTGGGATTGTAGGCGTAGTTGAAATCGATCGCGAAGCGCTTCGGCGGAAAGACCTTGAAGGCCGGAGCATCGACATAGCGGCCGGCGCCGTAAGCGCCCTTGCCGGTCAGATCGTCGGTGAAGAACGCCGACAGCGAGGTGATCTTCTTCGGCTCGTTGGTGTCCGTGTAGAAGGGCAGGGTGAAGCGCTGGCCCTTGAGGCGGAAGCTCGCGACGCCCGCCCGGTAGAATTGCTTGCTGGTGCCGCGCGAAGTCATGAAACTGTGCGCCGGAATTTTGGGATCGGGCGTGAACTCCGCCTTCACCACGAAGCCCGGATCGTAGGGGAAATAATCGACACCCCTGAACGCCTTCACCGCGGGGCTTTGCTGATTGTAGACGAACACGCGGATGCCGGGCACGCCGGCCTGGACCTGAGTCGGATAGGCCTGCACGTCGACGTCCTTGTCCACCGCCACATCGGCAAGCGGATTGGCGAGCGCCTTGCCGCTCTTCGTGATGACGGGCTTGCCGTCCGCGAATGCAGCGACGAGCACCGCGTCCGTCCGCGCGCCGTTGACCCATTTGTAGCTGCCCGGGGACCCGCGCTTGCCGACGAGGCTCGCGCTGTTCCCTTCGCCGAGATAGGCCGCATCCTGGATCTTGAGGATCGCGTGTGGGGTTGCCGTATAGGCCTTGTTGGTGTCCGCGAGATCGGCCCTCCAGGCCGCTTCGGGCGTAGCCGCCCACGCAGGCGCCGAAAACGCGACTAGGCACATGCAGAGAAGGAGAGATTTCATGGGTGGCCCAATTTTTGTCGGACCCATCGTAGCAGTGCCTTTGCCGTCGTGAGAAGACTGGCGGAAAGGTTTGACGCAATCGCGGTGATGGCCGGTTCGGCGAGCACGCAGGTTTAACATCTCCGCCCCGTCTCAACCAAAGGCCTCAATTGCTTGACCCCAAATTTCTTGGTGTGATGACACGTTCTCATCGGACGGGGTCACGATGCCTGCAATCAGTCGGCGCGAAATTTCGGCAAGCGGGATCTCGGCAGCCGTTCTTGCCGGCAACGCGCTTTCGCAGAAAATTCTCGCGCGTCCCGGTGTGTTCGCCGATGCGGAAATCCGGAAAATCCTGAGCGATCGCGTTAACGCCCTCTCCGCCGGCAGGGACGGCATCGGCATGGTCGCGGGCGTAATCGGGCCGGAAGGCCGGAGGATCGTTGCAATCGGGCGCCGCGGGAAAGCGGACGCGCGCCCGCTCACCGGCAACACCGTGTTCGAATTTGGCTCGGTCGGAAAGGCATTCACCGCGCTCCTGCTGGCCGACACGGTCCGGCGTGGCGAAGTCTCGCTCGACAATCCGGTGGCGAATTATCTGCCCAGGAGCGTGAAGCTGCCGATAAGAAACCGCCGCGCGATTACCGTCGAGGACCTCGCGACGCACATGTCGGGGTTGCCGTTCATGCCGAACCGGTCCCCATCCGGCGCATACGCCGCTGCCGATCTGTACGAATTCCTTGCGCATTATCGGTTGACTCGCGATCCCGGAGCCGGGTGGGAGTATTCGAATCTGGGCTACTGGCTCTTGGGCGAGGCGCTTGCGGCGCGCGCGCATAAGGACTTCCGGGTTCTGCTGCGCGAAAGAATATTGGCGCCGCTCAAAATGGCGCATTCCGGGTTTTCGCTATCGCCGCAGATGAAGGCCGATATGGCGACCGGGCACGATGCGTCGCTGCAGCCCTCGCCTCCGCTTTCGGATGTCCAGATCTACAATCTCATGCCTGCGGCCGGCGCAGGTTTTTACTCGACCGCGGACGATGCGCTGACGTTTCTGTCGGCCGCGATGGGCTACAACCGGTCGCCGCTGGCCGGCGCTGTTGCGCTGAGCCTCGGGACAAGGTGGCCAATTCCGGGCTCCGCAAATATCCAGGCATTGGGTTGGACGCTAATAGGCAGCGGCAATGATCGGATCGTCTTCCGCGACGGCGGCACTTTCGGGTTCGCAAGCTGTCTCGTCTGGGACCGGAACAGGCGGGTTGGGGTTGTCGTGCTTGCCAATGTCGTGTCGGATGTCGGCGACATCGCCCGCCATATTCTGCGGCCGGATTTTCCGCTTGCTAAACAAACCCCGACTGTCGTGCACACGGAAATCCTGCTGGATGCGACGGCGCTCCAACGCTGTGCGGGTCGATACGAAATTCAGGGAGAAGGCATCTTCATTGTCGCGCTTGAAGGCAGCTATCTCAGCTTCGAGGCGCCGGCCGATTGGGGATTGCCGAAACTGCGAATCCGTCCTGAAAGCCGGCAGGATTTTTTTGCCTCCGAATTGCCGCTGCGCGTCAGGTTCGAGTTTGGGGCGGACGGATCGGTGACAGGCATGATTGTCTATCCGCCGCGCGGCCAAAAAGCGCTTGCAGCACAAAAAATTGGCTAAAGCGCTGTCCGATCGAATCGAACCATACACCCAACTTGTCGTTCCCGCCGAACCTCCGCGCTGCGCGCGCGGCGCTTTAACCTACCCGCAAGCGGCACCAGACAGGGAGTAAATCTGGCGACAGTTAATGCATTTACTGTCGCCGCGTTCCTTTTCTGTCGCCCGATTTGGAACAAACGGGGCTATTGCGGCGGAACGGCGCGGATGTAAGGCAGGCCGCCATTGATCTTGCGATCTTCGGCCCAGATTTTCGGCGACAATCCCGGCGGCAACCCAGACTTCCATTGCCTGGTTGTCAAGCCGCTGATGCCGGGATCGTTGGACTTGTTGCCCGTCGCCTTGTCGGTTCCGCTCGTGCTGGTGTCCCAGTAGCAGGATTTGAACTTCAGCGTATGGTCGTCGAATCCGGCGAAGCCGCCTTCGCTCGATCCGCCGACCGCAGCGCCGGTGGAATAGGACGAGAACACATCCGCGCCCTGGTTGTAGCCGACGAGGCCGCCGCCAAACGTTCCGTTCGTCACTGTTCCGGTCGCGTACGAATCCGTGATCGCTCCGCCGATCCCATGAGATCCGACGAGGCCGCCGGCGAACGTGCCCTGGTTGACGGCGCCTGAAGCCCAGCTTCGGGAGATGCTTCCCGAGCTGACGCCGGCAAGTCCGCCCGCGTCGTGAACACCAGCCACCGAAATAGTCACCCAGGAATTCTCGATGATGCCCTCATTCGCGCCTACGAGCCCTCCGATAGCGTTGGGCTGTCCGGCTGCCGCCATCCCCGTCGCGTAGGATCCGGTAATCGTGCCGCTGTTCGCGCCGGCCAGAGCCCCGAGCGTCGTCGTGGAGTCGCCGGTCACGTTCGTGCCCACGAGACCCACGTCGCGTGCACTGCCGCCGGTGTCGATGAAGGCAAACAGGCCGACATCGTCGCCCGCGTTTGCTTCGTCGTCGACAGAGAGATTCAGGATCGCGTTGCCGAGCCCTTCGAACGCGCCGGTAAACGCCGCTGCGATGGGCGCCTTCGCATAAGTACCATCGCCTTTTGCGTCATAGGAGCCGGCCAACGCGTAGTTCCCGTCGGGGTTTGCGGCAATGGCGGCGGCGAGCGTGGCCACGGAGGTTTCGAGCGTGTAGGCCGCGCCGTCGATCGAGAGCAGGCTCGACGGGTTTGCAAACGTGAGTTTGCCGCCGGCGATGAAGGAGAGCGCGCCGCTTTTGCCGCGGGTGAGAAGCGACAGCGCACCGGCACCGGCGACCGAGACCGGCGCGCGGATGGCGATCGCGTTGTGGGCGTCGAGCGTGAGCCGGGAATCGCCCGGCCAGCCGAACGCGGCCCGGACAAGGATATCGTGGGCTTCCACGCCGCTCCCGGTGGTTGCGATCTCGATATCGCCGCTTGCCAGCATGGCTTCGAGATCGGACGTGTTGACGATGGCATTCTTCGCCGTCGGCGCGCACAGACCACCCGAGCAGTTCATATGCTCCGTGGGCTGGGAGGAGATGACCACCGCGCCATCCGCCGGCGCGAGCGGCACCAGGGTTGCGAGCGCCAGTACGCCGGCGGCGCCGCGCCACGAAGTGGCGCATTCGGCTGTCTTGTCCATTGCCACCTTCCCCAGATTTTGTGCAGCGTCACGAGGTGAGCTGGCATTCTGTAGACGTGCCGGCGCCGCCGGATATTCCACTGGCCGGCAGGAGCATCGGACGACCGACACAGGGCGGCAAGCCGGCGAGGCAGACCGTTGGGCAGGCGCATCGTTTGGGGCGCAAACCTTGTGATCAAAGACGGAGGCGTGAGACAATTCTCAATGGTAATAACGAAGCGCGCCAGCCGGATTACGTGGGGTTTTCTTCTCGGTATCATTCTGCTCGAGGGCTGGGCCGTCCTTGCCTCGTTTCGTGCCCACGGAAACCTTGCCGCCGCTCTGTTGCGCTACGCCTCTACGCCACCCGGTACGCCCCTCGCCTGGGGAATGGCTGCCCTGGTCACCACCGCTTACGCGGCGTACGCGGCATCAGCGAGTCCATTCATTCGCGATCACATGTTGCGGCCCGGGCGTTGGCGGCCCTACGCATGGATTCGCATCGTGGCGGTCCCGATGGCGCTGATCAGCGGCTTCTTCGAAGAAGCGTTCTTTCGCAAAGCGCTGATGGACTATGTCATGCATCGAGGCGCGGGAATTATTGTGCAGCTCGCGATCACGGCCACCGTTTTCGGTGCGGCACACGCCATCTGGGGTCTGATGGGCGGAAGCGTTCGTGGTGCAGTCGGAGCCATGGCCGCCACCGGCATTCTTGGCGCGGCGCTGGGGATTATTTATATTGTCGGCGGCCGCAGCGTCGGCCCTTGCATGGCCGCTCACATCGCAATCAATCTTCTGATCGAACCGTGGTTGATCCTGGCCGCGGCCACACATAGTTGGCGTCAGCGGAAATCCGGCGTGTGACAAACCGAACCATCGAGGCTTCCCCGCAGCTCTATGCCCGAACGGGTGGCGCTCTCTACCTGGCGATCATCGTGCTCGGCGGATTCGCAGAGGGGTTCGTTCTCGTTAAGCTTGTTGTTTCGGGGGATGTCGCGGCGACGGCTCACAACATCATGGCCTCGGCGGCGCTTTGGCGCCTCGGCGTCGCGGGCGACTTCATCGTCGTCATTCTTGCGGTTCCATTGCTGTGGATCGAATATTTGCTTCTGAGGCCGACAGGCAAAAATCTGGTCATCCTTGCGGTGCTTCTCAATCTCACGTCGCTCGCCGTCGAGTCCGTCAGCAAGCTGTTCCTTCTCGCGATCATGCCCATGTTGACGAACACCCCCCTATCTGAGCGCTTTCGAACCGCGGCAACTACAGGGTCTCGCGGGCTTGGCGCTTGCCTCGCATAACATCGCGTTCAACATTGCCCTGATATTTTTCGGCTTTACGTGCCTGGTGAATGGTTATCTGATTTTCCGATCGGGTTATCTTCCCCGATTCATCGGCATATTGATGCAGATCGCCGGGCTCAGCTATTTGATCGCCTGCTTTACGGCGCTTTTCGCCCCCGCCTTCGCCGACCTGATAACCCCCGCCATTCTGCTTCCGCCATTGATCCGCGAATCGTCATACTGTCTGTGGCTTCTTGTCATGGGCGTGAATGTCGCCAGGTGGCGGGAGCGGACAATCGCGGGATACGGCGCCTGAGCATCGGCGTTCCGCGCGACCCCGCTACGGCCTCTCACCCGTCCATTCCCAGTGCCAAGGCTCGAACGCGTAGTTGACGAAGCCGAAGCGCGCGGCATTGGCCACCAGCCAGCGATAGGCGGGCGAGCGGGAAATGAAGAGCCGGTTCGCATCGGCCGAAGAGTCGGGCGCTAATCCGGGCGCCGCGCCCAGGTAGAGATCCATTGCGAGACCCGTGCGGTGGGCCGAACAAACCGCGCGCACGATCCCCTGGCAATTTCCCTCGCGGGCGCAGCGCGCAGCGTCGTAGTCGGGGCTGCGGTATCCCGAAAAGATCGTCAACAGCCGCGGGTCGGCGGCGAGTTCGGGCACCTGCGTGCGCGCGGCGGCGACGAGCTGCCGCCAGGCGGCGAGCGCCGCGGGCCGAAGCAACGCGATCTTTCCGCCATAGCTCTCGGCGCGTGTAGCCTGGGCGAGCGAGGACTCCGCGGGCGGCGGCGGGCAACCCGTCCGGCTCACCTCGACGAAAGGCCTTCGCTGCTGCCAGACCTGTTTGAGGCGCGTGAACGTGGCCAGGTCCAATGCGCCCGTGTCTGGAAGGTCATGCGCGTGCTGCCAACTGGTCAGCCGGGCTGCGAAACCGCGCGAGCCGGGCGCGCAAGCCGCACCGGTCTCCTGGGCGATCAGCGGCGCGTAGATGGCCCAGCCGGTTTCGGGCCGCCCGAACGGCGCCCACGTGAGCGCGCCGAGGGAATGCGTGTTGCTTTCCGCCGCAGCTTCGGGTCCGACATTGCATGGCGGCGTGGCGCCTTGAGCGCCGCCTCCTGCGCGCAGCACGAGCAGGAGACCGGCGGTCGCGCGCGCGAAGATCTTCGTTGCACGCCTCTGGTTCGCGCCGGCATTGCGGAACCGGGCGGTCTGTCGCGCTTTCCCCATGGGCAACAATGGGAATCTTCGATGGGCCTACGTCAAGCCGCACTGATGCGCAGGGCATTCGTCGGCGGCGTCATGCTGATGGCGTGCGCGGTTGTTCAGGCGCTTCCGCGCGATACGGTGTCGCCGTCCCGCCATGCTGCCGCGACAGAGAGTACTGCGCACGCCGATGCACCGGCCACAGGTGGGCCGGCCGCGCCCGAAGCTGGCGGAGGAGCCTCGAACAATCCCGAGGCCCAGGCGATCGAGGCAAGCACGTTTTCCGCGATGAAGGGTTCTACGGCGAAACGCCGCCTTCTGATCAAGGTCGAAACGCTGCTCGACCGTGAACATTTCTCCCCCGGCGAGATCGACGGCCAGAACGGAAGCAATCTCGAGAATGCCATGGCCGCTTTCGGGCAGGCCCAGGACCTCTCCGGAGGCGGCAAACTCGATGCCGCTTTTTTTGACGCCCTGACGAAGGCCGACAGCGCCCCCGTCACCCAGGATTACGTGATTACGGCCGACGACGAGAAGGGTCCGTTTCTCGGGACGATTCCCTCCGGCTTTCCGGAAATGGCCAAGCTCAAATCTCTGGGCTACGCGAATCCGCTCCAGTATTTCGCTGAGAAATTCCACATGAGTGAAAAACTCTTGCGCGAGCTCAACCCGAAGGCCGATTTCACCGCTGTTGGCACGTCGATCGTCGCGCTGCGCCCGGGCAATGGCGATATCGGGGAACCGGTGGCGCGCGTGGAGGTGGACAAGAGCACCGATCAGGTGCGCGCTCTCAATGCCGCGGGCCGCGTCGTCGCGGTCTTCCCGGCCACGGTCGGTAGCACCGAGCGACCGGCGCCGAGCGGCGAATGGGCGGTCAAATCCGTCGTCAACAATCCTCCCTATACCTACGATCCCAAGCGGCTCACGTTCGGCGACAAGTCGAAGGGTGCGCTTACGATCGCGGCGGGTCCGAACAATCCGGTGGGCTCGACCTGGATCGACCTGACTGTGGAAACCTACGGCATTCACGGCTCGCCAGATCCCACGCTCATCGGCAAGACGGCGTCGCATGGCTGCGTGCGCCTGACCAACTGGGACGCCGCCGCCCTCGGCCGCGCGGTGAAAAAGGGCACGCCGGTCATGTTTGTGGGAAGAACAACGAAGACGTAGGTCCGGGAGAGGTCCGCCGCATTCTTTTTTCCTCCCCCAAAGCGAGTGCCGAGCGCAGCGAGGTTATCGTCAACAGCGCATGGGCCGGAGGGCCCCGGTCGGTGATGAAAAGCGACATGTGCTCGCCGCTCAGGCGCCAATATTCCGTTTCCGGAAGCACGGAACAAAGGACCGCTCACACGGGTTATCTGTTCGAGTCTATTTGTGGGCGCCCACATGTCGTCATTTGCGCTTTACGTTGTNNCGTTGTCGGCTTCATTGTGCTGGTCGGCGGCCTTCTTTATGGCGCTTACCTGATCCACATCCCGCATACCTGGATCATTGTGGGGGCATTGGTCTTCATCGGGCTCGGGATCATGTCCGCAGTATCACGCACCAAACGGCGCGATCCACCCGCTGAAGCGCGCCGCGGGCCGGACGCATAGGCGATCATGCAGCGCGCATCATGTCCCCGTATTTTCCTTCCCCAACGTGGGGGANNCCCCACGTTGGGGGAGGAAACGAAGCAACGGGGTCAGAAGTAACAGGGTCAAAAGTAACAGAGTCAGAGTCGAATTTGATTCGCGGCCGCTACGGCTTTATTCCGCCCGCCATGCGGCGAATACCCAGAAGAGCGATTGCAGATTGCCCGCCTCGTTCGCAAGCGGCGCGATGAGCACTTCGCAGGCTAGCCAGCTCTTGGCCAGCGTGCTCGCCCGCGTCAGCAGACGCACGGGCGCCGCAGCGGCGCGGGCATGTTCGAAGCAGCCGCGCCAGCGCTCTGCCAGTTCCCGCGAAAGCATGTCTTCCAATCTGCGGCCTTTGACATTTCCAAGCACTTCCGTGGGGTGCGTACCCTGCAGGCTCACGATGTATTCGAAGCCATGCACCCGATCGGGAATGACGTCGACGACGCTGACATGCGGCAGGAACTCCTGCATGGCACGCGGGCTCAGTTCGCTGCGCGCCGGCATCGCACGGCCGCGGCAAAGCGAGCGCCAGTAGACGAGCGCCTTCTTCGTCGGGGCTCGCGTGAATTCGAGTTCCCCATCCACCGTGATGGGCGCCAGGTCCGATTTGGGACTTATCCGTGCGAGCGATGGCATGGGCACCGAGATTGCCGGCAGCGGTGTTTAGGAACCGTTGATGGCCGCGCGATCGCGCCGCGCCTTGTTCTCCAGGTTCCGTGGCCCGCGTCTTGCTTTGCTCACCCCTGTAGACGCCCCGGCAGGGCCCAGATCGTTTCAGTCTGAGCCAGAGACCGTGGGGCGCGCGATGGGGATGACATATGAGCCGCTTAAGATTGGACGCATCGACCCATAGCCTGCGCATCCCGCGGAAGCGGTTCAATCCGCGTGCAGCGGTCAGACGGACGGAATCGTGGGCAGGGGAAACCATCCTCCTCACCGCCGCGGTCGCGACGGTCGTTTTTGCGTTCATGTGGTTCGCGTAGAGAGCGGGGCGGCGCCTTGCGCCGCTATCTCTTGCCGTTGACCGGCCACCACAACGTCATCCAAACCCCGGACAGGAGCGGGCCGAGCACGACGACGGCCTTCAGCCAAAGGGGAAGGACCGGCTGCAGGATCAACACGCCCGAGACGAGCGCCCCCAGCGCAATCACGCAAAGGACGATCTTCACGATGGTGAGGAACAGCATTTCAGGCGACTGGGGGACGGCTTTCCGGCGAAGGGGCCGCAGTTTTCATGCGGGAAGGCGAGCAGGCTTCTCTCTTTGCAACTTCTGTGGCCAGCGTTTCGTAGGAGACCGCGAGACGCTCCAGCTCGTCCCTGCATTCTTCCGAATGTGATGCTGCAGCAATCCTGACGGCAGCGGCCATTTTCCGGTAGTGTTCTACGCGTTCGTCTGCCGTAAGTTGCTCAACCTCTTGTCCCATATGGGGTTTTCCCGACGACACTTACCGCGAACGCGGGAAACACGAGTTCGTTCCCGGGTTCCATCAAACGATCTGTTCGATCGCTCGCGCGAACCGGCTTGAGCGGTCTCACTGACGGAGGCTGAGGCGGGCAAGTGCAGCGTCGGCGGCGTCGCTGTTGGAGATGGTACCGGTCACGCCCAGAACCGTCTTTTCGGCGAACACCGTGTATTGGAATTTGGAACTCGGTGAACTGAGATCCTGTGGCGAAGGCGAGAAGCCGGCGGGGTGCTGCAACACGGTGTCCGTCCAGCTCCCGGCCTGCAGCGAGCTGGTATCGACGACCGTCACCTTGAACCCGTCGATAATCAGCGAGGACTTAAAGGTGAGTAAGTCTCCCTTGCCGGTCAGCTTGACCGTCATGTTCGATCGCTTCGTCGACATGTAATCGGTGCCGTTTACATCCACGATAATCGCGCCGGCGGGAAGGTGATAGCTCGCCGAATTCGCGGTGATTTTGTAGGGTGCCAGCGATTCCTTCGCCGTCACCGTCACCGTGGCGCTCTGGCCGTTGAGGCCGGCGGGATCGCTGCCCGACAGGATCGGTCCCAACGTGCCATCGAGCACGATGGTGAGGATTTTCGTGCCCGGTGACTGATCGGACTGCGCCCATGTCGCGCCGTCTGATGCAAGAACGGCGGCCAAAGCAAGCGTGGACGCGCGGAGTATCGTGAAAAACATCGGAAGCCCCCTTTTTCCCTCGATGGCCCAGCCATCGGACGTCGAATCTTTTCGCTACGGAATTTCGAACTTGCAGTGTGTCCCGTTCATATCAAACCAGACACGTCATCCCCGCCGCAAGGGAATTGATGGTTCCCTGGGGCGGCGAGGCGCACGGGCCACCGTATTTTCCGTCCGACAGGAAGCGCCTGTTGTGGGAGCCGACCGCGGATGCCGGCCTGGGTGCGTGAAGGAGCGAGAAGCGGTGAGTCTCGTCTGCTGTCATGAGTCACGCTACGCTGGCGCCCGAAACAACAGGTGCCGGCTTGCGTAGTGTTTGATGACTCGTTTTGTGGAGTTTCTTCAATGGCCGTGCAGCCTGACATGAGGAGAGACCGGTTTGAACAAGACAGCAATTGGCTGGGCCACATTCGCATTCATCGGTTTGAACCTTTTGGTGTCGAGCCACGCGGTGGCCTCCCCTTCCGACGGGGCGTGCGAACTGCGCGTCAACGATACGTCAGCCAAACTTGTGGAATGCATCCAGAGCCAGGCGCTGTGGCACCATCTTAAAGCCTTTCAGTGGATTGCAGATCAAAACCCGGGGCCTGGCGGCCATGGCAATCGCAATACCGGCACATCCGGATACAAGGCTTCTGTCGACTATGTCGCCGGGCTGATGCGTGGAGCCGGCTATCGGGTTACGATCCAGCCCTACAAATGGGCCGATTTCAGTGTCACAGGCGTGCCAGCCTTCGACGCGGCCGGTCAGACCTACCGGATTTCGCAGGATTGGTTTGTCGCACGGCTCTCTGGCAGCGGCATTCTGACCGCGTTGGCGCAGCCCACGGGCGGAGCTGGCGCCGCGGCGGTGCGTGATTCCAATACTGGCTGTTCGCGGAGCGATTTCGCCGGCTTCGTGCCTGGACACATCGCTCTTCTTCAGAGGGGATCATGCGCCTATGACACCGAGGTGGCGAACGCCGAAGCCACGGGCGCGGCGGCCGTCATCATCTACAACAGCAAAGGGGCGCCCGGCGAAGCGGGGAGGGGCGAGCGGCGCGATGGCGGCGCCTTCGAGGCACAGCTTGTCAGCCCGGCCAACATTCCGGTTGTTGGCGTCGTCTCCTATGCGGTGGGTGAGGGTTTGTCTCGGCGGTTCAGTGCGGGGAACGCACCTGCGGTTCACCTCGACATCCGGACGCGTCACAGATCCGACATCGATTACAATCTGATCGTCGACTCGCCATTGGGTGATCCGCATCATGTCGTCGTTGTCGACGCCCATCTGGACTCCATCTATGGAGCGGGGATGCTGGACAACGCGTCCGGTTCGACCACAATTCTTGAAATTGCCCTGGAGATGGCGCGGACGCGAACGCGCAATCAGCTTCGGTATATCTGGTTTGGCGGCGAGGAACTCGGTTTGCTCGGGTCCCGCACCTACACGAAGACCCTGACAACCAAAGAGTTGCGCCGCATTGTATTCGATATCGATGTGGATGTAACGGCCACACCGAACTTCGCCATTCTGGTTGCTGATCCTGCGCATGCCCACAACGTCAAACGTTTTCCACCGGATGTCGTAAAAGACTCCAGGGTGGGCAACAGGGATTTTGCAGAATATTTCAGTTCGGTGGGTGTGGAATCCCGAAATGCAAATTTTGGAAATGATGGCACCGACTCGAATTCGTTCAGTCTGGTGGGTGTTCCGAATTCGGGAATCCTCACGCAACAGGATTGCTGCAAACACCCCTGGGAAGTCAGTCTTTGGGGCGGATTCCTCGGCAACTTCGAAGGCAAGATACCGGGTTTCAATGGCGGTTGCGTCGACCGCCCCCACCGTTGGTGCGACAACCTCTCCAACAACGATCGTTTCGTGCTCGAGTTTGTTTCAAGAGCAGTTGCATACGTAACACTCAAGCTCGCCAATGATGCGTCATTGAGACATTAGAGCGCCTTTGGAGCCTGCATGTTTTCTGCAACACGGGCGATACGAACGCGGTCACAAAGAAGAACAGACTCCCCCAAAATCGGAACACATAAAGCGAGGCTCGTTCTCCACCTTCACGTGCGTATTCACGCTGGAGGGCGATGCAAGGAAAATTCGGGGTCTGATCCCCGAATTATTATTTGCACGCGATCACCCCGGCATCTCGAGCTCTCGGCTTTCCACCGCGAGTCGCCAGTTGGCGACGTCGCCGAGTATGACGTCGCTTGCTTTGTGAGCTCTGTCGCGCAGCCATTCGAATTCGGCGCCGCCTTTCTCGATTGAAGACGCGAGCGCATCCAGTTGCGCTTTCATGCGCGCCGACCGCTTTGCTGCTCCCTCGAAATCGCCGATCATGCGAATGCCATAACCCGCGGAAGCGAACGCCGGCAAGCTCGCGGAAGCGACAATCATCCAATATTTCATATCTGGCGTGACAGACAGGAGCCTGAACGCAATTCCGGCAAATGCTCCCGCAGAGAGCAGGAACGCCGCGATGAACAAAGACAGTCCCACCAGCGCCAGGCGGCCATGCAGGCGTTTGAATCGCCGTGCCGTTATTTCGTGATAGGCGGCCTGATCGCGGAGAAGCGCCTGCAACTCCTGCCGCGCGGTGGCCAGCCCTTCCCTGTCCAGACGGCCTCCACGCAAGCCTGCCTGCCGCGCGATTGCGCGAGCGTACCAGGCCGGCCATGTGGGCGCCGTTCCGAATGGACCAGGCGCCCGCGTGGCGAGCGCATGCATCAGCGCCGCGACGCGCAAGCGTTCGGCGACTTCGCGCGATTCGATCCAGCGATGGTGCCAGCGGCGCCTGTAGCCGACCAGGGCGTTGACGACGAGGAACGTAACCAGCACCAGCTCGATCGCGCTCCAGGGGTAGCGGAAGTTCAGCACCGCAACGAGAACAGCAGCGGCGGCGACGAGAAAATTGGCGATCACCGCGCTGCGAAAATCCTGCGCGAAACGCACGGCTATGGCGTCCGCCCAACCGAACGCCGCGGTAACGGCTGACCCCCCGGATCCGGTGGCGCTCAATACATCTGCCAGCCGTCCGGGCTGCGGCAAGAGAATGTCGCCTGCGCGAGGCCAGCGCACACAAAGGAGGAACATGAGCAGCGGATATTCGATTCGCGCTGTGAGCCGCCGCCTTCCTTCCGCGAGGAAGCGATCAAGCCCGCTTCGCTCGGCGGGATTCTGCGGCGGCCGGATCTGCGCTTCGATGGCCGTTGCAAGCGCTTCCCCGAGCGCCGCGGCGGGATGATCGTCGATGTGCATCGGCGTCGTGTGACGGTCGTCGAGACCGCGCCAATGCAGCCGCGGGAGATTATTCCCGGTCGCGTCCACGCGAATGATGGGCATGCCGCGCCGGCCGGCCTCGGCGATGAGCTCGGTGGTGCCACCGCGCCCATGCGCTGCGCCGCCGTCCCACACCGCGATAAGAAGATCCGACATGTCGAGCACGACGAGACCCGCCGTCGCGTAAGACTTCCCCGCTTGCATACGGTCTCCGTCGAGCTCCAGCACCGCGCGTGCCTTATCGAGGAAACCGCGGAACGACGTGCGCGAGGTTTGACTGTCGAAATCCTTTTCGTACTCGTCGGCCGCGAAAGGCAGCGGCGCCTCCAGCTCGAAGCCCATGTCCAGCGCGGCTTCCGCCGCCATGCGGTCCGCGCCTTCGGCAAGCGCAGCGACCAGCGTTAGCTTCGGCGCGAATTCCGAAAAGCAATCCGCATGGCGCGCATGCGCCGCAAGCGTTTCGGTACGGATCGCGGCGAGCGTTTCGGCGATCTCGCGCGCGATGCGCGAACGCGAGTCTTCGGGCAGCCTGTTCGGCCGGTGTCCGATGATCCCGACCGACAGCGCAAAGCGCGGTTTTGGGGGATGCGCGTTGTTCATCATCGACCGCCCTGGAATTCTGCGACGGAGCCGGCGCGTTCCTCAGCATTGCGGCCCGCGGCCGGTCAGATAGCAGCCAACCATCGCCCGATGCGCTCGGCAAGCGTCGGCGGACGCGGCCGCCACATCTCGCGTACGCCGGCGTAGGCATCTGCGACCTGCTGCATCATGCCATCGCGGGCAAGCAGGCGCGCGAGCGTGGCGCGGCGATAGCGCCAGTTCTGCCATGCATCGTCCGGCCAGTCCTCATCATGCGCGCGCTCTGCAGCGGCAGCATAGTATCGAAATGTGTCGAGCATAAGCGCGTCTCTCTTCGCCGTACCGGTTTCGGCAGCAGCGGTCCTGTCGCCTCTTTCGCCGAAACGCGCGAGCGCATTTGGTTCGCCCACGTCCGCGCCCCTATGATACCAGAGCCACGCTTTGGGGGCATTCGGGCGGAGCGTGGAGCGCCACGCAGCCTCCCTGCCACGCACTCCATATTCGTAGAGGCGACCGAGTTCGAACGCGGCGACCGGGACGCCTTCGTTCCACGCCTCTTCGAAGAGCGAAACCGCACGTTCGGGATCGAGCATTCCAGCCGAAGGTTGTAACAGAAGATTCCCGAGATCGACGCGGGCAGAACGATAACCTTCGGAAATTGCCAACTCGAATCGGCGCCTGGCGCCTTTGAAGTCACGTTTCGCAAGCAAGGCGCGTCCCATTTGATAGATCGCTCGCGAAACATTTCCAGATTTTGTGAAACTCTGAGCGCAGGCAGAGGTCGCGACGTCGGCAGCGATGCTGTCTTGCCCCACTCCCTGCGATTGCCGATCCGGATCGTAAGGCGCTGCCGCCGCCCGATCGCATGCGGAAGCATTCATCGGCCACGTTCGAGCGCGTGTGTCCGGCGGCAGGCCGAGATCGGATCGCTCGACCTCGGAAACGGGATTGAGTTCTGCGGCATCTGCCCAGACGATCTGAGAGTCGAGACCGGCTGGAATCCGTGCGTCCCAGATTCGCGCGGTGTTGTCGTTCGACGCGGTGACGATGCGGTTGCCGTCGGGCGACCAGGAGACGGACACGACACGAGCGTCATGCCCGGCGAGCACGGCGAGCTGGGTGCCCGTGACCGCGTCCCAGATGCGCGCGGTATTGTCCGCCGACGCGGTGACGATTCGTCTGCCGTCGGGTGACCAGGCGGCGTAGTAGACGAGATCGCGATGCCCCGCGAGTACCACGAGTTGGGCGCCGGTGGCGGCGTCCCAGACGCGCGCGATCTTGTCGAATGAAGCCGTAACGATGCGCCTGCCGTTGGGCGAGAATTCGGCGGAGATTACGCGATCCCCGTGTCCGGATAGCACCGCCAGCTGGGCGCCGGTGACCGCATCCCAGATGCGAACGGTCTTGTCGTCCGACGCGGTGACGATGCGTTTGCCGTCGGGCGACCAGGCGGCGCAAAAGACGGTATCGCCATGTCCAGCAAGGACTATGAGCTTCGCGTCCGTGGCTGCGTCCCAGATGCGCGCGGTCTTGTCCTCCGACGCGGTGACGATTCGTCTGCCGTCGGGTGAGTAGCGGGCGGACTCGACGAATCCGCTATGCCCCGAAAGCACGGCCAGCTGGGCGCGGGGGATCACGTCCCAGATGCGTGCGGTGTTGTCATCCGACGCGGTGACGATGCGTCTTCCGTCAGGCGAGTACGCGGCGGAGAAGACAGAAGCGCCATGGCCGGAAAGCACGGCGAGCTGGGTACCTGCGACCGCGTCCCAGATTCGCGCGGTGCTGTCGTTCGATGCGGTGACGATGTGTTGGCCGTCGGGCGACCAGGCGGCAGTCACGACGCGGGCGGCATGTCCGGCCAGCACTGCCAGCTGGGTGGCCGTGGCCGCGTCCCAGATGCGCGCAGTCTTGTCCTCTGATGCGGTGACGATTCGTCTACCATCCGGCGAGTAGGCGGCGCCATAGACGGCAGCGCCATGTCCGGAAAGCACGGCAAGCAGGGTAGCCGTGACCGCGTTCCAGATGCGTGCTGTCTTGTCCGCCGACGCTGTGACGATGCGACTACCGTCGGGCGACCAGGCGGCGGAGATTAAATGATCTGTATGGCCGGAGAGCGTTGCGAGTTCGGCGCCGGTGACCGCGTCCCAGATCCGGGCGGTCTTGTCGTCGGACGCGGTGACGATGCGTCTGCCGTCGGGCGACCAGGCGGCGGTGGAAACGGCAGCCTCATGACCGGAGAGCACGACGGACTGAGCGCCGGTGACCGCGTCCCAGATACGGGCGGTCTTGTCCTCCGACGCGGTGACGATGCGTCTGCCGTCGAGCGAGTACGCGGCAGAGTAGACGAGATCCGTATGTCCCGCGAGCACGACAAGCTGGGCGCCCGTGACCGCATCCCAGATGCGCGCGGTCTTGTCCTCCGACGCGGTGACGATTCGTCTGCCGTCGGG
>PKWC01000231.1 GCA_003131925.1 Alphaproteobacteria bacterium | reverse complement strand
TCGCGCTCGCCGAGATGGATGGCGCGGCCCTTGCCGTCGCCGAGAACCTGGATCTCGATATGGCGCGGCTCGATGACCAGCTTCTCGATATAGATCTCGCCGTTGCGGAACGCCCGTAACGCTTCACTCGAGGCCTCGCGCAGCGCGGAGTCGAGATCCTCTTCGCGATCCACGCGGCGCATGCCCTTGCCGCCGCCGCCCGCCGAGGCCTTCACCATCACCGGGTAGCCGATGTCGCGCGCCAGAGCCTTCGCGTGGGCCGTGTCGCGGATCTCGCCCACGAAGCCCGGGACGATCGAAACACCCGCCGCCAGGGCTAGTTTCTTCGATTCGATCTTGTCGCCCATCGCGGCGATGGCCTTCGCATTCGGCCCGATGAACGTGACGCCAATGCCGGCGAGAGCCTCCACAAATCCGACGCGCTCCGAGAGAAATCCGTAGCCCGGATGAACGGCGTCGGCACCTGTCTCGCGGCAGGCTTGCAAAATCCGTTCGATGTTCAGATAGGATTGCGAGGCTGGCGCGGCGCCGATCTCGACCGCCTCGTCCGCCATGTCCACATGAAGCGCAGCCACGTCGGCCTCGGAATAGACCGCTACCGTGGCAATCCCCATGCGCCGCGCTGTCTTGATGATGCGGCAGGCGATCTCGCCGCGATTGGCAATCAGGATTTTCTGGAACACGCGGTCCCTTCCCCCGCCATCGACACTGTGACAGTAGGTTCTAGGCGCTCGCGAACCGCCGGTAAACGGCAAGCATCCAGGGAGGCGGCAACATGGAATTCATTTCCTCGCATGGTACGAAAACCATTGGTCTGCCTTTCTCGGACGCCGTCCGCGCCGGAAATCTGCTCCATCTCTCCGGCCAGCTCGGCAATCTGCCCGGCCGCCTTGAACTCGTGCCAGGAGGCATGGGTCCCGAAACGCGACAGATGATGGAGAACATCGCACGCGTGCTTGATTCCGCGGGCCTGTCGTTCAACGACGTGTTCAAATGCACCGTGATGCTGGCGGACATGTCGCGCTGGGCCGAGTTCAACGAAATCTACGTCTCCTATTTCGATTCCGATCGCCTGCCCGCGCGTTCCGCGTTCGGAGTGTCCGCCCTGGCCCTTGGCGCAGCCGTGGAGATGGAATGTTGCGCCTGGATGGGGACATAGTATGGAATTGACAGACCCGCTGTCGGGAGCCAAGGTGCGGCCATGGCACGATTGGCAAGAGTGGTGGCGGCCGGCGCGCCCCATCTGGTGACGCAGCGGGGGAATCGCGGCCAGAAGGTGTTCTTTTCCGACGCCGATTACGAATTGTACAAATCGCTGCTTGCGGACGGTTGCCGCGAGGTGAAGGTGTCCGTCTGGGCTTATTGCCTGCTCCCGAGCCGCGTACATCTCATCCTGGTTCCCCGCGATGTCGACGGGCTGTGGGCGGCGCTCGGCGAAGCGCATCGCCGCTATACGCGCGAGATCAACGCGCGCAAGAAGTGGCGCGGCTATCTCTGGCAGGGGCGCTTTGCCTCCTTTCCGACTGACGAAACCCACCTGCTCGCCTGTGCCCGCTATGTCGAACTTGCGCCCCTGCGGGCCAAGCTCGTGAAACGGGCGCGCGACTGGCACTGGTCCAGTGCACAGGCGCATCTTCGCGGCCGCGACGATGGCCTAGTGACTGCCCGGCCTCTGCTCGACCGTGCCGGAGGCTGGAGCGAATTCCTCGCCGAAGGCCTGAGCGAGGAGGAGCAAGAGGCGATCCGCTCCCACGAGAGCACGGGACGGCCGCTCGGAACGCCGGCCTTCGTCAGGCGCCTCGAAACGCGCCTCGGCCGCACGCTCGCCCGCCAGAAGCCCGGGCCAAAACCGAAGAAGAAGCGCAGCAAGTAGTCACCAGCGCGTCGGATTTCTCCATTAGTGATCCGACTTCAACGCTAGAGCGGGATGAGTTTAGGAGGAATCGATAGGGGATTCCCAAAGGGTCACGAGTCAGATTCAAGATGCTGGCTGGAGATGGAGGCCGGCATGCATGGGACGACCGTATTCTCAGGATCTTCGCAAGCGCGCGGTTTTTGCGGTTGAACGAGAAGGGATGAGCCGGCAGGCGGCGGCGCAGCGGTATGGCGTTGCCCCGAGCACGGTAATCGGTTGGGTGGCGCAATTCCGAACGAAGGGGCACCTCGAACCGGGACAGATGGGCAGTCACAAGCCCAGGACGCTCTCGGGTGATCATCGCATCTGGCTGTTGCAGCGCTGTAAAGCCGGCGACTTCACGCTGCGGGGACTGGTGGGCGAACTCGCGAGCGAACGCGGCCTCAAAGTCGATTATCGCTCGGTGTGGGAGTTCGTGCACGCCGAAGACTTGAGTTTCAAAAAAAACACTTCTGCCCGCAGAGCAGGATCGTCCCGACGTTCGAAGGCGGCGCGCCCAATGGGCAAGGTATCAAAATCGCATTGATCCAGCTCGGCTCGTCTTTATCGATGAGACCTGGACCAAAACAAATATGGCGCCGCTGCGTGGCTGGAGCCCACGAGGAGAACGCCTGAAAGCCAAGGCGCCGTATGGTCACTGGAATACGATGACCTTCCTTGCGGCGCTCCGCCATGACCGTATCGAGGCGCCCTGGCTCATCGATCGTCCGATCAATGGCGAGCGCTTTCTCCTCTACATCGAAGCGGTTCTCGTCCCAACGCTTCGTCCCGGCGACATCGTCATCATGGACAATCTCGGCAGCCACAAGAGCAAAGTCGTACGCTCGGCCATTCGCAAGGCCGGCGCGCATCTCATTTTCCTGCCAAAATACTCTCCCGACCTGAACCCGATCGAGCAGGTCTTCGCCAAACTCAAACATCTGCTGCGAAAGGCCAGCGCGCGAACCGCCGATGCCGTCTGCTCGGCCATCGGCGAGCTACTGACATCCTTCAACGCCCAAGAATGCGCCAACTACTTCAGGAATGCAGGCTATGCCTGATCAACCAGAGCTAAATTCATCCCGCTCTAGTGATTCGATTCCAACGCTTCGTATCCAAAAAAATTGTCATGGCCCGCGCAAGCGGGCCACCCAGATGGAAGTGCGTGGCCTGCCAAAAGACCAAGAAAATCCGGGCATCCATGCAACGCTGTACAGGTTTCAACTGGGTGGCCTCCCCCGGTTTAACCGGGGGACCAGCGGGGTCATGACAATTTATTTGGATACGAAGCGTTGGAAGCGGAACGCTAGCTCTACAGCGGAATATTGCCGTGCTTCTTCCAGATCTGCGGGACCTGTTTCTTCCGCAGCATGCGCAGTGCGCGGATCACCCGCCAGCGCGTGGAATGGGGGCGGATCACGTCATCGATGTATCCGCGGCTTGCCGCGATGAACGGATTGAGGAAGCGATCCTCGTACTCCTTGGTTCGCGCGGCGATCTTCTCCTTGTCGCCGATATCCTGGCGGAAAATGATCTCAACGGCGCCTTTCGCACCCATCACCGCGATCTGCGCCGTCGGCCAGGCGTANNGGTGATGACGGTCACCTTGGGCGAAGTCGCTTCGGTGAACGCAAAGAGCAGCTTTGCCCCGTGCTTGATGAGGCCGCCATGCTCTTGCGCAACGCCGGGAAGAAATCCCGGCACATCCACGAAGGTGATGATGGGAATGTTGAAGCAGTCGCAAAAACGGACAAAGCGCGCGGCCTTGCGGCTCGCATCCGAATCGAGCACGCCCGC
>PKWC01000141.1 GCA_003131925.1 Alphaproteobacteria bacterium | reverse complement strand
GCGTCGACTGCGCGTCGCGGGCGCTGGTCAGGATCGAGGTCGCGGCGCCGGTGCCGACGGCGGTGAGGGTGCGTTCGACTTCCGCCGAGGTCAGCGTCAACTGGGCGCCGACGTCGGTGGAAACCGAAAGCAGCGACTGCTGCGCGGCGCGGTCGCCGGTCTGGATGGTCTCGCTGGTGTTGACCACGAGGTTGGTGAGGGAGCGCTCGGCATCCTCGACGTGGGACCTGATGCCGGCCGACAGTTCCTCGGCGCGCGCCATCAGGCCGTCGAAATCGATTGCCACCGGCCCGGACGCGCCTGGTTTCCATGGCTTGCTTTTCGAGTCTTTCTCGGGCTCGAAGGCGCCTTCATCAGAGCGTGGCGCGAACGCCGAGGGTTCGTTCTTGCGCAACGTCGCCACATAGATGCCGTCCATCTCGATCGATGCGACATTGAACTCGATTTCATTTGCCGTCGGGTTCTCGTGACGCGTCGAAACGAAATACAGATATTTGCCGTCCGGCGAGAACACCGGATTGGTGTCGTTGGCAAGCGGTTCCGAGACGCGTACGGACTTGCCGCTGCCGATATCGTCCACCCAGATGCCCTTTAGCTGATTGGGGGCGGTGATGCTGTAGGCGAGCCAGCGCCCGTCTGGTGCGAAGCTCTGGTCGTGGATCTCGGAATAGGGATCCTGCGCCACCTGCGTCGCGTTCCCGCTGCTCGCATCGACGAGCCAGAGTCGGTGATTTGCGTCCGCGACGGCCAGCCGTTTGCTGTCCGGAGACCACAAGGGGCCGTAGAGGAAGCCCGTGACGAAATGGGTGAGGATTTTCTCGGCACCGCCCGTGGCGGCCCGAACCGCTATCTGCTGCTCGCCGCTCACATCGGTCGTGTAGGCGATGGTCTTGCCGTCAGGCGACCAGCCCGGATGGTCTTCGTCGGCGTTGCTGGTTCCCGTGAGATTGCGCGTAGCGCCATGCTCGGCCGGCGCCGTGAACAGATCGCCGCGCGCCGAGAAGATTGCGCGTTTGCCGTTCGGTGACAGCGCGTAGTCGGTGTCCTGCGCCGTGTCCTGGTCGCGAACGGCCTTGCCCGCGTCGGCATAGCGGGGTCCGGTGCGGGTACCGTCATCCGGCACGCTGACGTTCAGCCGGTGCAGCTTCTCCGATGGCAGATCGATCACCCACAGCGCTCCGGCCTGCGCGAACACGATGCCGTCGCCGCCCTTGCCGCCCAGTCCGAGGCTCGGGAAATCGATGTCGTAATTGGTGAAATGCGTGACTTCCCGGAACTGCTTCGAGTCGAGGTCGTAGACCCAGATATTCTCGCGGCGCTTCGCGTCGTGATCCGACAGATAGTAGATTTTCCGGCCGACCCACATGGGCGCGGTGTTGGTGCCCATCCATGTGGTGATGCGGGTGAGCTTTCTCGCATCGAAATCGTAGGTGTAGACGTCCTGGCCGAGACCGCCATTGTAGCGTTTCCAGGTGCGGAAATTGCGGAAGATGCGGTTGTAGGCGATCGACTTTCCGTCGGGGCTGTAGGTCATGAGCCCGCCGCGATCGAGCGGCAATGGCTGCGCAAGACCGCCGCCCGCCGGCACTTCGAAGAGCCGACCGTACCAGCTGTTCCACGCCATGCGCCGGGAAAGAAAGACGATATTCTTCGAATCCGGCGTCCAGGTGACCACCATATTGTCGGGGCCCCAGCGCGTGGGCGCGCTCTCGACCACGTCGGAATGGAAGGTGAGCCGCTTCGCAGCGCCGCCGCCGGCGGGCATCACATAGACGTCCTGATTGCCCTGGTAGAAGCCGGTGAAGGCAATCGCGCTTCCGTCGGGCGAATAGCGGGGCATCAAATCGTATCCGGGATCGGCGGTCAGCCGGCTCGCCGCGCCGCCCCAGCGTCCGACCTGCCACAGATTGCCATGCGCCTCGAACACGATCATTCCACCGTGCAGCGCCGGAAATCGCATGAATGTCCAGTCGTGCGCGCTGCTGGGCACGGCCTGCGTCCACCCCATCGCGATGACCGCCGCAAGCGCCGTCCGGCGCCAGACCTGGAGCTTCATGCGTGTGTCCTCAAGCTGCAGTGCCTGCCGAATCGCGGGTCACTCGAGAAACCGCTAACAAATCGCGCTATTGCGCACGTTGCAAGCCCGGTCGCTGCTCCATATCGGAATGTTGAACAAGGCCGAGTGGCCGGTGCTGGCCGATTTTGTCCGCCGGTGGCCGAATTTCAAACGCGAGTGGCCTGATTTGGTGACTCGCGCTTTTCTTCCCAATTTATACTGATGCGTGCGCGCAAAGCGTTGGGCGTCTTAGTTTAGCGCCCGCTTCTTGCACTGATTATCCGTGCAATTGTGATAGGGACAACAACTGCTGGAACCTTTGATGGGCTCCAGACCCGCATTGTCCATCTGCGGCTCTCCAAAGTGGACGCTGCCGGTTACGCCGGTAAGCTGCAAACAAAATTCGGTCGTGTAGTGGTGATGTATACTCCCCGGATCATGATAGTTCGCTCGCCCGAAAATAAAATAATCCATCGTCGGGCGTTCGAGCGTGGTCATGCGCGTCGGGTCGATGAGACACGCTACGATTCCGGAATGTTGTTTACCCGCAACGAAGATAATTCCCGGGAATACGGGAATACGGGGACGTCTAATTCATTGTCGAAGTTTTGCACGCGACGGAAGCGGCGACAATCGGAGACAATGATTTTGCAGTCCGCGGGCAGGATTGGCGTATAGGCTCGCCATGGCCCGCCTCGCTCGCATCGTCGGTCCCGGTTGCCCGCATCACGTCACCCAGCGTGGAAACAGGCGCGAGGCGATTTTCTTCGAACCAGGCGACCAGGAGATATATCGCGACCTCCTCGCCGAGCATTGCAACAAATCGTCGGTGGAGGTTTGGGCTTATTGCCTGATGCCCAACCACGTTCACTTGATTCTCGCCCCGGGCAATGCCGAGGGTCTTGCCCGCGCCCTGGGTGACACGCATCGACGCTATACCACGTTCGTCAACGCCCGGGCCCGATGGAGCGGCCATCTTTTTCAGAACCGCTACGGCTAGGTAGTCATGGATGACGCCCACCTCATTGCTGCGGTTCGCTATGTCAGTCTCAATCCCGTCAGGGCGCGGCTTGTTGCGCACGCCCAGGATTGGCCCTGGTCGAGCGTGCGCGCCCATCTGGCGCGGGCCGACGATGAGCTTGTGAGCGTGGCGCCGGTCCTGTCTCGCGTCCCCGACTTCGCTGCCCTGATCGCTCGGGGCGCGGCAGACGAGCCGCTCTTCACCGGCATTCGGTCCGCCGAACGAACCGGACGGCCGCTCGGCAATTCGGAATTCATCGCGGGTCTCGAGAAAATCCTCGGCCGGCCCATTGCAAGACGAGCACCGGGCCGCAAGGGCAAGATCGCAATCGAAGACGAACCACGCTTGCTGTAAATGGATTAGGCGTCCCCGTATTCATCGTATTCATCGGGGCTGGCAGGAAACCGCCGGCACCCCCAAACGAGGTGCCGGCGCTCCATGCCTGCGGCTGTTCGGTCTAGCGCGTAAGCTTGTAGATGACCCCGGCACCATTCGCGCCGCCGTCAATCGTCGTTCCGTAGAGCTTGCCGCGTTTCATTACGAGGTTGCTGATCGAGTAGAGACCGTCGCCGCCCCCCGTGAAGGTGTAAAGTAGGGTGTATGTCCAGCTTCCGCCTGAGGGTGTGAGCTCGAAAATCGTTCCGGCACTATCGGCGCCGTCGCAATGCGTAGTGCCGAAAATATTGCCCGATGCATCAAGCAGGAGGTCGCGGAAAGTTCCCGAGATACCCCATCCGGGAAGGCTGTAGAGCACCGCGAAAGTCCAGTTGCCGTTTGAGGGTGTGAGCTCGAATATCGTCCCTCCGCCCCCTGTGCCGCCGTCCGTAGCGGCGCCATAAAGATTGCCCGCTGCATCGGAAATCAGGTCTGCGTAGGGATAGGCCCCATCCGTCGTGTTGTCGAAATTGTAAAGAATGTTTTCTGTCCAACCGGATCCCGGCGTCAACCGGAAGACCGTGCCGTATCCGTAGGTACCTCCCAACGACGTCGTACCGTACAGGTTGCCGGCCGCGTCCAGGTTCACACCGCCGATCGGAGTTGCTCCGTCCGTACCGGTGCCGAAGCTGTAGAGCACCGTCTCGGTCCACCGCCCGCTCTTTACCTTTGGGGCAACGAGCTCGAAAACCGTGCCATTGCCGGCCGATCCGCCCACGCTGGTTGTGCCGTAAAGATTCCCCGCGGCATCCATGACCAGCCCTGCCTGGGGATCCGCGCCGTCCGTGCCCCCGGCGAAGCTGTACAACACGGTCTCCTTCGTTCTCTTCACCCTGTACACCGTTCCCAGCCCCGAAGTGCCTCCAGTCGTGGTCGTTCCGAAGAAAGCGCCGCTCGGGTCCTCGATCACGCCCCCGTTTGGAGTTGCCCCGTCCGACCCGCCGGCGAAGCTGTGCAGCACCGTTTCGTCGCCTTTGTCACCAACCTTGAACACAACGCCGTAACCGGA
The DNA here is from genome assembly GCA_003131925.1 of Alphaproteobacteria bacterium. GTDB lineage: Bacteria > Pseudomonadota > Alphaproteobacteria > Micropepsales > Micropepsaceae > Rhizomicrobium. The sequence continues at coordinate 8,676 of PKWC01000141.1, read as the reverse complement.
ACTACCGCCGGAACTGGCAGTGCCGTAGAGAGTCCCGGTTGCACTCATCGTGAAGCCGTTGACGGGATTTCCCCCGTCGCTTCCGCCGGTGAAATTGTGGACGACGCTGAGGGTTTGAGCTTGCGCGCATGGGATGGCGAGCGCGGCCAGCCCAACCACGGACGCGAGCGCAAGCATAAGCTTGCCGGGACCCGATATCGATTCACATTCCATGATTCTCGCCTTCTCGTTTATCGGACCTTCGCGGCTCCCGACGGGGACCGGCGGTGGCCGCAGACCAGATGTCAGCCGCAGAACATCTTCATACAATTCCCGCAGCACCGCGACCTCCGGTGGGGTGTACCATGATTCCCGCCTCGATGTTCAAACCACCTCGTGATTACGATAAAGGAACGGTGTTCGTCGTCCTGAAAATTTACGCTTCATCTGATGAATGCGGTATAAAGGCCGGCGTGTCGGGTTACCAAAAATACGTCAATCGTCGCGTATTGTCGCGCGCATCGGTCAAGGGGCCAGATCGCATGGCAAATTTTATTAAGATTGCTCTTGTGATGATTGCGCTGATGGTGGGCCTGACCGCTGCCTTTCAGCTCTACCTCGAAATCTCTGGTGTGCTCGTCCAGGCGGCCTTTGCGCCCAATCTCAGTTTTACAGGTATAAGCCATTTCGGCCGGGCCACCTATGCCGGCTTCTCCTGGTTCCAGAATCCCCAGAAGCCGGGACCTTGCCCATTGGTGATTCATCTGGCCGACCGGGATCTGGGCGTGGAGGATTTGGGAAACGTAGAGCGTTTGCGCGCCCGCGCCTTCAGGCCCGATCTGCCTGATGAACGTACAACCGCCATGCTGATGAAAGTCGCCGCACAGGCCAAGATCCCCTACCAGCCTCTACCTCCAAACTATGTGCGCCGGGATGGCCATCTGCTGATTTCAGTAGGTATTGATCCCAAGGGTCCACATGCGGGTCTGCGTTCTGTCTGGGTGGGCTACCGAATGGCGGAGCCGCGGCCATGGCCGCGCAGAAGCGGCATCGTGAGCATAGGGGGCAAACGTCTGCCATTGCCCGTTACCGATACAGAACTCGCCGAGATTCTGGGTCCGCCATTGTGGAGGCAACAGGGCTGGCCGTAGAAATCCCGCGCGTTGACCCGAAGTGGATTTGTAGCACGTCCCTTGTGCCGTGAAGGCTTGTGACAGGCACCGAACGTCCGAGGGATTGGTCGAGCAGAATTCCTGACAGGAGAAAAAATGCGTGGCACGCTTGAGAACCCGTCAATAATTTTGGTACAGGATCGCTTCAAGCTTGGGTTGAGTTTGACAGCTACGGCCGGAGTCACTCTGCTTTTTGCTATCAAATTGTCGACTGGCACGGGAAGAAGCGTGTTTTTTGGACTCCTTCCTGATACTTCTGTTTGGCGTAATTTCACTCTTCCTGATTTATGCGTTGTTTCGCCCAGGGTATTTGATTTTGGAACCAGGCGGTCTTACCTGGCGCACAGGTATCCGCACATTTCGATATTCCTGGAATGATTTCACGAACTTCGCAATTTATTCACCACGCCTGTTTTCGCGGCAACCGGGATGCGTCTATGCCGATGGCTCTCAAGAAAACAAAATCATCCGGGGCCTCACAGGCGGAATAGATTCGTTTAGCCCCTGCTGGAAAGAATCCGCTTCGGAGATTGTCGATCTTCTCAACAAGGCGCGTGCACGCTGGGGAATTTCAAATTAGGTCACTGCGGCGCACCGGACCGGATGAAAGTGGGAACTGGTTACTGATCCTGGTCCGCCGACAAATACCAATCTGAGGGGCGGTTTCTCGACGGAGTTCGCATTTCTATCCTGTATCGTGACTCGGCAAGCCCAGCATCTTCAATGGGTTAGGCGCTGGCGCACCGGACAAGGATGAAAGTGAGAACTGGCTGCTCGTTGTGATCCGGGCGCCACAAATTTCGGGACGCAACAAAGCTAAGGCGTGATCTCCCAGACGGTTCCGGCACCATGAGTGCCGCCGAGTACGGTCGTGCCGTAAAGATTACCGTGCGAGTCGCGAACGATCTGCCCACTAGGGCTCACTCCGTCGTTGCCGCTGCCGAAAGTGTGAAGCGTCGTCTCGTTCCACACGCCGCGGGACTTGCTCAGCTTGAAAGCCGTGCCGCCGCCGCTGGCACCTCCGGCTTGGGCCGTTCCAACGAGCGTGCTGTCATTGAGCTCATCCGCCGGACTCGCACGATATCGCTTAAGCTAGATTGCGACTAATTCTCATTGTCAAATAGAATAAGCGCCGATATATAAGTGCCAATATGAAGGACCGGAGGGTCCGGAAACACGCCCCTGGGCAGGAGCCATGTCTCGCAACAGGGCCTCATACCGATGCTGTGCCGCAATGTCCCGGCCCAGAGAACGCCGTGTTGCCACGCTATAAGGAATTGACGATGCAGATCAGAGAGCGCTCGTCGAAGCTCGAAATCCCGCCACGCGGCTTTGTGTTGGCCGTGACGACTCTTGCGCTGTACGTGGCGCAGTTGGCCGCGGCGCGAGCATCAGATGGGTTCCTCGAAAATATTCATCGTCACGCGATGCTCACCTCCGCCGTGACCGACAATGGCGATCTCAATCCCTATGCGGTCGTCGTCGCGCCCGTTTCGGCGGGACGCATCCAGAAGGGCGACGTGCTCGTCGACAATTTCAACAATCTCTCAAATCTTCAGGGCACCGGCACCACGATCGTCGATTACAATCCCGCTACGAAGGCGACGACATTGATCGCAAACCTGCCGCAGCATGCGCCGCAATGTCCGGGCGGGACGGGATTGACTACGGCGATGACCATGCTGAAGAGCGGCTGGATCATCGCCGGCAGCACGCCGAGCAACGACGGCACGACACGGACGAAGGGCGATGGCTGCCTCTTCGTGCTGGATTCCAACGGCAACGTCGCAACCGCATGGACAGGCGCCGACATCAACGGGCCCTGGGGCAACATTGCGCTGATCGACAGAGGCGTGAGCGCGAACCTGTTCGTCAGCATGGTGGGATCTGGCGTTCCGGGCCCCGATGTCCGCGATCCGGCGACTGGCTATCCCGTCACGTTGCACAAGGCCTCCATCGTTCGTTTCGATCTTTCCATCCCGGCCGGAAAGCCACCCATGATCGAAAGCCGGACAGTAATTGCAGACGGATTCGGCCATCGCGCGGACAGGGACGCGTTCCTGATCGGCCCGACCGGTCTTGCGCTCGCCGGTGACGGCACGCTCTATGTCTCCGATGCGGTCGGCAACTAGATTGTTGCCATCCCAGATGCGTTGACGCGCAAGGCGAGCGCCGGTATCGAGCGCATGGTCACTAGGGATGGTTACCTGAAGCGGCCGCTCGCGCTGGCGCTTTTGCCGGGCGGACACCTTCTCGTCTGCAACGCCAAGAACGGCCAGGTCGTCGAAATCGATCCGGCGGCGGGCAAGCAGCTTTACGCGCAGTGGATCGACACCGATGAGGCGCAGTCACCGCCGGGAAACGGCGATCTCTTCGGCCTCGTGGTAACGCCCGACGGCAAGGGATTCTATTATGTCGAAGACGATGTAAACACGCTCATGGAAGCCTCTCAATGACGCGACGAGACAAGACTGGAGCTTCGCGGCGCGGGTTTCTGAAGCGCGCGGGGCTGCTCGCTGCCGTTGCCGGCACAGGATTGGCGCAAGCAGAGATCCGGCCGGCCGCAGCGGAAGCGGGATCCGCAGATTCTGTCGAGCTATTCTACGGCGTGCATCAGGGCGGCATCCTCACACCCGCACAGCGCCACACCTATTTCGCCGTGTTCGATCTAGATACCCAAAAACGCGCCGATGTGATTGCGCTTCTGCTCGTGTGGACAGAAGCCGCGGCCCTGATGTCGAGAGGCGAGATGGCGCCTTCGCAGGGAAGCGATCCTGATGCGCCCGCCGACATCGCGGAGACGATGGGCCTCTCTCCGTCCCGTCTGACGATCACCTTCGGCTTCGGCCCGGGGGTTTTCGTCAAGGATGGCAAGAATCGTTACGACCTTGCGGCGTCACGTCCGCCGGCGCTCATCGACATGCCGCGCTTCACCGGCGACCAGCTCATAGCGGACCGCACGGGCGGAGATATTTCCGTGCAGGCCTGCGCCGACGATCCGCAGGTCGCCTTTCACGCCATCCGCCGACTCTCGCACCTCGGCATCGGAATGGTGCACGTCCGCTGGGGCCAGACGGGATTCCTTCCGCATTCGCCCGAAGGCGAAACTCCGCGCAACCTGATGGGATTCAAGGACGGCACCGGCAATCCCTCTCCACAGGATAGGACGGCGTTGGAACAATTCGTCTTTGTGGGCGATGACGGTCCCGCCTGGATGCGCGGCGGCTCCTATGTCGTGGCGCGGCGCATCCTCATCGCGCTCGAGCACTGGGACCGGATGAGAACCAACTTTCAGGAACACACGTTCGGACGCCACAAGCTGACCGGTGCGCCGCTCGGAAAAAAGAGCGAGTCGGATGCGCTCGATTTCGAGACCGCCGACAAGGACGGCAGTCCCGTCACACCGATCGACGCGCATGTGAGGCTCGCCGCCGCGCAGAGCAATGGTGGTGCCCGCGTGCTGCGCCGGCCTTATTCCTACAATGACGGGGTAAGCGACACGGCGGAACGCTGGCCACCCTGGCGGCAGGGCATTGCATATGACGCGGGCCTGTTCTTCATCTGCTATCAGCGCGACCCGCGCGAGGGCTTCGTCAGGATCTACGAGCGTATGTCCAAACTCGACTTGCTGAACCAGTTCACGACCCACACCGGTGGCGGATTGTTCGCCTGCCCGCCCGGCGCTGCTCCCGGCGAATACATCGGTCAGAAGCTGTTCGAGACTTAGGAAGAGGCCCACACGGAGCCGCGGCAGCCGCGGAGAAGTAAAGTTCACAGGGAGACAGTGAGGCGGTGAGNNAAACCGGGTGGCTCACTGTCTCCCTGTGATTCTTACTTCTGCCGGCAATTCTTTCTTCGCCGTGATCACCCAAATGCTACCTTGAGCCATGCTGGACAGCGAAAGAGATATTGCGCTTCATATCATCGGTGGGGGGTTGGCGGGGTGCGAGGCGGCGTGGCAGGCGGCGCAGGCCGACGTGGTCGTCGTGCTGCACGAGATGCGGCCGGCGCGTGGAACCGAGGCGCATGCCACCGATGGGCTCGCAGAGCTCGTCTGCTCGAATTCCTTCCGCTCCGACGATTGCGAAAACAATGCCGTCGGCCTGCTGCATGAGGAAATGCGGCGCGCCGGTTCGCTCATTCTGCGCGCGGCCGATCTCAATCGGCTGCCCGCCGGCGGCGCGCTTGCAGTTGACCGCGAAAGATTTTCGCGCACGGTGACGCGTGCGATCGAGGAGCATCCGCGCATCGAAACCCGCCGGGAGGAGATCGACACGCTACCCGACGAGCCCGTCATTGCCGCGACCGGGCCGCTCACTTCGCCTGCGCTCGCCCAATCGATCCGCGCTCTGACCGGCGAGGATTCACTTGCCTTCTTCGATGCGATCGCGCCGGTCGTCCACAAGGACAGCGTCGATTTCTCCGTCGCGTGGCTGCAGTCGCGCTACGACAAGGTGGGGCCTGGCGGCGGTGGCGCCGACTACATCAACTGTCCTCTTGACGAGGATCAATACCGCGCGTTCGTTGCGGCGTTGATCACGGGCGAGAAAACAAGCTTCAAGGAATGGGAAGAATCGACGCCCTATTTCGAAGGCTGTCTGCCCATCGAAGTCATGGCGGCGCGCGGAGTGGAAACGCTTCGCTTCGGCCCGATGAAACCCGTGGGCCTCAGGGATCCGCGCAAAGAACATCGGCCGCACGCGGTCGTGCAACTGCGCCAGGACAATGCGCTCGGCACGCTTTGGAACATGGTGGGCTTCCAGACCAAGCTCAAGCATGGCGAACAGACGCGGATCTTCCGCATGATCCCGGCCCTGGAACAAGCGCGTTTCGCCCGGCTTGGCGGCCTGCATCGGAATACATTCATCAACTCGCCGCGCCTGCTCGATTCCCAACTGCGCCTCAGATCGCGTCCGCACATCCGATTCGCGGGACAGATCACCGGCGTCGAAGGCTATGTCGAGAGCGCGGCGATCGGGCTGCTCGCGGGTCGCTTCGCCGCCGCGGAGATTCTTGGCGATGAATCAGCTCCGCCTCCCTCGACAACCGCGCTGGGCGCGCTGCTCGATCACATCACCGGCGGCGCCGCGGCCGAAACATTTCAGCCCATGAACGTGAATTTCGGACTGTTCCCCGCAATCATGGACGGAAGCCGCGGCCGCGACCGGAAAAAAGCCCTCGTCCACCGCGCATTGTGCGATCTCGACAAATGGCTCGGATGGGTTAAGACGAAGAAGATTCACAATGAGGCAGTGAGACAGTAAGGTTTTCTGAGCGCTTCGCGCGCTGTCTTTTCCGCCTCACTGCCTCATTGTGAATTTTTGTTTCGCCAATTCATAAACGCCCGAGCAGCGCGCTGCGTAACAGCACCAGCTGGCGGCGGAGTTGGGAGATGTCGTGCCGATCGCGCAGTGGATCGCTACTGCGCGCGATTTGCGACAGATAGGTCGGGACCAGCGCGGCGGGCAGGAACGCTGCACGGGTCTCGCGCGGAAACTGCATTTTTCGAGCCCGGGCAAGATGCGTCTGCGCCACATCGGCGACGCGCGCGATCGCACACTTCAACGCTGCGCGATCGCGTGCCGAGAACATTTCGGCCACAGGCAGGCCTTCCGCAGCGAGAAGATCAGCGGGAAGCGGCATTCTTCCACGCGCGACGCATTGTGGAATTGCGCGCAAAACCCGCGCGAGCCCGTAAGCCATTCCGGCCTCCTGAGCCAGAGCGTCCACTTCGGCCCACATATCGAGTATGTGCGCCGCAATCCGCATCAGCGAGGCGGAGGACGCGTCGGCATAAACGTCAAGCGCTTCCAGATCTGCGAACGGCGCCGAGGCGGGCTCCGGCGCGCGCGCGTCGATGAGGCGCTCGAACAATTCGCGCGGCGGCGAGGCGCAGGCGAAAATCTCGGCAAGCCCGATGGAAGCAGGATGCGCGCGCGGTCGGCCTTCGCACGCGCCCTCCAGGGCCTCGCGCCACCATTGCAGGCGAATCTCCGCCATCACCGGCTCGCGCGCCACATCGGCGATGCGCGCCACTTCGTGATTGAAGGCGTAGAGCGCGTAGAGAAGCGGCCGCTTGTCGGAGGGCGCAAACAGGGTTGCGAAATAGCGGTCCGGATCGGAGCTGCGGACCGTTGCTTCGCAGAGCGCGAGCGCCTCCTCGAGTGTCATCGCGTGAAGCGGGCGCCGGGAGCCGCCCAAAAGCGGCTCCCCTGCCCGGTCGGCTCACGCCAGATGCGAGGCGCCGACCATGCAGAACAGCATCGGGATCGAGAGCAACGTATTGACGCGGGAAAACATACCTGCGGTTTTTCCCGCCGAGGCGCGCACGTCCTTGGTGAGATCAGGATAGGCATTGTCGATGTTCAAGGCTTTCTGCTGGTTGGGCCAGATCACGAACCAGACGTTGAACCACATGATGGTGCCGAGCCACATGCCGATCCCGATCAGGAGATTTCGCGGATCGGAGAACGCACCCGCCGGATCGACGAGATCGAGCGTGTAGGCCTGCACGAAATATCCATTCAGTACTGCGAGCACGATACCGAACCCGATCGTGCTCATCGCCGACCAACGGAACCAGAACAAGGCGGCCGGGGTGATATACTTGCCGAGCGCGGGACGCAGATCTTCGGGAATCTTCGGCGTGGTCGGCGTGGAGACAAAATTGAAATACCACAGAAGACCGATCCACATCACCCCGCTGATCACGTGCAGCCAACGGACGAGGAATTGCCAGAACGTCATATCCACGATGACGCCCGTCTGCGCCCAGTGAATGAGCAGGACGATGAGCGCGAGAATGACGCCCGCAACCACCACATTGCGGAGATTGGAAAAGAATGCGGCCATGTCGAAAAACCTCCCCCGTTGGGTCAGCAAGTCCGGGGGCAAGTCTAGCCCATTTTCGGAGAGGTCGAGCCGCCACATCGCCGCGGNNNGCGCGAAGCGCCGGAGGGGGCAATCTGCGCGCGCTGCCTTTCAGCCGAGACTAAGTGAACCTAAATCACCAGCTGTTTCGGGCGCGTGGTGCGGAGCCAGGTCACCACAAAGAGGCGCGTCACCATAACCGCGGTGAAGAAGGAGGTGACGATGCCGAGGCCGAGCGTGACGGCAAACCCGCGCACCGGTCCCGAGCCGAGCTGGAACAGGATCAGCGACGCGATCAGATGGGTCATGTTCGCGTCGACGATGGTTGCCATGGCGCGGCGGAACCCGGCATCGATCGAGGCGATGATGCTGCGGCCATTGCGGTGTTCTTCACGGATGCGCTCGTAGATAAGCACGTTCGCGTCGACCGCCATGCCCATGGTGAGCACGATACCCGCGATGCCGGGGAGCGTAAGAGTGGCGCCGAAAGCGGTGAGCGCTGCCATCAGCAGCACCACGTTGAACGCAAGCGCCACGTCGGCGAAGACGCCGAACAATCCGTAGCGCGCCAGCATGAACAGCACCACCAGAATGAGGCCAGCGAGGGTGGAATATTTACCCGCCTGAACCTGGTCGGCGCCAAGTTCGGCGCCGA
>PKWC01000102.1 GCA_003131925.1 Alphaproteobacteria bacterium | reverse complement strand
GCGCGCGACGAGCGCGTTCGCGGGATCGAGGCGTCCCTGGCGCACCTCGCTTTCCTTCAGGCTGCTGCCCCAGCTTCCCCACACGCCGCTGGCCAGCGCCGCGGTCACGTCTTCGGTGAGACCGAACACTTTGCCGACTTCCCGGATGGCGCTGCGCGGGCGATAACAGATGACCGTCGCCGTCAGCGCGGCGTGGTGCGCGCCGTAACGCTTGTAGACGTCCTGGATGATGTCCTCGCGTCGCTCATGTTCGAAATCCACGTCGATGTCGGNNCCGCGGCCCTGGCAGAGAATGCCGCGGCTCTTCGCAAAGCCCACAATGTCGTTGACGGTCAGGAAATAGGGCGCGATGTCGAGCGTGGCAATGAGCGCAAGCTCCTTTTCGAGGGCCGCGCGCACCTTTCCGGGAATGCCCTCGGGATAATACTTCTTCGCGCCCTCCCAGGACAGATCTGCGAGATGCTGCTGCGCCGTCTTGCCTTTCGGCACAGGCTCGTCGGGATAATTGTATTTGATCTGGTCCAGCGAGAAATGGATGCGTTCGGCGAAGCGGACCGTCTCGGCGAGAGCGTCCGGCGCCTCGCGGAACAGCGCGGCCATTTCCGCAGGCGGTTTCAGATGACGCTCGGCATTGGGCTCGAGCAGTCGGCCGGCCTCGTCGAGCGTCACATGCTCGCGGATGCAGGTGACGATGTCCTGCAGCGCGCGGCGCTCGGGCGCATGATAGAGAACGTCGTTAGTCGCGATGAGCGGAACGGCGGCGTCGTGCGCAACGCGCGCGAGTTTTCGCAGGCGGCGCGCATCGTCGCCGCGATAGAGCATCGATGCGCCAAGCCACACGCGGCCGGGTGCTGCAGAAGAAAGCGTTTCGAGCAGTGCGAGGAATTGAGGGGATGTAACGGGACAAGGTTCAACGCTCTCTTTTCCTCCCCCAACGTNNCCCACGATGGGGGAGGAAAGGCGTGGCGCGGGAGTAGCAGCAGTGTTCCAGGATTTTTTGAACGGATCTCCGCTCGCTTCTTCGCGCGCGGGGTGGGACGGCATGATGACGAGCAGAAGCCCTTCCTGCCGTTCGAGCAGATCGTCCAGAGTGAGGATGCATTCGCCTTTCGCGGCGCGCAGCTTGCCCGCACTCAGAAGCCGGCAAAGCCGGCCATAGGCCGGCCGATCTGTGGGATAGGCGAGAATGTCTGGCGTGCCGTCGACGAAAACGAGCCGCGCGCCGACGAGCAATTTCGTCGTCTTGCCGCCCTTCTCGCGAACTTCGTTCAGCCCCTCATAGGCGCGCACAACTCCCGCCAGCGTGTTGCGGTCGGCGATCCCGATGGCGGCGTGACCATGGAACGCCGCCGCCGCAACCAGCTCCTTCGGGTGTGACGCGCCGCGCAGGAAGGAAAAATTGGTGGTGACCGCGATCTCGGCGAAGGAAGCGCTCATGCGAACAGCCCGTGCAAAAACCAGCGCGGAGAATCGGTCTCGCGGTGGTAAAGCCCGTCGCGGTAGAGCCAGAAGCGCCGGCCTTTCGAATCTTCCACGCGGTAATAGTCGCGCGTCGGCTGCGGCGTCTGCTGGCGCCACCATTCCATCGCGATGCGCTCCGGACCTTCGGCAATCGCAACCTCGTGCAGCGCGCGCCGCCAGCGGAAGCGCAGCGGCGGCCCGTCCGGCACTGCGGCAACCGCGTCGATGAGTTCGGGCCTCGCAAACAAACGCAATGGCCGGCGCGGAGCTTCGTCTCGCCCGCGGATGGCTTTCCAGGGAAGCGTGCAATTTTCCGCGCTTTGCGCGGGCAGCACAACCGAAGCCGCTTCGGGGATATGCGTATCGTTGGGCCGGAAGGAGAGAATGCGTTGTGCGCCGAAGCGCGCGGCGAGCCGGTCGACGAGGAACGCGATCTCCTTCTCCTCATTCGCGCGCGCATCGAATGGGGATGTCCCCGCTTCGCAGCGTTCGGCGCGATCGGCGCAAAGACGGATGAGATCGAAACCAAATCCGGGATCGAGCGGATCCACGAGCGCATCCAGCCTTTCGCGGAAGAGGCGCGCGATGATGGCGACATCGCGCGTGGGCCCGCCCGTCTCGACCGCAAGGCGGCGGACCACTCCGTCGGCGCGGAAGAAAACCGCTTCCATCCGTCGCGCGCCTTCGCCGCGCTCCGCAAGCAGGCCGCCCAGCGATGCGGCAAGTGTGCGGAGGGTTTCGAGGATCACCTCTTCCGCGGTGACGGGCTCGGCGAAAATGCGTTCGGCGGAATAATCGGGAAGGGCCGCGCGCGGCGAGATCGGCTTCTCCGCGCGCCCCAGCGTCTGATCGAGCGCGAAGACCATGGCCGCACCGAACCGCGCGGTGAGTTCGGAACGTTTGCGCGCCGACACCTGGCCGATGGTCTTGAGACCCGCGTGACGGAACGCGTGCGTCATCGCCGTATCGAGATCAAGCGCCTCGACGGGAAGTGGCGCCACCGCGGCCGCTTCTTCGCCGGGCGCAATGATCGCGCCATTGCGATAGCGGGCAAGCGCGTGCGCGGCGACCACCGATCCCGCAATCGCGCCCTGCACCGCGAAGCCCTGTTTCGAGAGACTCGTGCGGATGCGGGCGAGCAGGGTCTCTTCGCCGCCGAACAGATGGGACGCGCCGGTTATGTCCAGCAACAGCCCGTTCGGCGAATCGAGGGCCACGAGCGGCGTGAAATGTTCGCACCAGTCGGCGATGCTTTCGAGAAGCGCGCGATCCGCTGTCTCGTCCGCGCTTGCCACATCGAGCGCGGGCAGCATCGCGCGCGCATTGGCGAGCGGCATGCCGGAACGAAGCCCGAGCGAAGCCGCCTTGCGGTCGAGGGCCGAGAGGCGCAGCGCATTGTCGATTTTGGCGACAATGACGAGAGGCGGCCGCTCAGGCGACGCGGGACATGTTTGCGCGGCCCGCGCGCTCCATCGCCGCTGCAGCCGGTCGGTCGGAAGGCGCGGAAACCACAGCGCCAGGATTCGCCGTGCGGAAGAGGCCATCGTCACAACTCCATTCTATGACCCAATGTCCCGTGCGCCCATGCCGGTTGCGCACAAGATCCGTTTCGAACAGGGGGCTGCCCCAATCCTCCTCCTCCTTTCCTCCCCCGCTTGCGGGGGAGGTGGCGCGCGCCAGCGCGCCGGAGGGGGGATGTGAGCGCGCGGCGCGGATGAGCCAGCGTGTTTCGGCGGCGCTGGCTTCGGGCTCGGCCATCATGCGCAGCAGAAAGGCGGTCACGCCCGTCTGGGCGCAGGCAAGGACGAGCCGCCGGCTCGCGGCGAGATCGAGGATTTTCGGCGCGCCCGGGATCTCGATCACGATGGCGCCGAGCGCCTTGCAGGAGAGCGCGTCCAGTGCCGCGCGCAAAGCCGAGGCCGCATCGGCCGCGCGCAGGAGAAGCATCCGGGTGGGGTCGAACCCCATCTCGAGCAGGCCGAGGGCCGAAAGCTCGCCTCCTTCGAGCGCGGCGAAATCGGGCCTGAGCCACAGCACGCGCTTCTTCGCCGCCACGCGGACGGCAAGCGCCACGGCAAAGCCGCTCGCCGCGGCCTCATCCCGGGCCGCGGCCGGATAAATCTCGTGCAGGGCGCCCTTCTGGATGCCGCCTCTGAGGCAGGCATCGGCGGTGGGGTGGCCCAGCGACACGCGCGCATGCGCTTCCAGCCCGTCCACCCTTGCGAGGGACGCGCGCAGGAATGCGATTTTCTCCGTTGCGGCGCTCATCGTTCTGTCCGCGGTCCGACCAGCAGACTGCACGCAGTGTTATGGAACGAACAGAGAACAAAGTCAAAGGTGGGTTCTGAAGGAAATGGCCTGTTACGCTTGACGTAACGCATACTGGATGCCACCTGTCCGTATGATCCTGAGCTACCGCGACGCGCGGACGGAACGGTTCGCGCGTGGCGAAAGGGTCAAGGCATTCGAGCCGTTCCGGAAGCAGGCAGAGAAGGTGCTGGACCGTTTGAATGCAGCGACAAGTGTTAGGGACGTTGCCCGCTTTCCGGGCCATCGGCTGGAGAAGCTCGCCGGAAATCGCAAGGGGCAATGGAGCGTCCGGATCAACGATCAGTGGCGTATTTGTTTCGAGTGGCAGGACGGCGCATCAGGTCCCGGCCGCGTTGAAATCGTGGATTACCATTGAGGCAACACATGACACGGACTCCCATTCACCCGGGCGAGCATCTTGCGGAGGCTCTTGCCGAGCTGGGAATTTCAGCGGCGGAACTCGCGCGGCAGATCGATGTTCCGACAAACCGGATTACCGGCATTCTGAAGGCGCAGCGAGCGATAACCGCCGACACCGCGTTGCGTCTTGGCCATTGGTTTGGGACGAGCGCGGAGTTCTGGCTCAATCTGCAGAAGCAATATGAGCTGCGCCTTGCCGAAAATCAGACCGGCACGGAAATCCGGCGATTGCCACGGCGCAAGGCCGCTTGATGACGGTTCGCCGTTCGCTCACGACCGCTCGCCGCGGCACAGCTATCGGCGACTAGGCCACCTGTTTTTCTTGGCTCGAGACTGGATTTTGCGGATTCGAGAACTCCAGCACACCGTCCTCCATCTTCCCGTATCTCAGGCTCACAATGTCCAGCGCGTAGTTCTGATAGAGCTTCCAGGGTGGGCGCGCGCCCTGTTTGGGGAAGCGCGCCATCGCGCGCTGCACGTAACCCGAGGAAAAATCGAGCCAGGGCTCGGTGGGCATCGAGGGGTCGTGGTTGCGCGGCGTGCATTGGCGCAAGCCTTGTCGATCCATCCGGTTCAGCAACCGGCAAACATATTCGCAGGTGAGATCGCATTTCAGCGTCCACGAGGCGTTGGTGTAGCCGAAGGCGGATGCGAGATTGGGCACGCCGCTGTACATCGCGCCGCGATAGTTGAGCGTCTTCGAGAAATCGATCGCCTGCCCATCGACGCTCACCTCCATGCCGCCCAGAAGCTCCATGACAAGTCCCGTGGCGGTGACGATGACGTCCGCTTCCAATTCCATCCCTGATGCGAGCTTCAGCCCTTTTTCCGTGAATGTCTCAATGCGATCGGTGACGATGGAGGCGCTGCCGCTCTTCATCGCGCGGAAGAGATCGGCATCCGGCACGAGACACAAACGCTGGTCCCAAGGGTTGTAGCGCGGCGAGAAATGCGTTGCGACGTCGTAATCGGGCCCGAGTTCGGCGCGCACGCCTTTCATGATCAGTTCTTTTATGCGCTCCGGCTGGCGCTTGCAGAGGCGATAGAACCACATGCCGAGGAGAACGAGCCGCCAACGCGTGATCGCGTAGGCGGCCTTCGCCGGCAGGTGGCGGCGCAGCCAGCTCGCGACCGCGTCTTGTTCGGGGCGCGAGACAATGTACGTCGGCGAACGCTGCAGCATCGTCACATGCGCGGCGGTCTTTGCCATCTCCGGAACGAGCGTTACGGCGGTCGCCCCGCTGCCGATGACAACCACGCGCTTGTTCGCGTAGTCCAGACCTTCGGGCCATTTCTGCGGATGAACAATCTGGCCCTTGAAGCGGTCGGCTCCAGAAAATTCGGGAAGATAACCTGCGGAATACCGGTAGTAGCCTGAGCACATGAAGAGGAAATTGCAGGTGAAGCGCATGGTCTCTTCAGGCGCGCCGTCCTGCGCGGGCTTGCGCACAGTTTCGACCGTCCATATCGCGTCTTCCGACGACCACGTAGCGCGCGTCACCCAATGGTTGAATCGGATGTGACGGTCGATGCCTGCTTCCTTCGCGGTGTCGCGGATGTAGCCGAGGATCGACGGGCCGTCGGCAATCGCCTTGGGACTCGTCCATGGGCGAAAGGAATAGCCCATCGTGTACATGTCGGAATCGGAGCGGATCCCCGGGTAACGGAACAGGTCCCAGGTTCCGCCGATCGCGCCGCGGCCTTCAAGGATCGCGTAGGTCTTGCGCGGACACCGCCGCTGCAGGTGATGGGCAGCGCCAATGCCGGAAAGCCCCGCGCCAACGATCACTACGTCGAAATGTTCGGCCGGCACCCGCGTTCGTCCCTTTATTGACGAGCGAGCTAATGTTTTCGCAGTCGGGAGGTCAAGGCGGCGTAACTGCTGGCTGTTCGAGAGTCTCATGCTTCGACAGGCTCAGCATGAGGATTTCTACCTCGCCCTGAGCTTGTCGAAGTGCGCGTCAGTACGGCACACCGATTGCGCCACAGAGGAACTTCATCAGGGGGCTCAACGCCGCAAAGGTGACGGAGACTTCGTCGACAAGCTCGGGCGACGTGGCAAGCTTCGGGCTCTCCTCGCGCATCGCGTAGAAGCTCTTCCTCTTGATGTCTTCGATGAAGGGATGTTCCGGAGCGAACCCGCGTGGCGGACGGACGAGCGCCTCGCCGCGCACGCCGCCGAAATATTTTGCGAAGGATTTATTCGCGAGCAGTTGCTTCCACCCCGCGGGTTTCGCCGCGATACCCTCGCGGATCTTTGTCAGAGCATCGGGTGGCGGCATCCACAATCCGCCGCCAAAGAACACCTCGCTTGGCGAGAAATGCATGTAGAAGCCGGGCGCATGCGCATCCTTGCCGAGTGCGTGGCGGAAATGGCAGGCGGCATGCTCCTTGTACGGACGTTTGTCCTTCGCGAAGCGCACGTCGCGATAGATGCGGAACATCGAGCCGCCGTTCGGCCTCGGATCGGCGGTGAAATGTTTCGAAACCTTCGCGAGCCTTGGCGCCATAGCCGTGATGAAATCGCTCATCGGAGCCTGCACGCTGTCGCGGAAACGCGGCTTGTTGGCTTCGAACCATGTCCGCTCGTTGTTCGCGGCCAGTTCGCGGAAGAAGGCGAAGAAGTCTTTGGGGAAACCTTTGAATTTGTTCGCCATGCGCATTCTTATTGGATGGACCGCGCATGCTAAAGCATGATTGGCATGCGCGCGAAGGCCCCCTCACCCGCGCCTGAGCAGAATTCATCGCCCGTATCTGCAGCCCTCTCCCACAGGGGGAGAGGGGAATTCGGAGTCCTGCATCAACGTCGGAAAATCCGCGCGAAGATTTCCCTCTCCCCTTGTGGGAGAGGGGAAAAGCGCAAGGACTTGCGACCTCTCAAGCGCGGGTGAGGGGGCCTACGCCGCGCGGGCGTGGAGGGGCTCGTCCGGCGGGCGATGCTGCGGCAGACGCACCGTCACGGTGGTGCCGGCGCCCGGGGAACTCGCAATGGCAAATTCGCCGCCGAGGCGTTGGGTCAGTTTTTTCACGATGGCGAGGCCAAGGCCGCTCCCCGGCCTGCGCGTGGAGGTCTCATTCGCCTGGAAGAAGGGCTGACCGATGAATCGCAACTTCTCTGCGGAGATACCGGCGCCATTGTCGCGCACGATCAGCTCGACGAAATCGGCACCGCGCCGCAAGGCGATATCGACCGTCGTGTGCGGCGGACTGAACTTGACCGCATTGGAGCCGAGGTTCAGCAGAATCTGGCTGAGCGCCTTTTCGTTGGCGGCAACTTCGGCGCCATCCGAGTTGTCGACAAATTCGATGGAGATGCGGTCGCCCTTGGCGTATTCGCGCAGCATGCGCAGGGCGCCTCCCAACGCCTCGCCCAGCTTGACGGGCTGCATGACGACTTCCGCCGTACTGTTCAGATGCGTGAGATCCAGCACGTCGTTGACGATTCCGAGCAGGAGCTGGCCGCTCGTCCTGATGTCGCGCGCATATTCGCGATAGCGCTCATTGATGGGTCCGAACATTTCTCCGTCCATGCATTCGGAAAAACCGATGATGGCGTTCAGCGGCGTTCGAAGCTCGTGGCTCGCATTGGCCAGGAACATGGTTTTGGCCACGCCCTCGTCGCGCATCCGCTCGGCGGCTTGCAGCCACGACCGCAGCACGACGAGCTGAAGCGCTGCCAGGAGGGCGAAGCAGGAAAGCGCCATGGGCGCGGCCGCGTCGGCGAACTCTCTGCCCGGTCTCGCGGGGCGCCATTCCAGATAACCAAGCGGCGCGGCATTGATGTCGACGAGCGGGACATCGGCGAGATCCGGACTCGGTGATGCCGAAATGCGGAGCGGCGCGATGCCGAATCCTGACTGCAGGTTACCCAGCATGGCCGAGCTCAGCGGCACGAGATTGGTCAGAACATAGCTTCGGGCGAGAGGGAGCCCGGCGCGCGCGTCATTGGGAACGATACGCTCCGCCGCCGCAAGATAGAGATGGTTCCGAACGCGCACGATGGCGGATAGCGGCGTCGGCGGCAGCACGGGCGCCGCGAGCGCCCGCTCGGCGAGTTGCGCGAGCGACGAACTCGTCTGGAGAGAATCCGCATCAGCTGCCGTCGCGCTTGCGCTGTAATGATAAATGGGCTGTGCATTGCGATCGAAGATGACGGTGATGGGCACGCCCGCAGTCTCGGCGGAAAAGCCCAGATTCTTGTCAAGCCATTTGGGACTCAGATGCGGCCCGATGGCATCGTAGGCGCTGTCCCAAAAGGCCTGCTGCACGAGCGTGTTGCCGAGACTCATGCGCTGCTGATTGAGCGTCGACTGGACGACGCGCTGCTCCATCTCGCGCTGATGCGCGTCGCCGACTCGCGCAATCGTCATCAGCACCGCATAGATCGCCGCGCCGAGGATGAGAAGGGTGGCGAGAATGGTGGCGATCGGCCGGATCTGGAGTCGCTTGGAGTACATTGCGCGCGGGTTCGAGGTTGCAGGCCAGGCTCAGAGTTTTATCGCGAGCGAGTTGCAGCCCGGTTAACCGCCGGAGCGCGATCGAAATAGTTTGTTAATGCGTTGGCAATCCGGCCGCGGCAACGCGCGCGGATTTGCAGCCAGTTCCCGATCGGCGGCCCCGAACGCTGGGGCACATCGTCGACAATCTGGCGGCACTCGTGGGAATTCTCGATCGCAGCTTTGTTCCCGAGGTCGAGGAGGCTTCAGGCCCCGCTCCCGAATGGTATCGGCCGGAATCGGCGTAACGGGTCGAGAATCGGGATGTTGCCTGCGATGGCCCGCTTGGCCGAATATTGGCGCGTTCGTGGTTAGAGGGAAACTTTTCATCCCGTTGCTCCCGATCCTTTCGGGTGTAATCGATCAAAGCAGCAAACATTGCTGAACAGAGAGGCGCGATCCGTCGATGAGCCTTCAACCACCCCTTCCAGCGGCGCATGCGCCGCCGTCGTTGGCGCGCCTGGCCTTGGGCACGGACGGTGCCGCTCTTGCGGCCACGATGGCGCGCGCTTTTGTGGACGATCCGTTTGTCTCCCATCTTGTGCCGGGACGTGACGCGCGCGTTCGCAAGCTTCCCGACCTGTTCGGCGTGCTGTTCAAACTGGGCAGAAGCTACGGCGCCTGCGACGTGACGGCCAAAACCGAAGCAGCCGCGCTCTGGCGGCCGCCCGGCGCATGGCACATCCCGTTGTGGCACTATGTGACGAACGGGCCGTTGCTGCTCGGCATTTTCGGCACAAATACGCTGCGCGCCCTGGGCGCGATGGATACGCTCGAGCGGCGGCATCCGCGCGAGCCGCACTGGTATTTGCAGGCGATCGGCACCGATCCGGCGTTCCAGGGGAAAGGCTATGGGGGCGTTCTGCTGCGTCATCGTCTGGCACTGATCGATGCTGCTGGCATGCCCGCCTATCTGGAAGCGAGCAAGGAATCGAACGTTCCGCTCTACGCCAATTTCGGCTTCGTGCTCACGGGGGAAATCAAGATCGCGAACGGTCCCACGCTGTATTCGATGTGGCGCGCGCCCGGGCGCGGGAATTGATGGGCGAGAACGCATGGGTCGAAGCTGCGCCGCAACGAGCGAGTGATCCGATTCCAACACGTCGTACCCAAATATTGTCATGGCCGCCGAAGAGCGGGCCACCCAGGCGAAACCACTCAGAGCGTACATTCAGCGCGCGGACGCGCGCTGGCTGGGTGGCCCCGTCAAGCGGGGCCATGACAATTTTTTTGGAGTCAATTGATCGAACTGAACCTCTAGTGTTGCTAACACATTGGCGCTGATTGAGTTGGGGGCACCCTTTGAGCAGCGAACAGATTGACGTTCTCATCATCGGCGGCGGCCACAATGGGTTGGTCTGCGCTTTCTATCTGGCGCGGGCGGGCCTGCGCGTCACAGTGCTCGAACGGCGCGGCATCGTGGGCGGCGCGGCCGTCACCGAGACATTTGCGCCAGGGTTTCGCAACTCGACGGCGAGTTACACGGTCTCTCTGCTCAATCCGAAGATCATCGTCGACATGTCGCTCGCAGAACATGGGCTGCGTCTCGTCGAACGCAAACTTCAGAATTTCCTGCCGCTGAACGATCGTGACTATCTGGCGGTGGGTGCCGGCCGCACCCGCGCGGAAGTCGCCAAATTCTCACAACGCGACGCCGCGCGGTTCGATGAATTCTCGGCGCGCCTCGCTGTCCTTGCCGAAGCCGTCCGCGAGACGCTGCTCATGACGCCGCCCAATGTCACGGAGACGGGCTGGACGGACGCACTCCCGGAATTGATCAAAGCGGGCGGACTGGGGCGCAGGCTTGCACGGCTCGACACGGTGGCGCGGCGCGATTTGCTCGCGCTGTTCGGCCAATCGGCGGGCGATCTGCTCGACGGCTGGTTCGAAAGCGATCCGATCAAGGCAGCCTTCGGCTTCGATGCCATTGTCGGAAACTATGCCAGCCCCTATGGGCCCGGCACCGGCTATGTGCTGCTCCATCACGCCATCGGCGAGGTGAATGGCGCGAAGGGCGTCTGGGGTCACGCCATCGGCGGCATGGGTGCGATCACCGAAGCGATGGCTGCCGCGTGCCGCGGCGTCGGCGTCCAAATTCATACGCAAACAGAGGTGTGCGAGGTCATCGTCGAAAAGGGCCGCGCGGCTGGCGTCGTCACCATGGCAGGCGCTGCGCTTCGCGCGCGTGCCATTGTTTCGAACCTCAATCCGAAACTTCTGTTTGGCACGCTTGTCGACCCCGCCGCGTTGCCGGCAGATTTTGTCGAACGCATGAGCCGCTATCGCTGCGGGTCCGGCACGTTCCGGATGAATGTCGCGCTGGCGGCGTTGCCGCGATTCTCGTGCCTGCCCGAAGCGGGCGACCATCTGACCGCGGGAATCGTCATGGCGCCGAGTCTCGCTTACATGGATCGCGCGTTCAACGATGCGCGCGCGCATGGCTGGTCGAAAGCCCCGATCGTCGAGATGCTGATCCCCTCGGTGATCGACGACAGTCTCGCGCCCGAAGGCAAACATGTGGCGAGCCTGTTCTGCCAGCACGTCGCCCCGCTTCTCCCCGATGGCAGCTCCTGGGACGCGCACAAGGAGGACGTCGCGGATCTGATGATCGACACGGTCGAGCGTTATGCGCCGGGGTTCAAGGCCTCCGTGATTGCGCGCCAGTCATTGAGCCCGCTCGATCTGGAGCGCGTCTTCGGTCTCGTAGGCGGAGACATCATGCACGGCGTGTTGAGCCTCGATCAGCTCTTCTCCGCGCGGCCGGTGCTCGGACACGGAAACTACCGCAGCCCCATCCCCGGTCTCTACATGTGCGGCGCGGGAACCCACCCCGGCGGCGGCGTCAGCGGAATTCCGGGCCACAATGCCGCGCGGGAGATTCTGAAGGATTGGCGGAGGCCGGGCGCGTTCGCCGCGTTCGCGCGGTCAGGTCATGGTCGGGACCGACGTGTGCTGGTGCCGCCTGGGTGACTCGAACTCCCGACCCACGCATTACGAACACGAAATTTTATTGCGGTCAAATACGATTGTATTCCGACGGCGTAGGTTAGATTGGAAGTTTTTTTGGCGCCGAAGCGCGATCGTAAACCTCTAATGCGACCTAGAGAAGTCGTGCGAATTGCAGTCCATTGAAATCGAGAAGCTGTAGCCAATGTACTTGAGCGCCTTGAACACTTGTCGCAGGAGTGTCTCTCCGCTGAAGCGCGTTCGACTAAGCTCCTAGTATCCAGACCCGACAATCCATCTCTGTTGGATCAGCTTGCATCAAGTGTCACAACGAAAGTGCGCGAAGTGCTCGTGATCTCTCCGTATTTTGACGGTGAGGTCCCATTCGGCCCGCGGGGAGTAAGCATCCAGATAACCGCCGGGGCGGAGGATTCCGGACAAAGGCTTGTCCATGACGATTTCATTGCGGATTTCATTGCGAAACTAATTCACGATCTGGCGCCATCAAACGTGCCTCGGCGCGATGGTGACGAACCAGATATTGACCCCGAAGACCAGGATGGGGAGGACCCATCGCGCGGCGAGAGACCCGAAGACAAGGTAATAACCGAGGTCGATTGGCCGCGTCTCGTTACCGCGTGCCGAAAGCGGGTAAGCACGCTGATTAATCGACTTGCGAAGCGTCTCGATGAACGGAATTCGAA
Source organism: Alphaproteobacteria bacterium (assembly GCA_003131925.1). Lineage (GTDB taxonomy): Bacteria > Pseudomonadota > Alphaproteobacteria > Micropepsales > Micropepsaceae > Rhizomicrobium. The sequence continues at coordinate 1,979 of PKWC01000102.1, read as the reverse complement.
TCCTGAACGATCGGCTTGGCTCGCCGGTCGCGCGCTGACTGTTTTGCTGTTGTTACAAAAGCTGCGCAATCTTCCCCCGCCAGAGAACGCGACCAAGGAAGCAGTTCGAAGATTGGACAGTTTGGTATCGGTCTCCCAACTTCGCCAGGCGTTTAAGATTGCGGTGCGTGCAATGTATGGAAAGAATGGGTTGGCCATCTCTTTCGAAAAGGACGCACGCTTTCACAGAACTCGTGATCGGCAGCTCCTGGATGCTGTCCTATTCTGGATGGCGCGTGAGATCGGAATAGATATTGACGGCCCGACCCCATTCAACGAAGATCAAAATAAAAGGGCAAAGCGTCTATGCGACAAATCTGATATTTTGATTGTTGCTATGTCATTTGCGGGCTCTGCGGCGCGAGATACGATTGTGTCGATACCTTCAGCGCAACCGTGGACAGACGCATCTTCTATAAGTGCGACTTGGGTAGATCGCCACACCCAGCTCGGCGACCGAATACAGAAAGCGTCGGCTGAAAGTCGTTTCCCGATTCGCGTTGGCCAAGTCTCTCAGGGCGATATCGTGATTTGGAAGCCCGAAACCGGACTACTTCGGATCGTAGTTGATGTAGCCGGAAAAAATGCGACATTAGCAGAGCCCGGTGATGATGGTGAACTCACCGGGCGAAAGATTCAGCTGCCATTTTTGTCGGCCGTGGACATAAATCGCTTGCGCGCTGTGGCCGCATAACAGACGCCCATTTTGTAACTGGCGATCCTCCGCGATATGGCGGATTTGATCGGACAAAGATGCACGGATGCAACAAGCGTCAAGCGGAATATCTCATGGAGGTTACGAATCGTTCTCGCGGCCGAGCGCAATCCCTACCCAAGCCGCCGCTTTCCGCGCTCTGAAAACTGGTGCCGCCTGGGTGACTCGAACACCCGACCCACGCATTACGAATGCGTTGCTCTACCGGCTGAGCTAAGGCGGCCCGAAGGTCCGCGGAAAATAGGGAAGGAGAGCGCCGGGCGCAACAGGGCCCGATTCCGGCCGGATTGGCGGTGTTCTGTTGCCCGCACTTGCGTCTCAGCGTCTCTCGATGGCGATATGTCCAAGCATGGCCGGGACGGGAATGGATCATGGCCTTTATTGACACAACCGAGCTGCCGATCATCGAGCGGAAGCCGGGCTGGCATGGGCGGTATTTCAATTCGCCCAGCATGACCTTTGGGCATTACGCGTTCGACGCAGGCGCGGTCATCTCGAGTCACGATCATCTGCAGGAAGAGGTCTGGCACGTCATCGAGGGCGAGCTGGAAATCACCATCGGCGCAGAGACGCGAATCGCTGGACCGGGATTTGTGGGCATTATTCCCTCGGGCACGCTGCATGCCGTCAGGGCGGTGACCGCGGGCAAGGCGATCGTCGTCGATCATCCGGTTCGCGAGGGCTTTTTCTAAACGACCGCGCGATTCCGAGTTCGAGGGACGATCGGTTTGGAGTGTCACAGCCGGAAGCGCACGCCCGGACGATCATCGACGCGTTTTGGTCCGGATTTTGGGTTGCAAATTCGTGGTTGGAGGCATCAGTATCGAGCCTCAATCGAGGGGGACATCATGCGTTTTCCAGTTGCCATCGCACTCACGTTCGGCCTCATGGCCTCACCTGCCTTCGCTACTACGAGTGGGGATACGATGAAGGCCTGCGCCACGTCGTGGAAGTCCATGTCCACGGCGGACCAGGCTAAGACGACCTACAAGGCTTATTCGTCGGCTTGTCTGAAGAATCATGGTCCGTCGACGCCGCCGCCGAAGCCCGCGACGCCACAAGGGCAGATGAAAGCCTGCGCCGCCAAATGGGATGCGATGAAGAAGGCCGGGACGACCGGCGGGCAGACCTACGCGCAGTTCTCGTCGACCTGCATGAAGAAGTAGGTGGGCGCCTGGAGCGTGGCGCGCTCAAATAAAAGCGTGTCATTCCCGCCGAACAGGCT
>PKWC01000031.1 GCA_003131925.1 Alphaproteobacteria bacterium | reverse complement strand
CGAACCTCAAAACACCGCAATCCGATTCACCCGCTGGGTGTGCCATGATCGCAGCCTCGACGTTCGAATAAGCTCCTGATTACGATAACTGAATCGCGTTTACGTCCCTACGAAATTACGCTTCATCTGGGAAATGCGGGATTAGGACACTACCCAAGTTTCCACCCGTCGCGAAGCACGAGAGCGTCAATCACTCCATTGGCGAATATGCCCGTGACGGCGTGCATGTGAACACCGCAGAAGGCTTCTTCTCGGTATTCAAGCGCGGAATGATCGGGACTTATCAGCACGTCGAAAGCCAGCACTTACACCGCTATGTTCACGAGTTCGATTTCCGCCGGTCCACCCGCGAAAAGCTAGGCGTGAACGACACCATGCAGACCGAGAACGCGTTGCAGGGATTCAAAGGCAAGCGGTTGACCTATCGAACGCCTAACCTCCGAAAGCGAGGCAATGTCATCTATCTTCGGGACCCCAAAGAGCAGCATCTCAGCTAAGGAGCTAAAGGGGCGACGCAATTCCCTGCGCGGGCGCGCGAAACTCAGGCTCATTCTCGCGTTGATAGACCCGGAACGAATCGACTCCGGGTCATGAAAAGCAGAGACTCGCAAGGGATTCGTGATCGGGCGGGGCAGCTCCCAAGAAGCCCCGCCCTATCAATCCCGCGAATAGGTTGGTCGCCTGCGGGACCGATTCTCACGAAGCGCAAATTTGCGCGATCCAGACTCGACGGTCAAGGCGACCTTTTGAATCGGCCAATCGGCCAAGCTCAGAAGGAGCAAAACAATGGGTAAGGTAGCGCCCTTTCATTCGGTGAAAGAAAAGAACAAACCGGCGTCCGAGCGCGTGCATCATACCAATGATACACAATGCGCACCGGGACGCGATATTCCAAAACATGAGCGTGTCGACGGAACTGGCGGCTATCGCATCTGTGTGCACTGCGCAAAACTCTAGTTAGCAGTGTGTAGCATGTGACTTCTCTTTGGGTCGTGCTGGGCGAAACGTCATCTCCCCCCACGGCCCATGGAGCGCCCCGGCCCGAACAGCCCATGGCCGCCTGAGAGCGTACACTGGCAATCCATTCGCCATCGCAATCGAAACAGCTCTTAATCCCCCTGAATCGTCACCTTCAAATCTAATTGTCGGCTCTGGGTAGCAATGCCCATTGCCCCTTCGCATGACTCGAATGTCTCCACGCCACAGGCGACAAGCACCTCGACGATATTGCGGATGCCAGCATCAAGCGGCGGTTCGAAACAAAACTCGCGCGCGAGGCGTATTTTCTCAGGATCGGGACGCAGCGGAGTACGGCACGGACATGATTGGCAGAGTGTCACAATTTCCATTGTCTCCTGGCCAGTTTCATTTTCACGGTGATTCTGTTATGAACGCCTCCATGACAGCGAAGAAATCCGCGCCGCCACGAAAGCCAGCTCGGTCACAAGACAACCCCGAGCAATCCAAGCGTTTCATCGAAACCGGGAAGGCGCTTGGGGCGGACAAAGATGGCGAAGCACTGGGCAGGGCATTGAAGAAAATTGTTTCTTCTAAGCCTACCGATCACTGACGAACTGCTTGAGCCACGCAGGGTCGTAGCCGTAAGCGGTTCTTTGAACGTCCTGCTTGTGCAATGCCTGGATCATCTTTCCGCCATTCAAGGCGCTTAGGACGTTTTGTGTGAAAAGGCGGACGTCCAAGAAATAGTTGGGGTAGGCTTCTCTCAGATTTTCCACCTTATCGACTTCCACCAGCACGGTCGTAATCGAAGTTTTCCTGCGCTCAGCATTCGCATATTGATCCATGCCGCTTACCTGTCGTACTGGCGGATTCCTGGCTTGACAATCGTTCGTCTGGAAATTCCGTACACTGAAAAAATAAATGTTGCATACTGCTTTTTTCATTGTCTCTCGACCGCATCACAGTAAAGTCACGATGGAGTGTTTGACGATTGCAATGTGACGCATAGTTCTGAGCAGCTGATTCAATGTGTTCGTGAACGCTTCCACGACTTAGCTGCTCACGCTCTCGACCTCGAACCTCCGAAGGCGTTCGACTGCGTGGATGCGCCGCTGCTGGCCTCTGTCCTTCAGAAAGCCATCCGGCGTGGGGCGCTTTCGCTGGCACGCAGAGCAGGCCGCCAGCTTCTCACGAAAGATCGGCCAAGATTGTGGCGGCGGTTGATGACGGTCGCGCTCGAAGACATTGGGATTGGCGACCCGGACGTTGCCGTCGAAACCATCGCGATTTCCACCCTGCAGGAAGCTCGCCGTTTGTTGGGCGGAGATGTCCACGCGCTTGAGATCGCTTTGCGCCTGGCGTGCTCTGCGACCAAGGATCGAAGCGGCGACCACCTTGTTTCGTTGTCACGCGAGCCAGCGCTTTGTCCAGATGATCTGAAGTCCGCCTCCGTTAATGCGAAGCTTGCAGTTCTTGCCTCGTCTTCGCTGTCCTGGCGCCAAAGGTTGGCTGCTGCGATGCTTCTCTTTGGTCCGAGCGAACAAAGGGCAGGTCAACGCCGCGAGCGGTTTGCTGTTGTGTCCCATGCCTTTGCACAATTGGGTGTTCCGTGCGCGCTCCTCGCTGCCTGCGATACGTACAATGCGCGTACGCGGGATCCTCTGTGTTCGCTGGTGCCGCTTGCGTGGTGTCTGTGGAAGCAGAAGGGTGCGTGCGAGGCCATCTTCGAACACGGCCTTGGGGCACCGTGTTGGATCGGAGAACTGCCGGACTGGGCCTTCGATCCCATCCGCACAAGGTTGGGCACGCGGGCCATCGATCTCTGGCTGCGGTCCTATCTCTCCAAGCCCCCCTTTACGGCGGGCCAGGTTGCTGCGGCGCTGTGGAACAAGGAGTCCGCCGCCTGTGCGCGCACGCTTGATTGGTCATTCGGTCGGCTGATTGCGGAGCAGGCCCATGGCACCGACCTCGTACTCAAGGGCGTTGCTGCCGAGCGCCATGATGCACTGTGCCTGTGGATCGAGAAAGAACGCGCCGTGCTCACGGCCGCGCGCCATGCCGTGTGGCAGGGATTCCGGCGCGATCAGAAGATGGCCGATCACACGCAGCGCTTGCTAGAATTCGACGAGGCTAACGGGTGAAGGAGTCTTCCATGAACAAAGAAGTTTTGCGGCTCGAAGCGGCGCAGTATCGCGAGCTGACCGCGCAGATAAAACAAGGCTACGCCGACATCGATGACGAGACGTTGCGTGATACGCTCGAAGGCTTGAGCAACCTGCCGGACATCATCGAGAGCATCGTCCGATCCAGCCTAGAGGACGACATTTTGGTCGTAGGCCTAAAAAGCCGCCTCGAAGACATGAGCGCACGCCTTGCACGCTTCAAGCTTCGCTACGACAAGAAGCGCGAGCTCGTGGCCTGGGCCATGGGAAGTACGGCCATCGAAAAGCTCGAAGTCTCCGACTTCGCAGTCTGGCTCCGGCAGGGCAACCCCCGTTTGGATGTCACAGACGAGAGCCAACTGCCCCAGACCTTTCTCGTTCCCCAACCACCCAAAGTCGATCGCATTGCGCTGGCGCTCGCGCTCAAGGCGGGCCAGGCCGTGCCAGGTGCTGCGCTTAGCGCAGGTGCTGCCCATATCGCGGTGAAGACACGATGAGCGGCTTCTCAAAAAATCAATTGCGACAGCTGACGCGCAAGCTCGACCGCAAGCACGTGCACAGCCGCAGCATCGACGGGCGAACGCTTGATTACATCGAAGGCTGGTTTGCTTTATCCGAAGCCAACCAGATCTTTGGCTACGCAGGCTGGGACCGCGAGATGGTGCATTTCGAGCGCGTCTTCGACCGCAGCCGCGGTGACGCCATCGCTTGCGGCTATGTCGCGCGGGTGCGTGTTCGGGTCCGCGCCGGAACAAGCTTTGTGACGCGGGAGGGAACGGGTTTTGGTCAGGCCGCCGCCAAACTTGCTGGTGATGCTCATGAGCGCGCACTCAAATTGGCGGAGACCGATGCCACCAAGCGTGCGCTTGCGACCTTCGGCAATCGCTTCGGGCTTGCGCTCTACGATAAAGAGCAGGCGGGCGTGATGGAAGCGCCTGCGCCGGAAAGTCGGGCTTGCCAGAGCGGTCCGCCAGGCCACTCTGCGCCCATCCGTTTTGTATTGGTTGGGCCAGATGGCCGCGTCTGTGCGAATGACGTCTCGCCGGAGGCCTTTTGCACGGGTGTGCGCCAGCTGATCGAGGCCTCGAAAAGCGCCGCAGAACTGCAAGCCCTCAAAGTCGGCAATTGGATTGCCCTTCAAGCCTTGAGATCCAAAGCGCCCAACCTTCTCACCTCTAAGGGGGAACACTATGCTGATGTTCTTGAGCGGTTGATCGCCAAACGTCAAAGCTGCGTTGGCGTGACCGGATGGCACGAATCAGCACGCCTATCGCTCGATACCCCAAGCACACACCCGTTGCGCGCGTCGCGGTTGGGGCACGGTCCAGTGATCGACAAAAGTCAGCTGAGCATCGCGGGCGAACGGCGCATCCGCAGCAAGTCCCATCTGGTCTTTGTCGGGAGCAAGCCGTGCCTCGTCTGCGAAGATGTTCCCTCCCAGGCCCATCACCTGACGTTTGTGCAACCGAAAGGTTTGTCGCTGAAGGCGAGCGACGAGTTCATTGTGCCGCTCTGTGTCATCCATCATAATGAATTGCACCGTGCGGGCGGCGAGGTCGCGTGGTGGAGATCGAAGGGAATTGAACCGTTGCCGGTCGCAAGGGCTCTGTGGTCGGAAACGCTTGAGACGGCGTCGATCGCCGAGGACGGCATCGTGGCGAGAGGTAGCTGATTGTGTGACCGTTGCAGCTTGATCAAGAATGACTTTGTACGTGGATGATCCGAATGGAAGGCGGCTCAGGATTTCTCTCGACCGGGTCGCACGCAACGCTGAACATCGAAATAATCGACATGGCGGCCTGAAAGGGGATTTGTACGAACGCTTCGCCGATCTCCTCCTCGCGTCGGTCACGCGCGCGCTCGCCGCAATACGCCTCGAAATTCGATCTCGATTCTTTTTTATCTCACTGACGTGCCACTTCCTTCAAATACGAATTGTATAGCCAGCCTTCACGGGCGGGCTTGCTGTCTTCACCTTCAATGCGGACATGCGCCCAGCTTCCGCGATGCTCAAGCACACTCAACTTTGTGCCACGCGGAAGTTTGATCACGACATCTGACGTGACGGAAGGAGCGGAACGAAGGTTGGCCGACGACACGATGACCTGCGCGACCGCTTCGGCCGTCGGCGGTCGATTGGGGATTTGCGCATGCCCCGTGACCACACCTTTTGCAGATTCGATTGCGGGGGTGCTCATTTCAGGCGGCGTGAACAAGGGGGGATAGGAGATGACCAGCAGTATGCCGACTGCAAACGCCGCGACCAGTGTGCCGCCCAGCGCCCACCTCCTGATCGAAGGCGAATGCAATGAATCCGCAGGTGCCTGCGAAGATTCGTCCGCCGTGCCTTCAAGTCGGGCATCCCGCTCCCACTGCCGCCGTGCCGCCTCCAGACGCTCGGCTTCTTCCACTCTCCAGGCGTCTTGCGCCCGCTGCAAAGCAGTTCTGGACTGCTCCGCCCAGCGGTCCCTTGCCTTGCGAACTTCCGCGCGCGCCTGAGCCAATTCCGCTTCACGTTCCACTTGGGAAAACTGCATCGCCGCGAGCTCGGCACGTACGCGACCCAGGTCCGCATCGTTCGCGGGATCCCGCATGGTTTCGATCTGGGTGCGCGCCTCTCCCAGCGCGGCCTCGGTCCGTTCGAGCCGTGCCATAATTTCTGCCATCGCAACTGCAGAGCGTTCCCGCTCCCGTGTCTCCAGCTCGGCGAGCCGGATTGCCTGGCTGGCCTTCCACGCTTCTTGCACTTTCGAGAGAGCGGCTTCCGCTTCCTTTCGCGCGAGTTCGCGCGCACGGCTTGCAGCCAATTGCGATTCGGCCAACTGGGCCTCGCGTTCGGCGAGCGCGGCTCGCGTGGCCGCGAATTCCGTGCGGAGCTGGCGAATATCAGCGGTATCGTTTCGGTCCCGCGCGGTCTTGGATTCGGTACGCGACGCTGAAAGCGCCGCCTCGGCCCGATCAGCGCGCGCGGTTGACGTCGCGAGCTCGCGCGCGAACTTCTCCTTCAGTTTTGCTTCGTTCGCGGCAAGCCGGCTGACTTCGCCCGCCTTCCAGGCGTTCTCGCCATCAGCGAACGCCGCTTCAGTTTCTTCACGAACGCGCTCGATCGCCTCCTCGGCAGCCAATTGCAATTCCGCCATCTCAGCGTCGCGCGCAGCAAGAGTCGCTTGTGCGGCTGTGACCTCGGCGCGCAGGCGGCGGAGTTCGGCCGTCTCGCGGCGCTCGGTCGCGGCTTTGGCTTGCGCGCGCGCATCCGACAGAGCGGCTTCACTTTTTTGGAGCCGGCTCGTCATCCCAGACAAGGCCTCGGCGAGCTGGTCCTGCCATTTCGCCTGGGCCACTTCGAAGCGTTCGGCTTCAGCCGCCTTCCATTCTGCCTCCGCCTTCGACAAGGCGAGTTCGTTTTGCCGCTGCGAGCGCTCGATGGCGCGGCTCGCGGAGGACTGGGCTTCCGCCAATCGCGTTTCGCGCTCGGCAAGCGCCGCTCGGGCCTCCTCGAGTTCTGCACGGAGACGACGGGTTTCGCTGCTGTCGCGCCGTTCGCGTGTGGCCTTGGCTTCGGCACGGGCTTCGGCGAGGGCGGCCTCAACTTTTTCGAGTCGAGTGGTCGCCTTCGCCATCGTCTGAGTGGACTGCTCCTGCCATTGTGCGCGGGCTTCGGCGAGGCGCGTCGCTTCGCGAGATTTCCAGTTTGATTCACCTATCCACAGAGCGGCGTCACTCTCTTTTCGGACGCGGTCCAGGAGCAGTTTCTGAGCTGCTTCCACTTCGACCAGCTTTGTGTCGCGGTCGGACAGAGACGACTGCAGGATCGTGATCTCGTCGCGCAGGCGGCGAAGTTGCGCTGCGTCAGGCGAGCCTCGCGCCGCCTCGGCGCGCGCAGTCGCGAGGTCCGATTCGGCACGCTTGAGGCGCGCGGCCTCTTGGGCCAGGGCGCGTTCGGATTGTTCTTGCCAAGCCGCCTGCGCGGTGGCGAGCCGGGTCGACTCGCCCGCCTTCCACGCATTTTCAGCCTTGGAAAGTTCAGCTTCGGCTTCCCGTTTCCAGATTCGACTGGTTTTTTCGATCCGCTCCCCTAGGTGCTCCTCTGCACGCGCGACGCGAGCGTTGGTTTCGCCCTGCCATGCTGCCCGGGTTTTCTCGAGTGTGTTCGCGGCATCAATTGCGGCTTCCGCCAGCCGCTCATCCAGTTCGGTCTTCCAGGACAGCCTCGCCGATTCAAGCTCGGCGTCGATCTTTTGCCCGCTCCCTTCGGCGCGCGCCCGCTCCACCTCGCGCCGGGTCTTGGCAAGTTCGGATTCCGATTTGCGAAGCGAAGACTTCGTTTCCGTCAGTTCGGCGCGAAGGCGGCGAAGTTCTGAGCTTTGCGCGGCGGAGACACTGTCCCCAGAAATCACGCCATCCGATTCATTGTCGGCGTCGCTCTCCGCGATGATTGGGACTTCAAGAACCGCCAAGGTGGCGCCATCGTCGCTGTCGAGGCTTACGATCCGGATCGAAAGCGTGTGCGATTCGGTCATGTCTTTGGGAGGCAGGTAAAGAAGACCGTCAAGTTCGTCACGCGTCAGCGACCAGGAGTGATCGCCATTGTTGCGCCCTCTGGAGAGCCGGGCGCGGCTTGGCATGTGTTCGACTCTGAGCGACAGGCGCCTGTCTCTTCCATAGGGCGAAAGTAGCGGGACGAGCTCAAGCGGAATGCCCGTCGGCGCGCTTGGTGTCTCAACCCTCATACGCATCGACGTGTTCACGCGGTACGCTCCTGTCAGGCTCTTTCGAGTCGTGGCCAGCGCCAGCCGACGGCGCACGACGTTTCTGGCAGCCAATTCTAGTATTGGCGCCGGAAACGAGTTCCTCTGTTCGGGGGGCATTCTTCGCCAGTTTGGTAAATCAATCGTTCCTGAGGCATGGGAGCCTTGGCGTGCGCAGTCGCGCGAAGCAACGCCGCGGTGGTGGTACAGTTTGAATTCCGCAGAGATCGAAAGAATATGTCGGAATATTTTACATTAAGCCGCCGTTCTTTCTAGCGCAAATAGTCAACCCCTTGATATTGGCTGATGTTCCAAACCGGCACAGAACTTGCTCCGCTGATGCCGGATGCGGCGAAAGCGCGGTGCTGATGAAAAAGCTCTTGACGGGCCTTTGTGTGGGGGGCGCCCTATTGGCCAGCCTGAATACGGCCAGCGCAACGCCCAGCATCTGTGACGCGGTTGTTGGAAACCTCATTCACAATTGCGGCTTCGAAACTGGCGAATTGACCGATTGGTCAGAATCCGGCACTGGAGCGGGTGGTGCGCTCACCGTTCCATTTAGCTCCAATAGCGGTGGTTGGTCTGTCAATCTGCTAAGTGAGGGTCATTCATCTTGGGAAATTGATCAAAACTTTAGCACAGTGGCGGGTACTGAATATGCGGGGAGTTTTTACATAGAGACGTATCTTACTAATGTTGGCGGAGTCTTCGATGCTTTGTTGAATGGTAAAATAGTGTTCGAACAAAATGGTTATTCCAACCAATTTCTAAATTGGACCAAAGAGACATTCACCTTCACAGCAGCGGCTGGTACCTCGAATATAGAATTTTTGCTTGCCGAAGATGGTGGCCAATATAGTTCCTGGTTCATCGATGACGTGGTCGTGACGCCGAACCAAGTTCCTGAACCTGCAAGCCTCTTGCTGTTGAGCGGCGGGTTGCTTGCGTCTGGCTTCTTTGGACGACGAAAGAGAAAGAATTCCTAAGCGGCAAATTAATTCACTCGCGCCGCTTCCCAATCCTATAGTGTCTTCACCATATCAGACATTTCCCAAAGCTTGGGAGTGACTTTTGCTGCCATCGCGGGGCTGACCTTCAAAGTCTGATGGATGCGCACGAAATTGTAGTGCATAAAGTAGATCGCCATCATATGCGCGTGGTTTTTGGCCTTCTTTGAAAAGGCATTCGTGAGCCGCGTCATGCGGCGGTTGCCCACGCGGATTGAGAGATTGCTACGCTCTACAAAGCTTGTAGAGACGTGGCGCGCGTCGGGGTTGCGTTCGATCCGCTTGCCAATCGCGCCAGTGCAAACTGCCGGGCTGTAGCGGCGCTGGCCTTCTGGTGCTTCGCGGTACACCTTCACGAGCATGGCATAGTCCACGTTGCCGCCGAACGCGCCCTCAATCGCTTCGATGTATGGCCTGTGGCCGTCGCTCGTGATTTGCACGCGAGAGGCAAGACGGGGCGCGAGATCGTCAATGAACATCATGGCCGCTTCGCTGTCGCGTCCGCCAACGTAGTACGAGACGACTAGCTTGGTATCGGCATCGAGACCAACCCACGTCCAGATATCGCCGGAACCTGCTGGCGCGGCCTTCGCTGTCGGGACGGTCCTTTGCTTGCAGTAGATAAATCCCCAGCACTCATCGAGCTGCACGCGCTTGCACGGCAGATTTACGAGGGTGCGATCCGTGTACGCGGAGAACGCCTGGGCGCGCGGGATTTCAAACTGTA
>PKWC01000236.1 GCA_003131925.1 Alphaproteobacteria bacterium | reverse complement strand
ACGCCCATCGTGCTGTGGTCATGCGTGCGGCAGTAAAACACGTGACCGCTCGCGGTGATGGTGATGCGCGCCAGCGGATAGTTGGTGTGCGTGTCGAACTCGTCTCCGAAAGCGGCTCCCTGGTTCAGTCCGTTGAACTGCGTCCCGGAAATCTTATAGGTATCGCCGCGCGTGACCGTTGGGGGCGAACTCGTGATCGCCGGCGCCCACGCCGCGTTGTAGGTTCCGGTCGATTTGTAGACGGCATACCCGCCGACAAGAACCTCGCCGGTGGGCAGCGGCATGAGCGAGCCGCCGCCGCTGAGCGAGGTCGTATTCAGCTTCGTGCCATCGAACTCGTACAGCTCTCCGCTATTCGCGCCTTCCACCAGCACATTTCCGTCCGGAAGGATCGACACGGGCGAGTCGTACGACTGGTCTCCGTTGGGGAAATCCGGGCCCGCCGTCCATGTACCTTTCTTGCCCTTGGCGGGCGGCGTCCAGATCGCGGTATGCGCCGTGCTCTGACCGTCGGGAATCGAGCCGGTGGCGAAGACGGTGCCGTCCGGCCGGCGCACCGCGGCGCCGGTTTCGCCGGGCGGGTCGTAACATTTTTTGTCATGTCGACCATAGGGAATGCAGGTGCCGCAGCAATTCTGCGGTCCCCGCAGATCGACGCTGGCCGTATCGCCTTCATTGAACCATGCGCCCGTCTTGGGATAATACCGCTCGGACTTCGGGTGCGCCTTCACGTCGACGGTCAGGAACGTGCCGTCCGGAAGCAAAACCCAGCCTTCCTCGGCAATCATGTTGCCGTTCTTGCCCGTCGAGGTAAGAGGGCTCCACGTAAGCGTGGCCGGGTCCAGCGCAGCCATTTTGGTACGGAATTTGTAGCCGACCACGAACCGGCCATCTGGCAATACGATCGACGGAGCGTCGCCGATGTTCGACCACCCGGCCGGCGGCTTGATCATCGTCCATTTGTCCTTCAGCGGATCATAAATCGCGCTCTGGTTCGTGAACTGGCAGCAGCTAAAAGTTTCATTGTACTCGCCGCCCGAAATCACCAGCCGACCGTCCGCCAGCACGGCTTCCGCCATCGCGTAAGGCGCGTAACCGGATGGCAGGGTCGCGAGCTGTGTCCAGGTACCGTTCTTGTAGCTCCCCGTATTGTCAGGCGTGAGCTTCCACCAATCATTTAGATTACCGCCCTGCGCTATGACCGTGCCGTCGGTCATCTGCATGGTGATGTACGCGCCGTCCGGCGGCTGATGCGCGAGATTGGTGAGGCTCTGCGCGCCCGCGGAAAATGGCATTGCGGCGGCCAGCGTCACGGCCGCCAGCGCGAAGCTGCGTTTCATTGTACCCCTCCGGGTTCGACAGATTGCGGATTGTGCCAGCGCGCAGTCTTAGGCGGATGAACGCGGAAATCAACCGGCCTTGGAGCGGTGTCCGATCAAATTGAATCACAAACCCAATTGTCATGGCCCGCCACCCCGGTCCGCGCGGGAGCGCGGCCGGAGTGTAAATTTCGAGCGGACTACCCAGTTGCGAGCGCTCTGCGGTTCGCCATCGAGAAGAGCCTTCTTCTCGCGTTCGCTCCTGGAGCCCGTTTCATCTGGGCGGCCCGCTGTTGCGGGCCCGTGATAAGTCGGGTGGCGTTTTGATCGTGCTCCCACCTCAATTGGGCGTAATTGGGTGGGTTTTTGGCTTGACTAATTGGGTGTAATTGGGTGGAATATTGGATATATGATCACGTCAGCCACTCTCAAAATCACGCCGGAGATCCTCGCCCTCATTGCCGGGATCGATGAATTCAAGGGCGCGTGGCGGGCCCTGGGGCGGCTGGCACCCCAGCGGCTCCAGGCGCTGCGCCGTGTCGCCACGATTGAAAGCATCGGCTCCTCGACGCGCATCGAGGGGAGCAAGCTCTCCGACCGCGAGGTCGAACAGCTCCTTTCCAACCTGGAGATCAAGACCTTTGCCTCCTGCGACGAGCAGGAGGTGGCGGGCTACGCCGAGGTCATGGAAACCGTCTTTCGGTCCTGGGCGGACATCCCGTTGACGGAAAACCACATCCGGCAGCTTCACCGTGACCTCCTGGCCTTCAGCGAGAAGGACGGTTGGCACAGGGGCAATTACAAGAATTCTCCGAACAGCGTCGCTGCCTTCGATGAGGCCGGAAAGCAGATCGGCATTGTCTTTGAGACTGCCTCCCCTTTCGATACGCCCCGCCTGATGCAGGAGCTTGCCGCCTGGTTCGACCAGACGCGCAGGGCGCGCGAGCTGCACCCGCTGATAGTCATCGGGATATTCGTCGTCGGGTTTTTGGCAATTCATCCCTTTCAGGACGGCAACGGCCGCCTGTCCCGCATTCTGACCACACTCGCGCTGCTTCAGGCGGGCTATGCCTATGTGCCTTACAGCTCGCTCGAAAGCGTCATCGAGCAGAGCAAGGAAACCTATTACCTGGCGCTGCGGCAGACGCAGGCAACCCTCCGGACTGACAGTCCGGACTGGCAGCCCTGGATTCTGTTTTTCCTGCGGGCGCTTCAGAGCCAGATGGAGCGCCTTGCAAGGAAGATCGAGCGCGAGAAGCTTGTCCTTTCCAACCTGCCGGAATTGGCGGTGCGAATTCTCGACCAGGCACGGGAGCATGGGCGCGTCAGCATTGGCGATATGGTCAGGCTCACGGGTGTCAGCCGAAACACGCTGAAAGAGCATTTCCGCAACCTGACGGAAAAAGGCCACCTCACGATGCACGGAAAAGGGCGTGGTGTTTGGTACAGCCTGGGGTAGCCGCAAAGTTAAAGCTGTGGCGTCAAATATATTCACCATGGGCGGGCTCGGCCCGCCCCCCGNNCCGGAGGACATGCTTCACTCGCGGGCCGTGACAAGTCTGAGAATGGTGTTTCTGTCGCGTGGCGCGGCAGCTCGCCTGCGAACTCGTTCCACATCGGCGGCGGCGGTTCTTCGATAACACCGTGGTACTAGATGGTCCGTCGGCCAATTTCGATCATCGAGGGGGGAACGTCATGAGCGGTGCGGGAGCGGCCTCATTTGCCCAATACCCAGTCCCGGAAACAGCCGATATCAAACGCATCGTTCTGTCGAGCGTCATCGGCACGGCGGTCGAATGGTATGATTTCCTGATCTACGGCACGGCGAGTGCGCTCGTCTTAATGCCCCGGCCAGAAACCGCGGGCTTCTCGGCTCCATGGTTCAGATCGGTTATCCGATCGGAAGTCTCGCTGCGATCGGGATGTTCGCGCTCGTGTCGCAGACGCCGGAAGCGGAATTCCTGACGTGGGCCTGGCGTATTCCGTTCCTGATCAGCATCGTTCTTGTCGGCATCGGCCTCTACATCCGTCTGCAACTCGAGGAGACGCCGGTGTTCCGTGAGCTCGAAGCGAAGAACGAAGTGGCGCGGCTGCCGCTGGTCGAGGTTCTGACCCGCCATCGCCGCCCGTTCTTCACGGCGGTCGGACTGAAGCTCTCGGAGATCAGCTATGCCAGCATCGCCAGCGTCTTCGCGATCAGCTACGTCACCGGAAAGCTCGCCATGCCGCGCAGCGTGATTCTCAACGCCATCTTCCTCGCCGCGTTTGTGGCGTTCATGGCGATTCCGCTTTTCGGCTGGCTTTCCGACAGGTTCGGACGCAAGATGATGTTTTATGCGAGCAGTCTGTTCGCGATGGCGTTCGCCTTTCCCCTGTTCCAGCTGCTCGACACGAAGAACCCGGCGGTGGTCACGCTTGCGATCATCCTGGCGATCACGTTCGGCCAGATGGTAGGCTTCGGGGTCGGCGCGTCCTGGTACTCCGAATTGTTCGCCGCGCGGCTGCGCTACAGCGGCGCTTCGCTGGGCTTCCAGATCGGCGCGGCGGTCAGCGGTGGCATCACCCCTTTTGCGGCCGCGACGTTCATGGCCTGGACCGGGGGTAAGACGTGGCCGATCTCGGCCTACCTGATCGCACTCGCTGTCATCACTTTCATCGCGACCATGGCCGCACCCGAAACGGCCGGGAAGGAGTTGAAGTGACGTTCACTTGAGCAAAACGGAACAGCCGGCGCTGTGGAGGCGGTCTATCATTCAACAGCCGCTGGCAGTTCTATGGAGCGCCAGCGATTGACAGACCTTAGGAACACCTTGCCGGACGGTGCCCGCGCTCCCGCTATAATTCCAACCGGCTTCGGACCAAATTGGGAAGCCGGAACGTGGACGCAATCCACGGACCCAGGAGAATAACAATGTCGAACTTGTCCATGTTGACGGCCGGTGTTGTTCTGGTGGGCAGTCTTGCTGCGGCGATGCCCGCCGCCGCCTCCCGGTATTCCGTGGTGTACAGCTTCAAGGGCGGTGCCGATGGGGCAACGGCATTTTCCGGACTCGTCAATGTGGGCGGCACGCTCTACGGCACGACCTGGGCCGGTGGCGCCGACAACTTCGGAACGGTGTACGCAGTGACACCGGCCGGCAGCGAGACGG
The DNA here is from genome assembly GCA_003131925.1 of Alphaproteobacteria bacterium. Taxonomy (GTDB): domain Bacteria; phylum Pseudomonadota; class Alphaproteobacteria; order Micropepsales; family Micropepsaceae; genus Rhizomicrobium. The sequence goes on along the minus strand of PKWC01000236.1, from coordinate 5,870 downwards.
TGGTGTATTCCTTCAAGGGCGGCGCCGATGGGGTCAGCCCCTATGCCGGCCTGCTCAACGTGGGCGGCACGCTCTACGGCACCACCGAGAGGGGCGGCGCAAACGACCTGGGCACTGTGTTCGCGGTGACGCCGGCCGGCCGTGAGAAGGTGCTGTATTCATTCCAGGGTGGTCTCGACGGAACGCTGCCCGTCGGTGGCTTGATCAAATCGGGCCCCGCGCTCTACGGCACGACGTCCGGAGGCGGTGACGGCAGCGCCTGCGGCACCCCCGGCTGCGGCACGGTGTTCAAGGTGACCACGGCCGGCGCGGAGTCGGTGGTGTTCAGGTTCGGGAACTACGAACCCGACGCGGTAAACCCTTTGGGCAACTTGATTGCATCGGATGGCGAACTCTACGGCACCGCCTACAACAGCGATGACGCCAACTATCCCCTTGGCGCGGTGTTCGAGACGACGAAGAAAGGCACGGAATCGGTGCTGCATCTGTTTGGCAGCGGCACCGATGGGGCAGACCCCGTGGGCGGCTTGATCAATGTGAACGGCACGTTCTACGGCACCACCGAATCCGGCGGCGCCAACGAATACGGAACCGTGTTCAGCCTCACGCCGGATGGCACCGAGACGGTGCTGTATTCATTCAAGGGGGGCAAAGACGACGGAGCAGGCCCCCAGGCCGGATTGATCGATGTGGGCGGCACGCTCTACGGCACGACCGGCAACGGCGGCAGAAAAAGCTTCTACAGCTTCGGAACGGTGTTCAAGATAACCCTGGGCGGCCAGGAAACCGTGCTGCACAAATTCGGCCCCCTGGCGGGCCCGGACGGGAGCGTTCCTCTCAGCAACCTGATCAAGGTGGACGGAAGACTCTATGGGACCACCTACGCAGGCGGCACCGACGCCTACGGAACGGTGTTCGAGATCANNTGCAGTACGATCTCTGGCAGGCTGAAAAACGCGTGGGTAAGTTAAAAGTCACGAAATTCGGCGTTCGCGCCCACGACATGAGCGCAGACGCTAGCGGGTGCGGAACTCGTGGAGGCGGGTGTGGGCGACGAGCTGCGGCAGATTCTGAAGCGTGAACACTTTGCCCCTTGTCGCGAGCAGTAGTTTCTTCATGTCTTCGCGGCGGACCTTGAAACCGCGGCCCGCGATGCAGGCCACGACTTCGAATTTCGGCGGTTCCGATGGAGTGCGGCCCAGTGTGCTGAGCGCACCGAGATGTTGCACGCGCGTGACCTTGTCGCGCGCCGTGCCGTCGTCTTCAGTAATCTTGGCTTCTATCACGACGTGCGGATTGAATTCGTCGGGAACGATGAAGTCCGGCGCCTGATCGAATCCGGCCACGCGTTCGGCCCGCTTCGTCTTGCGATAGCTGATGGCTGCTTCGGACAGCATGGCCTCGATGGCGTTCTCCAAGACGTCGCCGATAAGTTCCGACACAGAATCGCGATGGCCCGCGAATGGCCTGCCGAGAAACCGCTCATATAGAACCATCGCGTACGGTACGCCGAGAGCGGCCATCGGCCGCAGGCTTTCAAGGCCCTGCTTCGTGTCGGCCTTGTCCAGTCGATGCAACATGCCGGCAACCTCCGGCGGCGCACCTTCTGTCAAGAGTTCGCAGGCAGTCGCGACGAGCGCACGCAGCCTTGATTCGGTGAGATCACCGTTCCTGCGTAGCGGAATAAGCGGTGACACTCGAATGCGGCGATCGAGCGAACGCACCGCACCCTGGCTGACGTCAGTCTTCGTTCGCTGCGTCGTGAGATAGGCCCATTCCGGCGATGTCAGGCCAAGCATGGCGCGCACAACAATCAGGGCGATCGGAGTCCGGCAGACAGTCTCGAACACCGTGTCCGACGATAGATTTTTGAAGCCCTCTGTCGCTCGCTTCAGCGCCTCGTAGCCCTGTTCAAACACTGGATATTCCACGAAGCCATTTCCCTTCGGCATCGTGAGGAAATCCGATTGTAGCGCGCCGAAAACAGCGTCGACGCAAGCGTCCAGCTGCGCAGACAGCTCTTCGAACGGGAGTTCAAAAGGAAACGGCATCGCTGAAATCCATGTCGAACGGGCAGGCATCTTCTGCAAGTTCGAACCGCCGTCGCGCCAGGTCAGCTGTCGCCGACTTCAGCACCGCGGCGATGTTACAGAGCGATGCGGCTTCGCGCGCGAATCTTGCGAGGCGCTCCTCTACCGACAGATCCGACTTCCATAATTTGCGCAGCCGCCAGATTGCCATCCGCGTTACATGGCCAAAGGTGATGCACCGGATATCGCCTTGAGTCGGCTTCATGCCGGCGGCACGGAGGTGGGACGCATCGCGTTCCACGATGTGCCGCAGTTGCGCTTCGTTCTCGAACAGCAGACGCTTTTCTGTGCGCCCCGTCTGGCGGCATACAAAGACCGAATCCACGATCGAGGATGCCGTCCCCTGGATATGTATTGAGCCGCCCATTTCGGCGGGGCATGGAAAAGTGGCTGAACAGGTGAGACCTGCGTCGAGAATGGCGACCCCGACGGCGTGATAGACCTCCACACTGTTGTGATGAAAGGTGAATGCGAGCGGCGCGCCCGGCTTCAGCGCTAGCGCAACAGCAGAATATGCGGCTGAAAGTCCTTCCGTGAAATGCCCGATTCCACGAGATTCAGTCAGATTGCCGGTCAACTCGTCAGCCGAACGCGTCGACTCGCGCCCAAAACCTTCAGACCCGGTCCCCGCCAGCCGACGCAGCCAGACATAACAGAAGTCCATCAACTCGCCATATTGAACGTTGCCGTAATAGGGCGGATCGGTAAACACCGCGTCCAGGCTCTGCGGCGCAAACACCAGCGTGGAGGCATTGCTGCAGGCAATGGAGACGGATCGCGGCCGGGCGCCGTTCAACCGTTCTCCGATCCACTCGCCTTTGATGGGAACGAATGTCTTCGCGCCGTTTGACGTGCGGACCTCGAATGGCGCTTCGCAATATTTTTTTGCTTTTGCATATTTGTCGACGATGTTCGACCAGCCGCCCGAACCGACATTGGCGCCGTTGCCGTTGGAAATTCCGAGGAGGTTGGATTCACATTGGACCAGCCCCACCGGGAATCCGTGAACCGAAAATATGTCGAGAGATTTCAGCGCCATCGTATCGTAGCGGCAGAGCATGTTCTGGTAGCGCAGAAGATCAGAAAGGTTGGTAGCTAGCGCGCGGCTGACGCGCGTGTCGCTGACGGCGGCAATGTGATGGCAACTCAGCTCGAGTCCGAGCAGCTGGCGCGAATTAAACATCTCTCCGTAGTGCCGGTATCCCCAGCGGTGCAGCCTGTCAGTTTCGTCGCCGGCCAGAATTTCTTGTTTCGGAACGAACGAAGGCGCCGTATTCCGCCATCGTTCGGCAGCAGTTTCATACCGCGCAAGATCGCGCGCATCCGGTTTTTTAAAGAACCGGCCGCGATGCACGTCGCGTCGGTTCGGATTGTGATATTCGATCGCGAACATTCGGTGTTGAGGCGGACCCTCGGCGGGCCGGGGGTAAGCATTGACGTGTCCGCAGTGCCCACACGCACAGCGATTGCGGCGCGCCGGACCCTGCACGCGAAGCGCACCTTTGCAGTTGCGGCAATGGCCAGGGTGTTTTGGATCGTCCACTTCGTTGAGCTCGCCGCATCCCGCGCAGACAAGCACGTGCTTGGGGTGCCGCGTGTCATTGGCGATCAGATAACCCGGAAACAGATCGATTGCGCGACTGCATTTCTCGCAACCGATCGTCTTCACCCACAGGAAATATTTTACCGAAACGTTGCGATCTCCGTAAAACGCGCAGTCGGTCTTGTAAGATCGGCCGACCTCGGCATTCAGTTCTTTCATCAGCATACGCGCTGCGTTTCCGTAAGCGTGCAGGTCCAGGTGTTCGATTTCCTCGCGCACGATCCACGCCGACATGGGATTGACGTCGAAGCCCTGCACGTCGCACCCAACGCGGTTGGCTTCAAGAAGCGGTGTCCCGCCGCCCATGAAGGGATCGGCCACAAGTCGGCCCGGGAAATCGTTCGCCTCAAAGAAGCACTCGGCCAGCGGCCTGTCGCCGAACTCGGAGAGCACTAGCCCACGGAACAGCGTACCCGGCCTGCGGGCGAACCACTTGTGCACGGCGATGATGGGCCGGAAATTCTGCTGAATCTGCTTTTCCCGCAGCGCCATACCGGCGACGAGGCCCAAATCGAATCGCTTTTCAATGGACATGCGGGAATCCCGGACGGCCGCTGACAAGAACATACAGTGAACGATCTTGCAACGGCGTCAAGTGACTACCCTGACTGATTCTCCTACGGCCGCGAAACTAATCCAGACGCTACGGTGCCTGACGGAATTATGCTGTTGGGAAACCCTTGCGGTTGTGCGGGGCATAAACAGCTTGAACGCCGCCTTGGTGTGCCTATGTGACCGGGACGAAAGGAGGTGGTCGGCATGTGGCTTCTTGGGAAGCTGCTTACGTCTCCCTCCGGAAAACCCGACGTAGCGCATAGCGCGTTGAGAGAACCATATCGCTCGTGTGAACCAAATGAGTTGGGTTGCTCCCCTTCGCGGATAGCGGCGGCAGCGGTAGAAGGGAAATGAGCTGCGATACAAAGGCCCGTCTGCCGACGGGCAAACAAGCCCCGGGAAATGCTTCCGGGGCTTGTTCTTATCTACGGATTGGCTCCCGATACATCAGCCGCTTGAGCATTGATGCGCTGACCATTGATCTTCTCATCGTACCGGGATTGCGGAGTTCCAACGTGACTTTTCGAATGGCCCGGATGACTGCTTCCGGGCGGTCGAACTGTATCATGTGGGAGGCTTGGACAACGACCAGACATTCACCTCGTGTTGAGCGAGCCGCCAACTCTTTGTGACCCAGCTTCCAGGATCGTGCAAAACTGGTGTTATCCGCCGCCGACTTCCGCGGGTTAGGCTGGGATACATCTGCCGTCAAAACTTCAATAGGCATGTCGCCAAAGCGGCGGCTGTGTTTCTTTTCTTCGACACCATCGATTGATGTCCAATTCTTCACTGGAAGAAAGTTCTGCGCTTCAGAAATGCGTGCTTCGTAATAGGCGGCATGCGTGTATTGATGGGCAAGGTATTTCCTCTCGTCCGGCGAAAGGTTCGGCGCGAATCCGAAACAGCCGTGTGTGTCGGTCTCGGATAGCTCGCCATGTCTTGCGAGGCCCGCGCAGCGTCGCAAACGATGCGATGAACTTGGATTGATCGGCCCTGACAACCAGCTTTGCAAGATCGCTCAGCGGATAATCGAATTGCCCCGCAAATGACGGGTCAATCAGGACGAGACCACCTATCTCTGAACGAAACCTATCCGCGTAGAGCGTCGCAAACAGGCCGCCGAGTGAATGACCCACTAGCACGATCGGGCCCTTAGTCTGAGACGCACGCAGTAGCGCGTGAAGATCATCCGTCACGTTGATGGCCGTCGTAGGACGCCTGGAAGCATCACTGTAGCCAAAGCCAGCGCGATCATAGACGCAGGCACGCGTGAACGCTGCGACCGGCGCTTGCACCTTGTGCCAGTCCAGGATGTTTTCGCCCGAGCCCTGTTCGAAAACTACCGTCGGAGAGCCGCTGCCGGCACAAACAAAGTTGAGCCTCTGCCCACCGTCTATTTTGATCAAGTTGGGGCCGGGATATCCGTCGCTGTGGTGCACGGGCGAAGAATTCGCGTCCGCTGGAAAAAGAGCTGGAAAATAAAATGCGAGCGACAGCATCCACCACTGCACGATCCGTCGCTTCTTCATGGTGCGTTACCCCAGCTCGCGCCCAGTCACCAACCATTCACCCGTTTGGTGCGCGTTCCAATCATATAGAATTAAAGCGTGTCATCCCGGCCG
>PKWC01000266.1 GCA_003131925.1 Alphaproteobacteria bacterium | reverse complement strand
CATCGTGCAGCCGCACCGCTATTCGCGCCTGCGCGACACGTTCGAGCAATTCTCCACCTGCCTGCACGATTCGGACACGGCGATCGTGGCGCCGGTCTACGCCGCGGGTGAACAACCGCTTCCGGGATTCGACCGCGACTCTTTCGCAGACTCGTTGCGCGCGCATGGACATCGCCACGTTCTTATCATCGACGGGCCTGATGATCTGCCGCCGCTCCTGGCCGATCTTGCCAAACCGGCCGGCGCGATCGTTTTTCTCGGCGCGGGATCGATCACACACTGGGCGGCAGGGCTTCAATCAGCGCTGAGCCAAATGGAGACGCGAACATGATGAATACGCGACTCCGTGAAGCGTGGCCTGCGATGCGCGGCAAATTGCACGAACGCGCGCCGCTCAAGGACTTTCTCTGGTTTCGCGTCGGCGGCCCCGCAGAATTCCTGTTCCGGCCGGCGGACGAAGAGGATCTTTGCGCCTTTCTCGCGGCGAAGGCCCGCTCGCTGCTTGTCACGGTGATCGGTGTGGGTTCCAATCTCCTGGTGCGNNATCAGAGGCGCCGTCATCCGGCTTCCTTCGAGCCTTGGCCGTTGCACGGTCGAGAAGGATCGCGTGCGCGCGGGTGCTGCGGCTCTCGACGCCGCCGTCGCCCGCATGGCCGCCGATGCCGGTCTCGGCGGTCTCGAATTTCTGCGCGGGATTCCCGGAACGATCGGCGGCGCGTTGCGCATGAACGCGGGATGCTACGGCCGCGAGATCAAGGATGTGTTCGTCGGAGCAGTGGCTGTCGATACAGGCGGCCGGCGGATCGAGCTGAAGGCGGGTGACGTTTCTTTTTCCTACAGAAGCTGCAGCGCACCCGAGGGCCTCATCTTCACCGAGGCCGTTCTTCAGGGCGTGCCCGAATCCGCAGAGGCCGTGCGCGCGCGCATGAACGAGCTTGTTGCGCAGCGCGAGGCGACGCAGCCGGTCCGCGCGAAGACAGGCGGTTCGACGTTCAAAAATCCATCTGCGCCGGGCGGGAAAAAAGCGTGGCAGCTGATCGAGGAGGCCGGTTGCCGCGGCCTGATTCGCGGCGGGGCACAAGTCTCGAAGAAGCATTGTAATTTTCTGATCAATACCGGCGATGCCCGGGCCTCCGATCTCGAAGGTCTGGGCGAGGAAGTGCGCTTACGCGTCGCCTCTCGTTCCGGCATCGATCTTGAGTGGGAAATCAAACGCGTGGGCGTGTCATGACCGCGCCACGGAAAATCGCCGTTCTTCTTGGCGGACGTTCTGCGGAACGCGAAGTGAGTCTCGTTTCCGGCCGCGCCTGCGCCGAGGCACTACGCGCTGAAGGATTCGATTGCACAGAGATCGACGCCCAAGGCGATGTTGCGGCGGAACTCTCTCGTGCCAACCCTGATGTCGCGTTCAATGCCCTGCATGGGCGTTGGGGCGAAGATGGATGCGTACAGGGCCTGCTTGAACTAATGCGAATCCCCTACACGCACTCCGGCGTGCTCGCGTCCGCGCTCGCGATGCACAAGCAGCGCGCGAAAGAGGTTTTTCGGGCCGAGGGTTTGCCCGTCGTCGGCAGCGTCGTGGTCGACAGGCGCGAGGCGGGCACCCGCCACGTGATGGAGCCGCCCTATGTCGTCAAGCCGGTAAACGAGGGATCGAGTGTCGGTGTCTTCATCATCCGCAAGGGCGACAATCGACCGCCCGGAGAGCTTGGCAGCGACACTTGGGCGCTCGGCGATCAAGTGATGGTCGAAGAGTTTGTGCCTGGGCGCGAGCTGACGGTTGCTGTGATGGGCGACAGACCTCTGGCCGTGACAGAGATCGTCTCGAAGACGAGCTTTTACGATTACGAGGCTAAATATGCGGAAGGCGGATCGAAGCATATTCTGCCCGCGCCGATCTCCGAGGATGTGAGTCGTGATGCAATGAGCATTGCGGTACGTGCGCATCGCGTACTTGGCTGCCGCGGAGTCAGTCGCGCCGATTTTCGCTTCGATGACAAGCGTCGCCGCGTCGTTCTTCTCGAAGTCAACACGCAGCCGGGCATGACGCCCACCTCGCTCGTGCCTGAGCAGGCCCGGCATGTGGGCAAGAATTTTCGCGAACTCGTGCGATGGATCGTGGAGGACGCTTCATGCGATCGCTGACGGCGCAGTCGAGGCGCGGCCGTGCAAGCGCGGCAAAACCACCGCGGCGTGGCGCGCGATCAACCGCTGGTGCGCGCACGGCGATGGGAGTCGGGAGGCGGCGCCGCCCGCCCAATGCTTTCGCGCGCGCCTGGCGCGGTCTTCGCCCCTGCTTCTCGATGCGCCATCCTGCAATGTGGCTCTCGGCCTGCGTTCTTTTTGTCATTCTCGCCGCGGCACTGCTCGCGGGTGGATACGTGACCCGAGCCGGCAATGCGGCACGCAGCGCCGTCAATGCGGTCACGGCCGACGCGGGCTTCGGGATTGCTTCCATTCGGATTTCGGGAAATCGCCGCACCGATCCCCGGGACGTTCTCGCCGCGCTGGGTTTCGGGCCCGGTGAATCGATTTTTGCCGCCGACATGCGGGCCGCCCGTGCGCATCTACTTTCGCTCGAATGGGTCGCAGACGCCGAGGTGCGCAGGCAATACCCTGATTCCATCTCCATCTCCATTGTGGAGAGATTGCCCTTCGCGCTCTGGGAAACTCCCAACGGCACGTATGTCGTGGAACGGTCGGGCCGGATTATAGGCCTGTTCGACGCGAGTGCCTTTCCGCATCTGCCCGTGCTGGCGGGGGAGGGNNCTGGTCGATGCGGTTGCGGCATATCGCGCGCTCAGTGCGCGCGTCGCAGGTTACGCGCGCATTTCCGACCGGCGCTGGAACCTGCTGCTCAACGACAACGTCATCGTGGATCTTCCCGAAGAAGGCTGGGCCAAAGAGCTCGACGTACTCGAACATCTCATCGTCGATCGGGGAATTCTCGAGCGCGACATTTCCGAAATCGACCTGCGCATGCCGGACAATTTCTTTTTCGTTCTGCGCAACGGACAAAAGCAGCAGATGCGGGGAAACGCGGCATAATGGGCGAAACGATTCGCATGCGCACCAGCGACGCACAATCTCCAGCTTACCGCACCGGCCTTGTGGCGGCCCTCGACGTGGGTTCGTCGAAAACCGTCTGCCTCATCGGCCGGGCGGAACCGGCGAACCTGCGGGTGATCGGCGCGGCGCTGCGCGAAACGCGCGGTATCAAATCCGGGACGGTGACGAGCCTCGAGTATGTGGAAGAATCGATCCGCGAGGCCGTGGCGGCGGCAGAAAATCTCGCGGATCTGCGGGTGCAGAGTGTTCTTCTCTCGGTCAATTGCGGCGCGCCGCAAAGCGTGACCGCGCGCGCGGCCATGTCGCTCGAAGGTGCGCTCGTTTCCGACGAGTATCTGCTCGACCTCCTTGCCGAGGGCCGCGCGAACTGCCGGCTCGACGGCCACGAAATCATCCAGTGCGCGCCCGTTTCCTATGTGGTCGATGAAGCGCGTGGCGTGCGCGACCCGAGCGGCATGTTCTGCCAGCGCATCGGCGTGCAGATGCATGCCGTCGCGGTCCGGCCATCGGCGCTCCAGAATCTGAAACTCGCCGTCGAGCGTTGTCACCTTTCCATCGCCGGCGCCCTCTTCGCGCCGTACGCCAGCGGCCTTGCGACGCTCACGCCCGACGAAATGCAGCTTGGCGCGACTGTCATCGACATGGGCGGCGGGGTCACCTCCATCGCCGTGTTTCTGGAAGGCGCGCTCGTGCACGCCGATGTGGTGCCAATGGGCGGCGCCTATGTGACAGCGGACATCGCCCGCATGCTCGCTTCGCCGCTTTCCGCAGCCGAACGGATCAAAACGCTCTATGGCGCAGCTTTGGGCGATATCGAGACGGGCACCGACGTTGTTGCCGTGCCGCAGATGGGCGAGAACGGCCAGGATAGCGACCTGCGCGTTCCGCGCTCGATGCTGACGAGGATCATCCAGCCGCGGCTCGAAGAGATATTCGGCGAAGTGCAGAATCGCTTGCGCGCCAGCGGCTTCGACGTGGCCGCCGGCCGGCGCGCTGTACTGACGGGAGGCGCCTGCCAGCTCGCCGGCGCGCGCGAGCTTGTTCAGCGCATACTCAACAAGCAGGTGCGAATCGGGCGACCCCAGGGGCTTGCCGGTTTGCCAGCAGCATCTGCGGGTCCCGACTATGCCACGGCGGTTGGTCTTCTCATGGCCGGCGCGACGATGCGGCCGGAGGCCCTCAATCCTGATCTCGCGCCAACGCTACCAGCGCGGCCAACCTTTCTCAGCCGCATCACCGGAGGACTGATCCGATGAGGGCGATGCGCGAGGATGCTTCGATGAAAAGAGTCGCCGACGGCAGGTGCCGGGATATGGCTTTGCTCAGACTAAGACAACGTGATTCAACAATAACAAGGTGATTCGTTGGGCGTTCGGTGAGGATTTGGGTCGCACTGACAAGGAGAGCGGAAAATGTCGATTAATTTGAGAGTTCCGGAAGTCACCGAGCTGCGGCCGCGCATCACCGTTCTTGGCGTGGGCGGCGCCGGGGGAAATGCTGTCAACAACATGATCGCCTCGAAACTCGAAGGCGTGGAATTCATCGTTGCGAACACCGATGCGCAGGCTCTCGCCCAATCGAGAGCGGAACGGCGAATACAGATTGGCGCGCGCGTGACCGAAGGGCTTGGCGCGGGCGCACGGCCCGATATCGGACGGGCAGGCGCAGAAGAGTCCCTCGAGGAGATTCTTGAGCACCTTTCGGGCTCGCACATGGTGTTCATCACTGCGGGGATGGGCGGAGGCACCGGCACCGGCGCCGCTCCCGTTATTGCGCGCGCGATTCGCGAGCAGGGCGTGCTCACGGTCGGCGTCGTCACCAAGCCGTTCGCCTTTGAAGGCGACAAGCGCATGCGCGTCGCCGAGCGCGGCATCGACGAGCTGCAGGCCTATGTCGATACGCTCATCATTATCCCCAACCAGAATTTGTTCCGCATCGCCAATGACCGCACGACCTTTAGCCAGGCCTTCGCCATGGCCGACGACGTGCTCCATTCCGGCGTCCGCGGCGTGACCGATCTGATCGTCATGCCAGGCCTGATCAATCTCGATTTTGCCGATATCAAGACGGTGATGTCGGAGATGGGGAAGGCCATGATGGGAACGGGCGAGGCCGATGGCGAGGAGCGTGCGCTCAAGGCCGCAGAGGCCGCCATCTCCAATCCGCTCCTCGATGATGTGTCAATGAAGGGTGCCCGCGGCGTGCTCATCAACATCACTGGCGGCCCCGACATGATGCTGTTCGAGGTCGACCAGGCGGCGAACCGCATTCGTGCGGAGGTTGATCCCGACGCCAACATCATTTTTGGCGGCACGATCCTGGAGAACATGGAAGGCCGACTGCGCGTGTCTGTCGTGGCGACCGGTATCGAGGCCGAACAGATCGCGCACATGCCCGACAATGTCGAACAACTGCGTCCCCGCGCGCGGGCAGCGCAAATCGGCGTCAAGTCCGAACCATGGGCCGCGGCCAACCCCGTGCGCAGCCAGATGGATGTGCTGGCGCAGGAGATGAACGCGAGCATCGCTCCGAGACAGTCCATATCTCCGGTCGAGCCGATCATCCTGGGAACGCCCGACGTGCTGGCGATCGAGGAGGAGGAGATTCCTGCGCCGGAGCCCGTTCGCGTCCAGCCTCTGCCGCGGGCTGCGGAGGCGCGCCCGGCGGCGGAACCGCAGGAGGAGAAGAAACGCCGTTTCGGATTCCTGGGTCGGCGAAAGGCCGAGCCGGTGCGCGCCGAGCCCCAGATGGCGTCCGGATCTCCGCACTGCCAACGCGCAACTGCTCAGGTGATCACGCGCGAGGCGCTCGGGCCGCGTCCGGCGGCGCCGTCGCAGGCAAATGCCGAAGATCTGTTTCCCGACTTCAAAAAGGATGACCAGTTCGAAATCCCGGCGTTCCTCCGCAGACAGACGAATTGACGACAATCGGGAGTTTGAAAAATTTCACCGCCAGGACACGAAGGACAAGATAGCCTAGGATTGGCTGTCGTGTACTTCGTGTCTTTGTGGTGAATGACAAGGCGCTCCATCTTCCAGGAAGTTTCGTGCGACGGGGTCGCGCTGCATGCGGGTTCCAGCGTGCGCGCAAGGCTTTTGCCTGCACCGGCTGGTGCGGGTGTCGTCTTTCGCCGCAATGATCTTGGCGGCAGGGAGATCCGGGCTCTTTATGACCGCGTCGGCGAAACGCGTCTTGGTACCGTCATCTCGGAGAATAGCGCAAGCGTCGCTGTCATCGAACATCTGATGGCAGCCGTCGCGGGCGCAGGTGTCGACGATCTCGTCGTCGTGCTTGACGGCCCGGAGCCTCCAATTCTGGACGGCGATGCGCTCTCTTGGCTGTTGCTCCTTGAGCGGGCAGGTTTCCGCGACCAGCCCGGAACGCGCGGCGCGATCAGAGTCTCGAGACGCGTCGACGTTGCGCAGGGCGGCGCAACCGCGGCGCTGGTGCCCGCTGAGGCGCTCGAGTTCGATTTCGATATTTCCTTCCCCTCGGCTGCGATTGGCACGCAGCGCCTGCTTTGGACTTTTTCCGGCGAAGCGTTCCGTCGCGACATTGCGCCCGCCCGCACATTCGGCTTCGTGAACGAGCTAGATGCGCTGCGGGAAGCAGGTCTCGCGCGCGGCGCGTCCCTCGAGAACACGCTCGCCATCGATGGCGACACCATGGTCAATCCGGATATTCAGCGCTTCCCCGATGAGTTCGTCCGCCACAAGATTCTCGACGCGATCGGCGATCTCGCACTCGCCGGCGCGCACATTATCGGCCGTTTCGTGGGCCGAAAATCCGGCCATGCCCTTAACAACGCGTTGTTGCGCGCGCTTTTCTCCGATCCCGTGAACTACGAATTAATCGAACCATAGGATTCCGTGTGCCCCATTCCATGCCGAGCCTTTCTCTGTCGCCGCGATTGCAGCTCCTGCTCGTAGACAATGCGATCAATTTCGTTGCCGCGGTCGTCATTCTCATTGCGGGCTGGACGGTCGCGGGCTGGGCGGCGCGCGCGGTTCGCGGCGCCCTTCGCCGCATCCCGCGTTTCGAGGCCACGCTGCGGCCGCTGGCCGGATCGGTGGTGCGCTACACCATCGTCATCCTCACCGTCATCGCGGTGTTGCAGCGGTTTGGTGTCGAGACGACGAGCCTCATCGCGATTCTGGGTGCCGCTGGTCTTGCGGTCGGACTGGCCTTGCAAGGCACGCTGTCCAACGTGGCGGCCGGAGTCATGCTCATCTTTCTCAGGCCGTTCCGCCGCGGCGAAAAGATCGAATGCGACAAATGCGTCGGAGTCGTTCGCGAACTCGGCCTGTTTCGCACCATCATCGCCACCGACGACGGAGTTTTCATTTCGATTCCCAACGCCGCAATCTTTTCCGGCACCATCATCAATTATCATCGTGAGACGATGCGCAGGACGAATTTCGTGGAGCCGCTCGACCCCACGGAAAACCTCGATCGGGTGCAAGCCATCGTCCTCGCGGTGCTTGAAGCGCATCCCAACGTGCTCAGGATGCCCGCGCCGGCGGCTCCGCTCGATTCTTTCAGCGAGAACGCCATGAACGTCGCCGTCCAGGCCTGGACGCTCCCCGCCAATTTCGGCAGCACGAAGGACGATCTGCTCAGGCAAGTGCAGCAGGCGCTGAACAGGGACGGAATCCGTTTTTCCCAGCCGCTTCGTGCGCAAGCCGGGGTGGCGGCGCCAAAGACCAGCAGCTGAGCGCAAGCGGCCGGCGGGGCGAAGCGGCTTTCTCGACGGCCGGCGCTGGAGCACCCGTTCCACTGGACCGTGCGGGTTCTCCAATGGCATAAGGACGCCGCGCGCCTGATCTTCATCCCGGAGACGAACGACCAGATGATTTTAAACGAAACACCGACGCCGCTCGCGCGCTGCACGCCGGTCGTGAGCCGCACTGTGCGTGGCCTGCTGGCCGCTGCGACGGGAGCCTTTCTGCTCGCCGGCTGTTCCTGGCTCGGTCTCGATTCGAGCGACGACAAGGATGCCGACTATGTCGAGCGTCCCGTCGAGCAAATCTACAACGACGCGTGGGCCCAGATAAAGGGCAAGGATTGGGAGAAGGCCGCCAAGCAGTTCGACGAAGTGGAGCGCCAGCATCCCTATTCGGTGTGGGCGCGGCGCGCAATGCTGATGAGCGCCTTCTGCTACTATCAGGCCAACAAATATACGGATGCGATAAGCGCCGCCGATCAATACATCGAGCTGCATCCGGGCAGCCACGAGGTCGCCTACGCCTTCTATCTGAAGGCGATGTCTCTCTACGAGCAGATCACCGATACCGGGCGCGACCAGACTGATACCGAACAGGCGCTGACTGCGCTGCAGGACGTCGTACAGCGCTTTCCCGACACAGAATATGCGCGCGACGCGAGTCTCAAGGTTGACCTGACGCTCGATCACCTGGCGGGCAAGGAGATGGAGGTGGGACGCTACTATCTCGTGCGACACGACTTCATCGGAGCCATCAACCGATTCCGCGCCGTTGTCGAGCGCTACCCACGAACGTCGCAGATCGCCGAAGCGCTGGAACGTCTCACAGAAGCCTATTACTCTCTCGGAATATACGACGAGGCGAAAACGGCTGCCGCGGTGCTCGGCGCAAATTATCCAGGCAGCCCCTGGTACCAGGACGCCTACGATCTTTTGGTTGCGCACAACATGAAGCCGGAGATGCACAAAGGCTCGTGGATTGAGCGCGCCTTCGAGAGCCCGCTGTGAAACCCGCCAGGCAAATGTTGTTCTGACTTCCTTGTGATCTGACGTGCCCCGCCCATGCTTGCGACGCTGAAGATCCGCGACCTCGTCCTGATCGAGAATGTGGCGCTGGATTTCTCGGGCGGACTGAATGCGCTGACGGGCGAGACGGGCGCTGGCAAGTCTATCCTTCTCGATGCGCTGGGGCTTGCAACAGGTGCGCGCGCGGGCACGCGCTCCAGCGTGCGTGGCGGCGCAGCGCAAGGATCGGCCACGGCGATCTTCGACCTTCCCGCTCATCACGACGCGCGCAAGATGCTTGTCCATAACGGTTTGGTCGCAGATGGGGAGATCATCCTGCGCCGCACGATCGCGGCGGACACGCGCACCCGCGCCTTCCTGAATGACGAACCAATCGGGGTTGCGCTGCTGCGTGATTTGGGAAGCGAGCTCGTCGAGATACACGGGCAGGCGGACGATCGTGGGCTTTTCGACAGTGCAACGCATCGCAGACTGCTCGACGCCTTCGGCGTCTATACGGAACTGGCGGACGATGTCGCGGCGCGATTCCGCGCATATGAGCGTCTCCGCGCAGAAGCGGATCAGCTTCGCCGGACATCCGAAACCGCATCGCGGGAGGCGGAGTTTCTGCGCCACGCCGTTGATGAACTTTCGGCGCTGGCGCCGCAGGAAGGCGAAGAGGCGCGGCTCGCCGGCGAACGCGCGCTGCTGATGAACGCGGGGCGGATCGCGGAAGACACATCATTCGCCGTCGAACTCCTTTCTGGCGATCGAGGCGCCGAGGCCGCACTTGCAGGCGCGCTGAAGCGTTTGTCGCGCCTGCATCCCGACGCGCGCCTGCACTGCAAGTCGGCGGAAGAGGCGCTCGACCAGGCTTTTGCACTCACTGAAGAGGCAGGGCGCGAACTCGAGGCGCTTCTTGCGCAGCTCGAAGTAGATGCGGGCCTGCTCGAAAGCAAGGAAGAGCGTCTGTTCGCCTTGCGCGCTGCCGCGCGCAAATATGCGGTGCAACCAGACGGATTGCAGCGCCTTCTGGCGGAATATGAGGCAAAGCTCGAAACGATTTCGGGCGGCGATTCGACGCTTAAGCGTGCCGCTGCCGAAGTTACGCGGGCCCGTGCGGAGTTCATGAACCATGCCCGTCAATTGACTTCGGCGCGCGAGAAGGCTGCGGTCCAGTTGGAGTGCGCAGTTGCGCAGGAACTTAACCCCTTGAAGTTGGGCCACGCGCGATTTCGCGTGGCGCTGGAACCTTTAGGCGATTCAGTCAACGCGGCGGGACTCGAAAAGGTGAGCTTCGAAGTATCAACCGTGGAAGGCGCGGCGTTCGGGCCTCTCGTGAAGATTGCTTCCGGCGGCGAGCTCGCGCGTTTCTCGCTCGCGCTGAAAGTGGCCCTGGCCGAAGCAAGCCCGCCCGCGGCGCTCGTGTTCGATGAAGTCGATCGTGGCGTTGGCGGCGCCGTCGCCGACGCCGTGGGAGAAAGGCTCCAGCGCCTCGCGCGCGCCACCCAGGTTCTGCTTGTCACGCATTCGCCGCAGGTGGCGGCGCGGGCGGAACGCCATTTTCGCATTACGCGCGCGCGCGACCGCACGCAGGTCGAACTGCTGTCCGATGATGCGCGCGTGGAGGAGATCGCCCGCATGCTGGCAGGGGCATCCGTATCGGAGGAAGCCCGCGCCGCCGCCCGTCGCCTCCTCGCCGAAGCCCGCGAACCGAAAAAATCCCGAAAGCGAGCCTGATGTTGGCAAGAAAAATCCCACGCGGAGCCGCGGAGCCGCGGAGGAAGGAAAAAGATGAACCGCCAAGCCCCGGATTTAATCCGGGGCAAGACGCCAAGAAAACGTTCGCGCGACTTCGGCGCGCCATGGATTTCGACGCTGCCTTGACGTCGGTGAGGTTTGAATTTCGTCGCATGCGCCTTGGCGCCTTGCCCCGGATTAAATCCGGGGCTTGGCGGTTAATCGCCCCTCCGAGTCTCCGCGGCTCCGCGTCTCCGCGTGGAATTTTTCTTGTCGATTCGAAAACGGGCACGCGATGAAGCCGGTCGAAAAGCTGACCATGGCCGAAGCGAAGCGGGAGCTGGCGCGGCTTGCGGACGAGATCGCGGCGCACGACCGGCGTTATTATCAGGATGACGCGCCAGATGTTTCGGATGCGGAATATGATGCGCTCCGCAAGCGCAACGCCGCAATCGAAGCGCGGTTTCCCGAACAGATTCGCGCGGACTCGCCGTCCTTGCGCGTCGGCGCGAAACCATCCGAGAAATTCACGAAGGTTGTGCACCGAGTGCCGATGCTCTCACTGGACAATGCGTTCGACGAAGAGGACGTCATCGACTTTGCGGCACGCGTGCGCCGGTTTCTCGGAACAAAGGACGGGGATGATCTTGTCTTTGTCGCCGAGCCCAAGATCGACGGATTGTCGGCGAGCTTGCGCTTCGAGAACGGCGCTTTCGTGCAGGGCGCGACCCGAGGCGACGGCATAGAAGGTGAAGATGTCACCACGAATTTGCGCACACTGAGGGACGTGCCGCTCAAGCTGCTTGGCAGGGCGCCCGACATCGTCGAAGTGCGCGGCGAGGTCTATATGCTGCACAGTGATTTCGCTGCGCTGAACGCGCGCCAGGCGGAGGCTGGCAAGCCGCTCTTCGCGAATCCCCGCAACTCGGCGGCAGGCTCGCTGCGCCAGCTCGATCCCGCCGTCACCGCGCGGCGTCCGCTACATTTTTTTGCCTATGCCTGGGGTGAGATGAGCCGGCTTCCAGCATCCTCCCAGTTCGAAATGCTTGAGAGGTTCAAAAGCTGGGGATTTCGCGTCAACCCGCTCGTCCGGCGCTGCCGCACAACGGATGAACTGCTCGAATTCTATCACGACATCGAAACGCGCCGCGCCACGCTCGGCTACGACATCGATGGCGTCGTCTACAAGGTGGACCGGCTCGACCTCCAGGAGCGGCTTGGTTTTGTTTCCCGGTCGCCGCGCTGGGCGGTCGCGCACAAATTCGCTGCCGAACAGGCCGACACGGTTCTGCTTGACATCGACATTCAGGTGGGCCGCACGGGCAAGCTTGCGCCCGTGGCGAAACTGAAGCCCGTGACGGTCGGCGGCGTGGTGGTGCAGAACGCAACGCTCCACAATGAAGACGAGATCGCGCGGAAGGACGTGCGTATAGGCGATACCGTGGTCGTGCAGCGCGCGGGCGACGTGATCCCTCAGATCGTGCGCGTCATCCTCGAGAAGCGGCCGAAGAGCGCCAGGCCCTACGCGTTTCCCCACAAATGTCCCGCCTGCGGCAGCCATGCCGTACGGGAGATCGACGAAAACACGGGGAAGGAAGACGTTGATCGCCGTTGCACTGGCGGGCTCATCTGCCCCGCGCAGGCCGTCGAGCGATTGCGCCACTTTGTCTCCCGCAATGCGTTCGACATCGAGGGCCTTGGTGGCACCTATATCGAGCTCTTCCACGGAAAGAGGCTGATCAAGGAGCCGGCCGATATTTTCAAGCTTACGGAAAAACCCGAGCGCGTGAGCAAGGTGCTCGCCGAGCACCGCGCGAGCCTCAGCACCGAGCGCCGCGTCAGGGAAGGCAAGAGCGAGGTCATCTCCAAGGCCACGCGCGACGACAACAGGGAAGACAAGGTCGTGGACAATCTCATGCGCTCCATCGATGCAAGGCGGACCATCGCGCTCGACCGCTTCATCAATGCGCTCGGCATGCGCCATGTGGGCGAGACGACGGGGAAGCTGCTTGCACGCCATTTCGTAACCATCGAAGCGTTCCACGAGGCAATGGAAGGCAAAGAGGCTGTGGCCGAGCTCGATTCCATCGGTGGCGTGGGAGAAATCGTCGCTGGGGCCATTCGGGATTTCTTCGACGAACCACATAATCGCAAGGCGATCGAACATTTGCTCAAGGAAGTCGAAGTCGAACCGGTCGCGTCGCCCAGGACCGCGCATTCCGCCGTTGCGGGAAAGACTGTCGTGTTCACCGGGTCGCTCGAAAAGATGACGCGTCCTGAAGCCAAGGCGCGCGCTGAAGTGCTGGGCGCGAAAGTCGCGGGCTCCGTGTCGAAGAAAACCGATCTCGTCGTCGCCGGCCCCGGCGCCGGCTCGAAGCTCGGCGAAGCCGGGAAGCTCGGCGTCAAAGTGATCGACGAGGATGCCTGGCTTAAGTTGATCGGGGAGGGGTAGTGCCCAGACATGACCGTTCAAGCTGACACCCTCGTGATCTTTGGCGCCACCGGCGATCTGGCCACGCGGATGTTGCTGCCGTCGCTGTATTTTCTCGAGCGCGATGGGCTCCTGGACAAACGCTTGCGGATCGTCGGCGCCGCGCGTTCCGATTTGGATCGGGATCGCTTTCGCGCACTGGTGCGTGAAACAGTCGCCGAGCGCGCCGGAAAACTCGACGAAAATGCGTGGCTCGCGCTGGCGAACCGGCTCGATTACTGCAGGCTGGATGCGTCCAAACAGCAGGATTATCCTGCGCTGGGCAAATTCCTCGGCAAGAGTCCGGTTTTCTACCTGTCACTCTCACCGCAACATTATTCTGCCGCATGCGCCAATCTGCGCGCGGCCGGTCTCGCCACGGCACAGAGCCGCGTCGTAGTGGAAAAGCCGATCGGCCATGATCTCGAGAGCTGCCGTGCGATCAACGCCTGTCTGGCGCACGCCTTCGATGAACGGCGCATCTTCCGCATCGATCATTATCTCGGCAAGGAGACAGTCCAGAATCTTCTCGCGCTGCGCTTCGCCAATGTGCTTTTCGAGCCCTTGTGGAACAGAGCCTGCATCGATCACGTCCAGATTACCGTTGCCGAATCCGTCGGCGTGGAGGGGCGCTGGACTTATTACGACGCCTATGGCGCGCTTCGCGACATGGTGCAGAATCATATCCTGCAGCTCCTCTGCCTCGTCGCCATGGAGGCGCCCGCGAAGCTCGATCCCGATGCGGTCCGCGACGAGAAGGCAAAGGTTCTGCGCTCGCTCAGGCCGATCCGCGGACGCGAAGCCGCCGCAAAAACTGTGCGCGGGCAATATGTGCAAGGACAAATCGAGGGCGTCCCCGTGCCTGGCTATGAGTCGGAGGGCAGCGAGAGCAACACGGAGACGTTCGTGGCGCTCGAGGCCGAAATCGAGAATTGGCGCTGGGCAGGCGTCCCATTCTATTTGCGAACCGGAAAGCGGCTCGCGCAGCGGCACACCGAAATCGTGATCCAGTTTCTTGGCGTGCCGCACTCCGCATTCGGTCGCGCGGGCAATGGCGATCTGATTCCAAACCGGCTCACGATCACGCTCCAGCCGCAGGAACGGATATCTCTTCTGCTGATGAATAAAGCACCGGGATTGACGGCCGAGGGCATGCGCCTCAGTCCGCTCCCGCTTGATCTGAGCCTTACCGATGCGTTCCGCACCCAACGCCGCCGTATTGCCTATGAGAGTCTGCTTCTCGACGCGCTGACCGGCAATCCGACGCTGTTCGTGCGCGGCGACGAGGTGGAAGCTGCGTGGGCCTGGATCGATGGCATCGCCGCGAGCTGGAAGGAAGCCGGGATTGCGCCGGAATTCTACGCGGCTGGTTTGCGCGGGCCCGAAGCGGCCGATGCACTTATAGCGCGGCGCGGCTATAATTGGTCCGCATGACGGCGGCCACCTAAACCCCGATGGCGAAGACATTCGGTCTGGTCGCGGATATCGGTGGAACCAATGTCCGCTTCGCCGCAGTCGATCTGCAAGCACCGCAACCGGAGATCGATTCGCTGCGATTCTTGTCCACGCGCGGACATCCCGACATTGTTTCCGCTGCAAAGGCCTATCTTCGCGACGCGGGACTTCACGCGCCGCCCAGGGCGGTCGTCTTCGCTGTGGCGGGCCCGGTCGAAAACAACGAAATCCATCTGACAAATGCGGGCTGGCGCATTTCCGCGGAGGAATTGCGAGAGGGGTTGGGCGCCCCTTACGCCCGGCTCGTGAACGATTTCGAGGCAGTCGCCCAGGCCGTTCCCCATTTGCAGGAGCACGATCTCGCGGCGATCGGTCCATCGCCCAGATTCGATCCGCACGGCGATGGAACAATTGCAATCGTCGGTCCGGGCACCGGATTGGGCGTTGCCGGATTGGTCAACGCCTGCGATGCCCATATTGCGCTCGTGACGGAGGGCGGCCACGCGGCGTTCGCGCCGACAGACGAATTGGAGATGCGGGTCGTTGAAATCCTGATGCGGAAATTTGGGCGCGTCTCGGCCGAGCGCATCCTCTCGGGTCCAGGCTTGCTCAATCTCTACGGAGCCATGGCGGAGATCGAGGATTTTACCCCGGATGACCGCACGCCGGAGAGCATCACGCAGATTGCGCGAAGCGAGCCTTCGTCATTCGAAGCAAAGGTCTTTGCGCGGTTCTGTGCGATATTGGGCTCGGCCGCCGGAGATATCGCGCTCACGATGGGCGCGCGCCAGGGCGTCCTCATTGCGGGCGGGATTCTGCCGGATGCAACCGAACTGCTTGCCGCGAGCAATTTCCGCGAGCGCTTTGAGGACAAGGCACGGTTCAGGGATTACATGAGAGCGATCCCGACCTCGCTCATTCTGCAGCCCCATGCGGGGCTGATCGGAGCCGCGTCGATCCTGTTGCAGGCTTGCGGCAACGCGACGCGATGAAACCTGCCTGCTTTTCGCCTATCCGATTGTTCAGGGCGTGATCTCGAACACAGTGCCGTAATCGTTCGCGCCGCCGTGCTGCGCCGTGCCGTATAGGTTTCCGGCGGCATCGGCGACAAGACCTGTACCCGCGCCGGGATTCGCGCCGTCGGTCGGGCCTTTGAATGTGTGGAGAAGGGTCAGGGTCCCGTCGGGCGCAATTTTGAATACCGTACCGCAGCCGTAGCCCATATTGCAGGAAATCGTTCCACCCCCAAATTCCGTCGTGCCGTACAGATTTCCAGCGCCATCCTCGTACAGCCCGGCAATGGAAGTTGCACCGTCGTTGCGTCCGCCCTTGAAGAAGTGGACTACCGTTTCGCTGCCGTCAGGTGCGAGTCTGAACACAATTCCACAACCATCATAGTTACAGTTTTCGCCAATGCCTCCGCCCGCCGTAGTGCCATAGAGATTTCCGGACGCGTCCATGATCGGATTGGCCGCAGCAATATAGCCGTCCTTCGGGGGGCCCTTGAATCCGTAGAGCAGTGTCTTTGTGCCGTCTGGAGCGAGCTTGAAGACCGTCCCGCATCCCACTTCGCCATTGTCGCAGAGGCTAACCCTGCCGCCATAGTCCGTCGTGCCATACAGATTGCCCTGTCCATCAAGGGTCATTCCGGGGTCCGGATTATAGCCGTCATGACCTCCGCGAAACGAATAGAGCAGTGACTCGCTCCCGTCCGGCTTGACCTTGAAGACGACACCATACCCAAACTTGCCACAACCGAATGTCGTCCCGTACAGATTGCCGCGCGAGTCAACGACCATGGAGGCAGAACCGCTGCAACCGTCATTTGGCGATCCCTGGAAGGTATGGACGACGGACCCATGACCGTTCCCATTGACCTTGAAGATGACGCCTCCCCCGATGCCCCCGCAGCACGTCGTTCCCCACAGACGGCCTTTCTGGTCCATCACCAGCCCACCGGGTCCGGAGCCTTTGCTTCCTTCCTCAAAGGAATAAAGCACCGATACCGCGCCGCCGGGAGCAAGTTTGTAAACAGAGCCAGAGGGGTTAACGCATTCGCCTATTTCCGTGGTGCCGTAGATGTTGCCCGCCCCATCCAGAACCACTCCGGCAGGCGGGTAGCAACCATCGTTTTGACCGTTGAAGGTGTGGAGCACTTTGAAACCGCTGGCGTGCGCAACAGCGAGGGAGGCAAACAAGGACAATGTCATTGCGCCAGCCAGAACATGCGTGACTCTGGCAATGCTGCGAACCATGTCTGCCTCCTATAGGCCGCACGGAGATTGCTACGTAGCCAATACCGTGGGGATGCCAGAACCTTTGATAGCAACCAGATATCCGCTTGATGGGTCTGTATATATCACCCAACCAGTCCAGAGACCACCTGGGAAGGAGAGGAATGGCTCCTACGTTTTGAAGGTAATGTCCCACGCCGTAACTCTGGGGCCAAGGAACGCCAGCGGTACCGAGTGTCGGATAAATATTTGTCGCGCTGGCGTTGGGGGACGACCGCCGACAGATTCGGCGCGCTGGGGCTCGGATATCCGAGCGTCGCGACGACGGCGCTGGTCTGATCGCCGCTGTAGGTTCCGATGCAGGAATTGGTGCCGATCACGATATCGAATGGCAGCATGCCCGGACGAAATTGGAGTGAACCTTGAGCCGAATTACGTGGTACAAGTCAATGGCCTCTACGGATACGTCGTGAATTTTGTTGGCGTGCCCAAAGACACAACGTTGGTGCGCTAAAGTGGGAGGTTGCATTAAATGGAGTCCGTAAATCCGTTCACCGGCAAAGTGGCGACGCACTTCAAAGAAATGACGCGCGATCAGGTGGAATCGGCGATTGATTTCTCTCACCGTGCCCATTGCGATTGGCGCCGACGCGCGTTTGCCGAGCGCGCGGAACCTATGCGCAAAGCCGCAGGTCTGCTGCGCGAGCGGGCCCCTGAGTACGCAAATCTGATGGCCGTCGAGATGGGCAAACCCATCGGGGACGGAATCGCCGAAGCGCGGAAATGCGCTGTCGGATGCGACTTCTACGCCGAAAATGCCGAGCGATTCCTCGCCGCCCAGCCCGTTGACCTCGAGGGTCGCGAGGCGCGCGTGGTATTTGCGCCCGTGGGCGTCGTGCTCGCAGTCATGCCATGGAATTTTCCTTTTTGGCAGGTCATCCGATTCGCGGCGCCGGCACTCATGGCCGGGAACGCCGCGGTGTTGAAACATGCTGCAAATGTCCCGGGCTGCGCGCTCGCGCTTGAGCGTCTGTTCCGGGATGCGGGCTTCCCGGAACATCTCTTCAGGACCCTTCTCATCGGCAGCGACATGGTGGGCGAGGTGATCGAACGCCCCCACATCCGCGCCGTTTCGCTTACGGGCAGCGCCGCCGCCGGCCGCGCCGTCGCCGCGAAGGCCGGCCACTGCCTCAAAAAGACGGTGCTCGAACTCGGCGGAAGCGATGCCTACGTCGTGCTCGCCGATGCGGACATTGCGTTCACGGCCGCGCAATGCGCGCGCGCGCGGCTGGTCAATGCGGGTCAGAGCTGCATTGCCGCAAAGCGGTTCATCGTCATCGCGTCGGTGCTGGCCGAATTCGAGAAGCAACTCGTCGTGGAGATGAGCAAGGCACGGATGGGCGATCCGCTGGATGAGAACACAACGATGGGACCCATGGCACGGCATGATCTGCGCGATGCGCTTCATCTCCAGGTGAGGAAAAGCATCGACATGGGTGCACGCTGCCTGACCGGGGGTACCATTCCGGCAGGTGAGGGCGCCTTTTATCCGCCGACCGTGCTCAGCGGAGTCCGCAAGGGCATGCCTGCCTACGACGAGGAGATGTTCGGCCCCGTTGCGGCGGTCATAGGAGCGCGGGACCAGAACGAGGCGTTCCGTCTCGCCAATGATTCGGCGTTCGGACTGGGCGGAGCTGTCTTCACGCGCGATCTGATGCGTGGCGAACGGATCGCACGCGATGAAATCGAAGCGGGCCTCGTCTTCGTCAATGCGCCGGTCGAGTCGAACCCGAAGCTTCCATTCGGCGGCATCAAGGAAAGCGGCTATGGGCGCGAATTGTCGAGCTTCGGAATTCAGGAATTCGTAAACATCAAGACGGTCGTCGTCGCGCCGCACGCTGCTGCGCGATCACCTGTCGCAGCGCTCTCTGAATAGAGCGGTCCCCGACAAAGGCGGACTGCGCATTCCGCTTCGTGTGCTACGCATAAGGATTCTTGGACGTGCGAAGCGAAAAGCGCAGCGGTGTACCTTCGAAATCAAACGCTGCGCGCAGCTCGTTCTGCAGATAGCGCAGCCACGATTGGGGCAGCGAATCGAGCTGATTGCCGAAAAGCGCAAACGTGGGAGGACGGGATTTCGGCTGCGTCATGTAGCGGATGCGCACCCGACGACCTTTGACGGCCGGGGGTGGATGGCGTTCGACTGCTCGTGCTAGGAGCCGGTTGAGCTCGGCGGTTGCAACATGTCTGTTCCAGGCCCCATCCGCTGCGAGAACGCCCGGCATCAGGCGAGGTAGTCCTTCGCCCGTCATGGCGGAGATGGCGATGAGGGGTGCGCCGGCGATCTGCGGCAGCAGGCGGTCAAGCTGTCGCCTCAGAACGCCGATGGCGCCGGCTTTTCTGTCGATGAGATCCCATTTGTTTGCGGCGAATATGATCGCGCGGCCTTCGCGCGCCACGAGATCCGCTATCGTCAAATCCTGTTTTTCAAAGGGTTGTGTGGCATCGATGATGACGACAACGCACTCCGCGAAGCGGATTGCGGTCAGCGCGCTCGCGATGGCCAGTTGCTCGAGCGCGTGGCCGGCGGCCCGAGCCCGCTTGCGCAGGCCGGCCGTGTCGTGGAGCAGAACCGTTCGGCCCTCTGTTTCGAATGCCGCGGCCACGGAGTCGCGTGTGATGCCCGCTTCGGGGNNTTGAACAAGGTCGACTTGCCGGTGTTGGGCCGTCCAATGATGGCGAGCTTGAGAGGTCTCTCATCTTCACTGACGGCTTCTTCTGGCGTCGTGGCGCCGACAAGAGGAGCAAGCGCGTCGAACAGCTCGCC
>PKWC01000063.1:4550-4748 GCA_003131925.1 Alphaproteobacteria bacterium | reverse complement strand
GCGCGGCGCGCAAGCGCGCGCTTCTCCAGCATTTCGGTTCGGCTCGTGCGGTAGCCGGCGCCAGTCTCGCCGATCTCGAGAGCGTAGCCGGCATCAGCGGCGCCCTGGCCCGCAAAATCCACAATTTCTTCCACCCGAGCGGCTGAGCAGTGGCTTCAAATTGGATGAAAAAAAGATTGTCATGGCCCGGCGACGCGA
>PKWC01000063.1:0-4534 GCA_003131925.1 Alphaproteobacteria bacterium | reverse complement strand
ACAATATAAAGAGAGCTATCGCAATCCGAAAAAGCTCTAAACTGCCCGCATGATACAGCTTCCCAACGCGCTGACGCTCTTGCGAATCCTGCTGGTGCCGGTCTTTGCGCTTGCCTTCACGCTGCCCGGCGAGACGGCGCGGCTCGCAACCTTCGTGATTTTCTGCATCGCGGGAGCAAGCGACGTTTTGGACGGATTGGCCGCGCGCAAATTGCGTGCGCGTTCCGAATTCGGCCGCATGCTCGATCCGATTGCCGACAAGATCCTCGTCGCGGCCGCACTGATGATGCTGGTCGCGAGCGGAGTGATCTCCGGCTATGAACTGATCCCTGCACTCGTGATCCTCGCCCGCGAGATTCTGGTTTCGGGTCTCCGCGAATTCCTGGCGACAGTCGCGGTCAGCGTGCCCGTCACCCGGGTGGCCAAGATGAAAACCGTGCTCCAGATGATCGCCATCGGCGCGATGATTCTCGGGCCTCTGGCGGACAAGATTGCGCCCGGCGCGATCAATCTTGCCTATGCGCTTTTGTGGATCGCCGCGGCTTTGACCGTCTACACGGGATACGTTTATTTCCGCGCCGGATTCGATTATGCGCGGCCTGACCGCGCAACGCCTCCGCCGCGGACCGGAGGCCCGGCGTGACGCTCCTCTATTTTGCCTGGGTGCGACAGAAGATCGGCCGCGGCGACGAGAGCTTTGCACTTCCCGCCCATGTGCGCACGATCGCGCAATTGATCGAGGTGCTGCGCGACCGGGGCCCAAATTATCGGGCAGCCTTTGCCGAGCCGGACCGGTTGCGCGCGGCACTCAACCAGGAACATGTCCGTTTCGACGCGCCTCTTCGCGACGAGGACGAACTTGCCTTTTTTCCGCCAGTGACGGGCGGATGAAAACGATACGCGTCCAGACCGCCGATTTCGACGGCGGGGCGGAATGTGAAAGGCTTGTGGCCGGCCAAACGGATATTGGCGCCGTTGTCTCCTTCACAGGGCTGGTGCGCGGCGATGACGGGCTCGACGCGCTCGCGCTCGAACATTATACGGGCATGACGGAGCGCGAGATCGCGCGGCATGTGCAGCAAGCGGAGACACGTTGGTCGATCCTCGGCGTGACCGTGATACACCGGATCGGGCGCCTCGCGCCTGGCGACCGCATCGTCTTTGTTGCCGTCGCAAGCGCTCACCGCGCAGCCGCGTTCGAAGCGGCGCAATATCTCATGGACTATCTGAAAACGCGCGCCCCCTTCTGGAAGCAGGAACATCGCGGAGCGGACGCGGCGTGGGTCGAGGCGAAAGAGTCCGACGCGGATGCTGCAATCAGGTGGCGGGAGTCCTGACGTTTCCGCGCACTTCGTTCGCATAGTCATCCATCATCGCATCGGTGAGGCGCCCCCGCGCAAAATGGTAGGGACCGATCTCCGATACTGGCGTCACTTCGGCCGCGGTGCCGGTAAGGAAACATTCGCTGAAATCCGACACTTCTTCCGGTTTAATATAGCGCTCGACGACCTGTATCTGGCGCGCCCGGGCGAGCGCAATGATGGAGCGGCGCGTAATGCCGTCCAGGAAACAGTCCGGAATTGGCGTATGCAACGCGCCATCCTTGACGAAGAACACATTGGCGCCCGTCGCCTCAGCGACCAGACCGCGATAGTCGTACATCAGCGCATCGGCGTAGCCCTGCGCTTCCGCCATGTGCTTGGACAGCGTGCAGATCATATAGAGACCGGCGGCCTTCGACTTCGTCGGCGCCATGTCGGGCCCCGGACGCCGCCATTCCGAAACCATCAGCCGGATGCCCTTGCGTTTCTCCTCGGGGCTGAAATAGGACGGCCAGGGCCACGCGGCGATAGCGATATGGATTTTCGATTTGGGCGCGGCAACCGACATCATCTCGCTGCCGCGAAAGACCACGGGCCTCACATATCCGTCGTCGAGGCCCTGCACGCGCCCGGCTTCGATGCAGGCCTCACGGATCTCTTTTTCCGTGTACGGAATTTCCATGTCGAGAATCCGCGCTGATTCGAACAGGCGCGCGGTATGCTCGGCCAATTTGTAGATTTGACCTGCATAGAGACGCTCCCCCTCGAAGACCGAGGAGGCGTAGTGTAGTCCGTGCGTCAGCACATGTGTCTTCGCCTCGCGCCACGGCACCAGGCGGCCGTCGTACCAGAGCGAGCCGTCGCGGTCGTCGAAGGGAATGATTGTCATGCGGAGACCCCGTGCGGTTTGCACTTGTTTCGAAGCCGCCGGAGGGACAAATTCGGCGCCATGTCCAGGGCACGATTCGCCGACGGCGGGCCGGGACGGCCGGTCCCGGTATTTGATTTATATGTGCGCCCCGGCGCATCTAAGCAAGCGAAATGAATTCCGCCGCCGGAGATTCCCATTTGCTGGTCGTCGATGACGATGTGCGGCTGCGTGCCCTTTTGCAGCGCTACCTCACCTCGAACGGCTATCGCGTGAGTGCCGCAGCCGATGCCGCCGAGGCCCGCGCGCTGATGAAGAGCATGGCCTTCGATCTCATGATCGTCGACGTGATGATGCCGGGCGAGTCCGGACTCGATCTGACCAAGGCGGTGCGCGCGCACTCCCACACGCGGGTCCTGATGCTGACGGCGCGCGGCGAGCCGGAGGACAGGATCGCCGGTCTCGAGCGGGGCGCGGACGATTATCTTGCCAAGCCCTTCGAGCCACGTGAGTTGCTTCTGCGTTGCGCGGCTTTGCTGCGCCGCACGACCATTCCGTCGCGCTCGCCCCACCGCGAAGTGAAGATGGGGGAGGCGATGTTCGATCCCGAACGGGGAGAGCTCCGGCGCAAGGGCCGACCCGTGCGTCTCACCAGTTCCGAATCCGCTCTGCTCAAGCTCTTTGCCGCCAATGCCGGGCGTCCGTTTTCGCGCATGGATCTCTGTGCCCGGCTTGGCGTCGCACTCGAGCGGTCCATCGACGTGCAGGTCACGCGGCTGCGGCGAAAAATCGAGGACGACCCAAAGCTGCCGCTGTACATTCAGACCGTTCGCGGCGTGGGCTATGTGCTCGTGCCCGATCGTGTGGATTGAACTCTCATGTTTCGGCTGCGACCGTTCCGTCTTCTTAAACAGATGTCGCCTCGCGGACTCTTCGGTCGTTCGCTCATTATCATCATCGCACCGATGGTGGTGCTGCAGGGCATCGTGACCTATGCCTTCTTCGTGCGCCACTACGATATCGTCACGCGCCGCATGGCGCACAGCGTAGCCGGCGATGTTGCGTTCCTGACCACTCTCGCCGAAACCTATCCTGCGGGCGCCGAACGGACGAAGCTGCTCGGCATGGCCGCCCATGCGCTCGGATTTGGGATTTCGCTCCAGCCGGGCGCACGGCTCGATGCGCCTTATCGGCATTCGAGCATCGATCTCAAGAATGCGGTGAACGCCGTTTTTGCCAACCGGCTGGGCGCGGCCCACCCATTCGCCTCGAATGCGAACGGCAACGTTGTCGATCTCAGCGTGCAGGCAAGGGACGGCGTGCTGAAAATCGAGATTCCGCGCGACCAGGTGGTGGCATCGAATGCCGACATCTTCATCCTGTGGATGGTGGGTTCCTCGCTTGTGCTGATTGCGGTGGCGATCCTCTTCCTGCGCAACCAGGTGAAGCCGATCGAAAGACTCGCCCTTGCGGCCGAAGCATTCGGCAAGGGCCGGGCCGTGCCGGACTTCAAGCCCTATGGCGCGACGGAAGTGCGTAAGGCGGCGCAGGCTTTTCTCACCATGCGCGCGCGCATCGACCGCTACGTGCAGCAGCGTACCGAAATGCTCGCCGGAGTGAGCCACGACCTCAAGACACCACTGACTCGCCTGCGCCTCCAGCTTGCGATGATGGGACCGGACGTCGACACGGCGTCCCTGCTCCAGGATGTGAGCGAGATGGAGCACATGCTCGATGAATATCTCGATTTCGCGCGCGGCGATTCGGGGGAGGAGGCCCAGGCCGCCGATCTCGGCGAGGTGGTAACCGAGGCGGCGCTCGCCGCGGCAAGTGCGCGCGCGGCGGGCGGCGACCGTCTGCACGTCGCCACGCAATCGGGAATCCGGCTCGCCATCAAACGCAATGCGCTCAAGCGTTGCGCCATCAATCTGATCGACAATGCGCTGAAGCACGGAGAGCGCGTCGATGTCGCGATCGCCCTCAACGGCCGTTTTGTCGAGATTCTTGTCGACGACGACGGCCCGGGGATTCCCGAAGCGCAACGCGAAGAAGCCTTTCGCCCGTTTCACCGCCTCGACGAGGGGCGTAACCTGCAGACAGGGGGCGTCGGGCTCGGCCTCGCCATCGCGCGCGACATCGCCCGCGCCCACGGCGGAGATCTCACGCTCAGTTCAAGCAAGCTCGGCGGATTGCGCGCGGCCATTCGTCTGCCCGTGTGATCGGCAACCTACGCTTCAACAAGCTTCCGGTGAGATACTGCTTTTGCACTGGGCCTCTAGCGCAGCGGTAATACCGCAGGATTCGACAGTTCGAATCCTGCCTGGTGCGCCAGTCCCGTACAGAA
>PKWC01000007.1 GCA_003131925.1 Alphaproteobacteria bacterium | reverse complement strand
TTCTTCCTTAAGAACCGTCACCTGCTTGGGTTCGACACGCCCTCCAAGGCGTTGGTCACTGCTGTCAAAGAGGCCGTGGACAATGCCCTCGATGCTTGCGAGGAAGCGGGGGTGCTGCCCGATATCATCGTGCAGGTGCGCGATCGTTTTGGAAACTCGCGGGTTGTGGTCGAAGATAACGGCCCTGGCATTGTTGAGAGCCAGATCGCACGCATTTTCGGCAAGCTGCTTTATGGCTCGAAATTCCACAAGCTGAGCCAGTCGCGCGGCCAGCAGGGGATGGGCATCTCCGCTGCGGGAATGTACGGGCAGCTCACCGTTGGTAAGCCGCTGCATATTGTGAGCCGCGTCGAAGGCGACGAGCTTGCTTCGGAGCTCTATGTATCGATCGACACGGCCAATAACCGGCCGGACATCCACAAGAAGAGACGAGTGGAATGGGATCGCCCTCACGGGACGCGGGTCGAGATGGAGATGGAGGGCCACCATCAGCAGGGGCCGCATTCAGTCGAAGTCTATTTGAAGCAGACGGCCATCACCAATCCGCATGTGTCGATCACATACCAGGACCC
This sequence comes from Alphaproteobacteria bacterium, assembly GCA_003131925.1. Lineage (GTDB taxonomy): Bacteria > Pseudomonadota > Alphaproteobacteria > Micropepsales > Micropepsaceae > Rhizomicrobium. The sequence continues at coordinate 2,131 of PKWC01000007.1, read as the reverse complement.
TCAAGGGAAAGAAATCAATTTTGTCCGCTGCACTGACAGACTTCCGCCTCGACCGAAAGAAATCAAACCTCATCCACACGGCATCGAGCTTGGTCGACTCATCCAGATGTTAAGCAACACGGCGAGCCGCTCCTTGCTGCGGTTTCTCGTCGATGAGTTTTCATGCGNNTAAGCCATTAAGCGATCGCTCTTACCCAACACACATTGCTCACGCGCAGGCGACCGCGCTGCACCACGCCATCCAAAAAACGCGTGTCCAGACGCCGCGGACCGATTGCATTGTTCCGATCGGCGAGGCGCAACTTCTCGAAGGGTTGCGCAAGGAGTTGCAGGCGGATTTTTACGCCATTGCCACGCGACCAGCCGCAGCATACCGNNTCCCGGCGAGCCCTCCATTGAAGTCGACGCAAGCGGCCATATGCGCAAAACGAAAGCGCAAGATGCAGACGCTGTCGAACACCTGATCGCGCGGAAGGACGAGCCCATTCGTCTCCTGCGTTTTGCGAACCGGGTGCCGCTCCTCTACCAGCAATCTAGTTGCGCTATCACCAAGGCGATCATCCAGACGAACTGGCGGACCTATGGCCTGCATCAGCCGAAGGGGGCGTTGCCGATCGCGCCGATGGCGATCTTGGTCCACGTCGCATCGGTTTGGGTTCCCTACACGTCCGAGTCCAAGGAGGCGATCGAGCCTTATCCGGAAATACTCAGGGAGATCAAATTGGGGCTGCAACAATGTGCGCGTCAGCTCGCACATCATCTGCGCCGCGAGAGTCACCTTCGTCAGGAATATGACAACCGCGCCTACATCGAGAAGTATCTGCCGCATATTGGTATCGCGCTGCAGGACATTCTTGCGCTCAGCGACGATGAACGGGACTCCACCGTGAACAAGCTCGATAACCTCCTACACATGAGCCGCACGACCCGAAGGCTAGAACCATGAAAAAGGCCAGTTCTGACGCAACGCACAGCGACCTGGATAAAGACACGATTAGGCTGATTGAATCGATTGCCATGCAGGTCCAGAAAAACATCGACAGCGGAAAGTTGCCGAACATCAAGCTCCCGGTCCGCAGTCTCGACAATGTGAAGTATGATGAAACGAAGGGCTACTTGGAACTAGGCGGCGCGCACAAAGTGCGCACGCTGACGGTGAACACCGCCCGGTCTTTCGCGCAGACCCTTCGTTTGATGGCAACCTCACGGGCTATGGTCGAGAGCAATGACTTCGCCACCAAGCGCGAGGCCTATTATATCAGCAAGAACTGGGGTGATTGCCGATTCGACGAGCAGGCCGAGTCTGATGCCATCATGGACGACATCGAGGCCATGGCGTCGATGCATGGCCTGTCACGCGAGCAGCTACGCTTCTACCCTGAGTCACATGGTGGCTCCGTCGCAGGCCAACTCACCGTTGTCGACCGAAACTCTGCGACGGGACAACCCGTTGAGATCGACTGCACCAACCTAGGGAGCGGCGCCTATAGCATTCCACGCTCGGTCGAGCATCTGAACTTCAGGACCGATGCGCGTTTCGTGCTTGCCATCGAAACCGGCGGCATGTTTCCGCGCCTCANNACCCGGCGTTTCATTCGCCTTCTTTCCGACAAACAGGACTTGCCGGTCTACTGCTTTGTGGATTGCGACCCGTATGGTTTCGCAAATATCTACCGTACGCTCAAAGTGGGTTCAGGCAATGCCGCTCACGTCAATCGCTTCCTATGCGTACCCCGGGCGCGTTTCTTAGGCGTCACTCCACAGGATATTCTCGACTTTGGTCTCGAGGATGCGACCCACCCACTGGCANNGCGCAAGACGCGCTGCAAAACGACCCGTTCATCAAGGCCCATCCCGCATGGATCGCCGCCATCAAGCAATTGCTTGAAATGGGGGTTCGCGCCGAACAGCAGGCGCTGGCCAAATGGGGCCTCAATTACGTTATCGACGAATATCTGCCTCAGAAGCTCGCTAACGAGAGCCGTTTCCTGCCGTGAATCCCGCGATGCTTGGAAACCATGATTGTTAATCGGCGCGACGTAGTGACCCCTCTGCTGCAAGCGATATCAACGTCTTGCCGCGCCGATCGGCGTCGGGACCCCACGCCGAATTACAGTGATGACGGGACGAC
>PKWC01000222.1 GCA_003131925.1 Alphaproteobacteria bacterium | reverse complement strand
AGCCCACAAGGGGAGAGGGGATACATTCGAGTCCTCGCTAACGCTCCAAAATGGGTGAGGGGCCTCTCGGGCTGCGTTATCTTAGCGCCCATGCGAACAAGCGGGTCATGACAGCGATTTTGGGATTCCATCCTCACAGCATTCGCAAACGTAGGATCGCAGCGCCCACGGTGCGTTGGTGCGTGGCGCTCGGCCTTTGCATTCTGCTCGCTTCCTGCGCGAAGCCGCCGGCGCCTCCTCCGCCACCGCCACCACCCGCGGAGGTGTGGCCTGAGACCGGCTGGACGTTTTCGACTCCGGAAGCGCAGGGGATCGATTCCGAAGCGCTGGCGGAAGCGATCGAGGCCATTCGCAACGACAACATTCCCGTCCACAGCCTGTTCGTCGAACGCAAGGGCTACGCGTTTCTCGACGTCTATTTCTTTCCCTTCGCCGACAATGAAACGCACGATCTCGCATCGGTCACCAAGAGCGTGACCTCGACGCTCATCGGGATTGCGCAGGGCCAGCACAGGCTCGGCAGTCTCGATCAGCCGATCATTTCGATTCTCCCCGTCACGCAAACCGCTGCTGCCGATCCGCGCAAGCAGCGCATCACGGTGGCCAATCTTCTCAGCATGACCTCCGGCCTTGATTGCCGCGGCAATCCGGCGGAGAACGTGCTGCTTGAAATGGAGCAGAGTCCGCACTGGGCGGACTTCATGCTGGCGCGGCCGCAGGCTTTCGACCCCGGCACCACATTCGAATATTGCGGCGGCAGCATGCATCTGGTTTCCGCTGCGCTTTCCAGAGGGGTCGGCGAAAGCGCGTTCGATCTCGCGCATCAATTTCTGTTCGCTCCGCTCGCGATCGCGCAGGCCGTCTGGCCGGCGGATCCCGACGGCGTGTCGTATGGTTTTGCGGGACTCGAGCTGCAGCCGCGCGACGCGGCGAAGCTCGGCCATCTCTGGCTGCACAGAGGGCTCTGGAAGGATCAGCAGCTCGTTCCCACCGACTACATGGTTGCTGCGCTCACGCCGCGCGCAAGCGTGCAGCCCGGCGTTCAATATGGCTACGGCATGTGGCTCTATCCGTCGCACGCTCCTTACGATTTTCAGGCGAATGGCCGCGGCGGCCAGAGGATCACCGTCGTTCCGGAGCAGGACCTGGTCGAGGTTGCGACGGCGGGCGGCGTCGATGAAAATCGCATTGCTCCGCTACTCGCCGAAGCGGTGAAGGCGAATCATCCGCTGCCGCCCAATCCGGTCGGCGTGGCGTGGCTCGCAAAGATCGTGGCGTGGGCGGCTCTTCCGCCGGTGGCTTATGCGCCGGCTGCCGCTCCGCAATGGGCGCCTGCGATCGCAGGCAAGACCTGGCTTGTCAGCGCAAATCCGCTCGGGTTCCACAGCCTGTCGCTCGCCTTCGGGACGTCAGGAGAAGGCGTGATCCGCTTCGGCTTCGCGAACGGGATCGTCGAAGATCATCCCTTCGGGCTCGATGGCGTACCGCGCGTTTCGGTGAACAAGGCGTCGGGCCATCGCGTCGCGCTGGTCGGCAGATGGAGCGACAACGCGTTCGATCTCGACTACGACGAGATTGCCCGCATCAACGCTTACCGGCTGCATTTTGTGCCGGTCGACAACGGATTGGGTATCCGCATCACCGAACGCAGCGGCCTGGCCGACATCACCCTCACCGCCACCCCGGCGGCCGTGAATTGATTACAATGGTCGAGCGTGCGGCTACGCCTCACCCACGCTTGAGCGGTCGATGGTCCTCGTTCTTGAGCCCTCGCCCACAAGGGGAGAGGGGACCCCGAGCGCTGATTTTCCGACGTTTATGCGAGACTCAAAATTTCCCTCTCCCCTTGTGGGAGAGGGTTGCAGATACGTGCGATGAATTCTGCTCAGGCGCAGGTGAGGGGTGAGCGACCGCTACGGCGCGTGCCGATTATCCGCTCGCGCCGTTACCTCGCGCAGCCAGGCGATGGCGGCGGGATCGTCCCACTCCGCGGGACCCGAAGCTCTCGCGCGCTCCATGCCGTGCGTGTCGATGAGCACGCTCAAGGGAAGACCCTGGACGCCGAGCGCTTCGAGGAATGCGTGATTGGGATCCAGATACACATGAAGCGCGTCAGCGCCGTGCGCTTTCAGAAAGCGGGTGGTGTCGGCAGCTGTTTCACGCCCCTCGTTGACCGCAACGATGGTCAGACCGGGAAGCGCGCCTTGCAGATGCGCAAGGGCCGGCAGTTCGCGCACGCAGGGTGCGCACCAGGTCGCCCACAGATTGAGAAGAACATGACGACCGCGAAAAGCGGCCAGCGAAAGACGGTTGCCGCGATCGTCGAAGAAGGCAGCGGCCGGAAGAATTGCGGGCTTTGCGACGGACTGGAGCTTTGCGAGCGCGTCGGGCCTCTGATCCCATCCGTGGACAGCGGTTGTCCGGATCACATATAGAGCAGCGGCGGAAGCGGCGACCACGATGGCCGCGAGGATAATCAGCAGATGACGGCGCAAGGCGTTTTTCCGTTTCTTCGATGAGCGCGAACGAGATGTGGGGCGGCCGCTTCGCGGACGGTCCCTCCGCGCTGATGGAGCAGATAAACGCCTCGATCGATTTCGACAAGCGGCTGGCCGAACAGGATATCGCAGGTTCCCGCGCGCATGCGGACATGCTGGCGCATCAGGGAATCATTTCCCGCCAGGATGCGGACGCCATTCTGGCCGGGCTGGACCGGATTGCGGCAGAGATTTCCGAAGGGCGCTTCGTATTCAAACGGGCGCTCGAAGACATTCATCTCAACATCGAAGCGAGGGTCGGCGAGATTGCGGGCGATGCCGCGGGGCGGCTGCACACGGCACGCTCGCGCAACGACCAGGTGGCGACGGATCTCAGGCTCTGGGTGCGGGCGGCGTGCGAGCGCATCGACCATGCATTGCTCGCCTTGCAGCGCGCGCTGCTTCTTCAGGCCGAAGAGCATGCCGGGACGATCATGCCGGGCTTCACGCATCTGCAGCCCGCGCAGCCGGTGACGTTCGGCCATCATTGCCTCGCCTATGTCGAAATGTTCTCGCGCGATCGCGGGCGGTTTATGGATGCGTGCGCACGGCTGAACGAATCGCCTTTGGGCGCGGCGGCGCTCGCCGGCACGTCGTTTCCGATCGATCGCGAGAGGACGGCGCGGACTCTGGGATTCGCCCGTCCGATGCGCAATTCGCTCGACGCGGTCGCAAGCCGCGACTTTGCGCTCGAATTTCTCGCTGCGGCCACGATCGCATCCACGCATCTGTCGCGCCTCGCCGAGGAAATCGTGCTGTGGACGTCGCCCGCTTTCGGATTTCTCAAATTGAGCGACGCGTTCTCCACCGGCTCCTCGATCATGCCCCAGAAGCGCAATCCCGATGCTGCCGAACTCGTGCGCGCCAAGACGGGACGCGTGCTCGGCCATTTCGTCGCGCTCGCCGCAGTGCTGAAGGCATTGCCGCTCGCCTATGCCAAGGATCTCCAGGAGGACAAGGAAGTCCTGTTCGGCGCCGCCGACGCGCTCGAACTCTCCGTCGCGGCGATGGCCGCAATGGTCGCGGACTGGAAAGTGGAGAAAGAGGCGATGCTCGCGCACGCGCGGGCCGGCTATCCGACGGCCACCGATCTTGCCGACTGGCTTGTACGTGTTGCCGGCAAACCATTCCGCACGGCCCACCGCATCGCGGGCGCCATCGTGAAGCGAGCGGAAGAGCTGAATTTGCCGCTGGAGCAAATGCCGCTCGCAGAAATGCAGAAGATCGAACCGGAGATGACCAGCGACGTCTTCGCAATTCTTTCCGTTGCCGCCTCGGTCGCCTCACGCAAGAGCAGCGGAGGCACAGCGCCGGAGCGTGTTCGCGAGCAAATCGGGTTTTGGCGAGAGAAGCTGCAATAAGCCGCTGAGTTCGTTTGGCTGCACGAGTTTCCGCCCACCGTGAACCAAAGCGTGTCATTCCCGCTTTCCAGGCTGTGTGAGAACTCCGCG
>PKWC01000247.1 GCA_003131925.1 Alphaproteobacteria bacterium | reverse complement strand
CGATTTCCGGTTTGTCGGATTGTAGTAGACCGGTAGCGTTCCGCCCTGGGCGACCTGCAAGCCGTAGAGGAAGTTTTCGAAGAATCCACCTGCGCGCACAAATGCGATTGGCGATATCAGGTCGCGGAAACCCTGCTCCAGAAGCGACAAGGCCGTGATCATCCCGAGCCCGCTGGTTCTGTTCGCACCCATCGACGAAAGCGCTACCACCCGCGGCGGCGCTGCCCTGGTGAGCGCCTCGACATAGTTCGCAATCACGCCCCTGGCTTCTTTGTAATCGGGCGACGGCGCCCAGACAGCCGGCAACATGACAAACGCGCCTTCGACGCCTTTGAGCGCCCGCTCGATGGCTGCCGAATCATTCCAATCACCGTCAACCAGTTCCACGCCCTGGTTCGCCCAGCTTGACGCCTTCTCGCGATTGCGGACGAGCGCGCGTACTTCCTTGCCGCGCGCCAACAGATGTTCTGCCGTTGCGCCGCCAACTTTTCCCGTGATTCCCATTACCAAAAACATGCGTTTTCTCCTGATCTTGAGGGACAGAGCATTGCCCCTGTTGGTTCAACGGATGAGCGGCAGAACGGCCCGGATACGGGGATCGCGCGCGTAGAGGCCGCCCCATGTCATCGCGCCCAGAAGCAGGGAAATGATTTCCGGCGGCGACCCCAACTCACCAATGCGGACATGGGCGCAGATGGCACCTCCCAGAAAGCCCGTCACCAGGATCGCGCCGAGAACGGCGGTGGCCGGGGTGGCGTAAAGGATGGCGCAGGCGAGAATGATCGGACCCACGACACGGGTCAGGTCCATCGCGAACCCGGTTTCCTGCAACATGCTCGCGATCTGTGCCGGCGCGAAAAGCTGAATGGTGCCGTCTGCCGCCAGTGCGATAACGACAAACGCGCTCATTATCCGACCGGCCCACAGGGCGCGATGCAATGTCATGGTTTCAGGCACCTGATGCAGCTTCATGGTTTCGGACATTTGTCATTCTCCGATGGGGGGATTCCCATGTCCGAAACTTACTGTGTCTCCCAGGTATGATAAGCACCGAGAAAATGAACCAATTGTTCTCTCTATGGTGAACAATCCCGAGGCACGAAAATGCAGAATCTCGAACCCATCCTCATTTTCATAACGGTAGCGGAAATGGGGAGCTTCACCCGCGCAGCCGACAGCCTGGGCATCCAAAAGGGCAGGGCCTCAACGGCGGTCCGCAAGCTGGAAGAAGATGTCGGTGTCAGGCTCCTGCACCGGACGACGCGCAGCGTGCAATTGACGGAGGACGGACGTGCATTTCATGCCCGTGCCCGCGATCTGCTTGCTGAAGTCGATGACCTGCACTCGATGTTCGCAGGCGATCGCGTGGCACTTCGCGGGCGTTTACGGGTCGATCTTCCGACCGAGGTGGCGCGCACAACGATCGTGCCGGCNNTTCGACTGTGTATTGCGGCTTGGACCCATAGGGGACGAGACGCTGATCGCCCGCCCACTGCGCCTGTTGCGCATGGTCAACGCTGCCAGTCCCGCCTATCTGGCGCGCCATGGCGCCCCTCGATCGCTGGAAGATCTCCGGCGTCAGGATCATCGGACAATTCATTTTTCGACGCTGCTGGGCGCAAGACCCCATGGATGGGAATATCCGGACGGCGATAGCTACGCGACGCTTCAGTTGCCGGGTGCGCTGCACGTCAACAGCGCGCAGACCTACGAAGCCGCTGCCCTTGCCGGCCTTGGCCTGATTCAGGCGCCACTCCTGGGGATTGGCCGATACCTGGAGAGTGGAGCGCTTGTGGAGATCATCCCCGATTTTCGTCGCCGGGCGCTCGCCGTGTCTCTCGTCGTAGCACATCGGAGCAATCTGTCGCGCCGAGTCCGCGCATTCATGAAATGGATCGAAGATGTGCTGACGCCGTATATGGAATAGCGAGACGACCATCTTCGTCCGGCCCTCGAATTCAACATTGCGCATTGGGTTCGGTCGTCAGGATCGTGAACGTCTCCAGCCCAGGTTCATTCTTGGGCGCCTCTTTCGCGCGCCACCATTCCCATAGGCCAGCGAACGCGAAAGGCGCCGGATTCAATCTCCATGTGGACGAAGGAGGTCGAGCACATCAATTTTGAGCACCTTTGCGAACCGCTCAACCACTTCCAACGTCGGATTGCGTTTCCCGCGCTCAATCTGCCCGACGTAAGTCGGCGCCAACCGAACGGCGTCCGCCAGGGCTTCTTGGGTCAAGCCCCGCTCCTTCCGCCGCCGCCTCACATTGATCCCGAACGTCCGCGCCAGTCGCATGTGCGAAGGCGCAACGGATTCGTAACATCTGGCCAGTCACTATAGTTATTATTTTGACGTTGGGCTCTTCACTCACCTCTAAAGAGAAGGATAGCGACCTTGCGGTTTGGTACAGTCGTAGGCGTGCTCGCGGTCGCCCTGTTCAGATGTGTTTCCGGGGAAATGGCCCTCGCCGACGATAATCTCGCCTCTGCACCAGCACTGTTTAAAGAGGCACACTCACGCCAACAGAACGCAGCTAGGGCAAATCAAGAAGTTGCCTTCGTGGAAAGCGTTCCGGAGGCACTGGATCGAAGGTTGGTAGACTACGGCCACTCAGAGTTTCGCGCGCTTTCCAGGGGCGTCATCACAATGGATGCCAACTGTTGCCGATTTGCGTTCTTGATTTGTGGTGAGATCAAGACATCGCCGGCATATGGCGAGCTTCCTTCAATATGGCAACCATTTCTAGTGAGTTTGGGACTTCATGGCGATGTTAGGGACCATGACATTGAGGTCACGCTCCATAGTGGTAACGCGCGTATGGTGGACCTCATATGCTCGGAAAACGCGTTTCACGCCGCGTGGTACACGGACAACGATGCTTTCGTGCTGAAAACCATCAGTCCGAAACATGGTTCAACGAAGTACCACTGAGATGCCCGTGCGCAACGCCCAATCACGCCGCGACGGCAGGACGTATCAGACTTGGGGCGACCTCCACCGTAATGTTAGTCCATTGCTCGGACTCGGGATTCTTATTGCACCGCTGATTTTCGGCTGGACTCTTCTGGATAAGAGATATTCCACACGAGCGCGCGTTTTGGGCCTTGGGTGGACAGGCTTCTTGGTGATCGTGGTAGCGCTAAGCGTCGCTAATGCGCCCCGGGTTCCGCAAGCTGCTTCGCCCGCACAGGTCGCGACCCAGCAAGGTTCGCCGCCAGCCGTAACCCCGCCCACAACCGACAATGTCGAATGGTCCCACTATGATGGCGACCACTATGTGAAGTGCATGATTGAAAACGGCGTCCGCTGGTACATTTACATGCCGGATCAGGATGACCTCGACGCGGGGGTCGGTCCTCGGGTCAACCAAACACCAACTGATGAGCTTTGGGCGGAGTTTTGTCCGAGAGGATGAGGTTCGCGGGCGTCGAGTGCCTCACGCCACGTCGCCATTCAGTTCTTGACCGGTGGTGCAATCCATCCCGCGGGCGCATCTTTCCCTTCCAAAGCGTCCGAGGCCTCTTTTACAACCTTCCTCGCTTCCACCATTGTCCTCTTTAGTCTTGCAATCTCTTCGCGCGCGTCCACGACATCCCTGGGTGCCACGACCGCCGTAGCGCGGCGCAGAATCGCCCGAAGGACAGTTTCGTGATGTAGCGCTTCCATCGCGTCGCTGAACGTGAAGGTCGCCAGAGCTCGATTTTCCGCGTCGAACAGCGTGACGCCGTGGCCGTCGCCAATTGCCTCGACTTTGCCGACGCGGCCGGTGGGTTTTCCCTCGGATGAAGTCATGCTCAGGTTCCTTCGCTTTCGGTAGGCGGCTCTACTTCCTCTTCCTCACCGATCCGGCGCGGTCCTTTTTCGCCGGTTTTTTCGTCGCCTTCGACGGCATTGTCTTGAACTCGCCAAATTGCGGCGGCGGATCGCTCCTTAGTCGAACGCCGGCTCCCCCATCGCCCGCGGCGATGAAAACGGCACCGCGCTCCTCCAAAACCAACCTGATGCGTTCGGCGTTCGCGGAATTGATCGGAACTTGCTCGTCGTGCACGCGCTCGGCACGCCGGATCGTCTTGAGGCTGAGTTTCGCGTCCGTCGCCAACTCCTCAATAGAGAGGTTCAAAAGTCCCCGTGCGGCACGAATTTGCGCACCAGATATTTCGGCTCTCTGTCGTTCGACCATGAAAATCACCCACCCGGTGCTATACCCACTTGACATTGTCCACTAAATGGCATAATTACCCGTTAGTGGACAACAAGGATATAGACGATGCTACACGCCGAAGCGAACCATTTTAGCCTGATTCCGGCCAGCTCTCTTGGTGCGAGTTCTGCGCAACTGCCGAATGATCCGGGCGTCTACCTCATCTTCATACTTGCCGGCATCAGGCTCCTCCGAGCCACCTCCTTTTTCGACACCACGGCCCAGGTTCCACCCTCGGCCGGCGCCTACATGCTTCTCTATGTGGGCGCGGCCAGCACCAGCATCCGCGACAGGGTGAAGGCGCACTTTGCGACCGGCAGCGAGCGTTCCTCTCTCCGGCTGACACTGTTTGCGATCGAACACGCGCGGCGCGCGATTTCGGCGTCCCGTACCCCCTTCTGCCGAGTCGTCGGCCCCGAGTCGCTCTCTGCGTGGCTTTTCGCCAACGCGCTCATTGTCGCCCTGCCCTGCGCGAAACCGCTCGAACGCGAGCGCTGGCTGATCGAGGAGTACGGCAGCCCGCTCAACATCAACTGGCGCCAGCAGCACATGTTCTCCCGGTTACTCATGGAATGGCGCGAAGCGGTGTCCTTGAGGTCTCGCATGACCGACATGGGCAACAGGTCGTTGTATTCGGCTCTTTGCAACGAAACCTAAAACGGCTCCGGAACAACGGCCAATGTCATCAAATATAGAATACGTGACATTCAATATTCATGAGTACTGACTACAAATGTTTAAACACAATCATGTCAACACTCGCAAGACAAGGCACCCATTACAGGGTACAAATAGCGTTTTATTGCGCTGAATTTGACATACTGCAATTTTCCGCTATATGAGAGGCTTAACAGTCGCACCCTTGCCTGAGAGGATTCTCAAATTCAGGCGCCGAAGGATCATTGTGTACCGAAACGGGACGGCTCGTTTTGGCTGAGAAAAGGAGCGACTCGAATGTTGGACGGGGTACAAGTGACGAAGGACGACCTGCTTGAGGGAGCAGCCGCGATTGCCGAATTTCTCCTGGGAGATAAGCGGCACCGCCGGAAAATCTATTACCTGATCGAGTCGGGCAACCTGCCCGTAATTCGACTGGGGCGACGAAAGCTCTGGGCCAGAAAATCCAGATTGCGCGCCTTTTTTGATGAAAAGGAGCGCGGCGCGCTGCGCCATTCCGATGCGGCGAACGATGATCGGGAGGCTGCGTGATGACCATCGTCTCGGAAAATGGGAATGGGACATGCATGGTCGCGTGGTCGGCATTTGATGGACACGAGCGAACCCGATCATTCGACACCCGATCCAACGCTGAACGCTTCGCCGCGCAGTTGGCGTGCCGACTTGAAATAGACGCTTACGCAGAAGACCTACGACGCCATGCCAATGTGCGGGACCGACGCGTGCCGCCTTCAGGGGATGTTTTCAGTTCGCTGTTGCGCGCGGCAACTGAGAAGGAGCGTCTCGCCGTTGTTTTCGCTGCGCTAACAGGCACGCGTCCCGCCCAGCAGCGGACACTCCGCTGGCGCGATATGAATTTTGGACATCCGGTTCTGGGCACGGACGAGGAGGCAACGTGACAGTTCAGATCGTCTCCAATCCGATCTGCGCGCCGGCATTTGGGACTTGCCAGAGCGTGCGGGGCGCCGGGAATCGCGGACCGCCCGCATGACTTAGGTGCTCAAAGCGGCTGAGACGGTTCTCACCGCGCATCATTCAACAGAACTCACCAGCGGCAGCAACCACGTTGCGGTCGAACGATAGGCCTTTGCTTGAAAGGAATACGATCATGAACACGAATGGCCGGAACGGAACGAAACCCACAATCACTCCCCCTATGTCGAGAGAACATTATGACCGCTTGCGCCGCGCCGCAAATGAAAAGGAACGGCTGGTGATCGACTTCGCGGCCCAGACTGGAGCGCGGGCCTCGGAGCAATCCCGAGTGCGCTGGCGAGATGTCCACTTCGACAATCGGACGGTTCGGATATCGAACCATGAGTTTGGTTCAACTTTTCGCACCGTGCCGATTTCCTCCGCTCTCTGCGCCGTCCTAGCGGACCATCGTCAAAAGTCAGAATTCAACTCGGACGACGATTTCGTATTCCACACTGGACGAGGCACAAAGGCCAGGCGGCCCAATTTGACGGGCAAACGCGTTTTGACGGCCAATCGCTTTGGCGAAATCCATGCGTCTGCGATTGAGGGGGGGCCATCTGCACCACCCATTCCCGCAAAGCCGAGATGGCACGATTTGCGACGTTTCGCGATTCGGTCTTGGTTCGAAGCCGGTCTTTCGCTGACAACAATCGCTGCCTTTGCCGGCGTGAGCAGTGCGGGGGCGGCGTTGCTGTCGGGATTTGATCCTGACAACCACGACGACTGACAAGAAGCAATTGCGCCTTCACAATTTGAGGAAGATCGACATGCCGCAACCGACGAATAATCGCGGGCCACCCGCGTAGGCCGACGGGGGCCAAGCAGCAGAGATAGTCTCGCCGCATCTCACGCAATTCGATCCACTAACGGCCGCAACAGCGTTGCGGGCGGACAGTGAGTCATTACCAGAAAGGAACATGGCGAATGGCGATCCAGAAGCGCCGATTTGGAGACGGACGAGAATCTTTCGTGGTCGATTCGCAGGTGCGCGGCAGGCGTGTGCGTCGACTCTTTAGGTCGTTAGCCGACGCAATGGCGTTCGACGTGCATATTCACAATCGCATGGAGGTCGCGTCAAACCGCGAGCCACCCGCATGACCCTCGTGGGGGCGGCCACCAACCGCTCCGACCTCTCCCGCTAACTCGCATTCACGTCAGAAGCCCTCGACCGCGACAACCTCGCGAGCGCGCGCCTCTGCTTTACCCAGGAACTACGCACATGATGAAAATCAAATGTCAAAAGCCCAACCAAGGTCAGCACGCCCGACCCTTTTTCACGTTGAAGTGGCATCGAAGAGACAAGGCCACTCCCCTAACCGTGAATTTCTTTACAAGTGCCGAAGCCGAAGCGGCGCACACGGCAGTGATCGAGTACTGCGTGCGTCACAACGTGCATGCCTGCGACCTTCCGCGTGGCGCCATCGCAATCATCATAGAGGCGGCGAAGCAGGGAAAGGAAGCACCTGCCTTTGTGGCGGCCGTGCGGATTGCTTCTGGCGCGGTTGTTCTCTGCCCGCCGTCGAAGGGGAGCGCCCACTAATGGCGAGCAAGAAGCGCAGTTGGAAAAATAAGGGCGGCAGCACGACAACAAAATGGCTGGTCACGAACTTCGTCCGTGGCAAGCGGCATAGAAAGCAGTTTGGGACAAAAGCCGACGCGGAAAAGTATGATCAGGAAATCCGTACTAAAGCGCGAGCTGGAACGTTCTTGGCAGATGGTACAAAGATCACTGTCGCGGAGTTTGTTCCCGACTATATTTCGTACCTTGAGAAGCGACATACTCGTGGCGAGAGCATGACAACCGCCACGCTGAAAGGTGCCGTTTCAAGACTCAACAACTACGTTCTCGGCGGCGAGCCGGTACGACGCTGGGCTAAAACGCAGACATTCGAATACGGGTTAGGGGCATACAAACTCGCCGACATAACACCCGACGTGGTCGAAGATTTCTGTGTGCATCTGAATGAGTTCGGTCTGAAAGCGAAAACAGCAGTGAACGTCCGCGTGAACTTGGTCGGATTGCTGGATCATGCTCGCCGTCGGAGATATTTGGTGATCAATCCGGCCCGCGGCCTGCGGATAATAACGAGTCGGCATGCGAGACCTAAGCGCATAATTGTGCCGCCCAAACAACTCATCCAGCTACTCATGGAACACGCTCCCTCCCTCGGCGAACGGCTCGCGATAAAGTTCCCGGCAGTCACAGGACTGAGAGCGGGTGAGCAATGGGCACTTCGTTGGGATCATATCGACTTTGTTCGTGGCCACGTGCGAGTGGACACTCGCGTTGATAGATACAAAGAGGAAGACCTCCCGAAGAGTGATGCCGGCATTCGCGAAGTCCCCATCGCGCCGGACCTAATGCCAGAATTGAGGGAATGGAGGGCTACGACCCCGTATTCCTCCGACTCGGATTTGGTGTTTCCCAACACTGCGGGAAACTACCAAGACCACAGTGAATTCCGCGAGAACCATTTTTACCCTATTTGCGAATCCGCAATTGCGGCTTACCCAGATAACGAACCTAAGCCGACCAAACCACGATGGCATGATCTGCGCCATTTCGCTGTCTCGTGTTGGATCGAGATAGGATTGCCACCCAAGGCCATTCAGGAGTTCGCCGGGCACAGTTTGCTGAAGACAACGATGGAAATTTATGGCCATTTGTTTCCCAGACCGGAACATCGAGAGGTGATGAACACGATACTGCACGACGTGTTCGGTGCAGCTTCGCGCCCGCATGATCTCGCTGCCCCAGAAATGCCGCAGCCGCCGCTCTCTCGGTAGGTAGCCCTTTGTTCTTGCTAGGAAAATTCAAGAACATCATGCAGGAAGTTTATTTGACTGGTTGGCCTCTTGAACCTCAAGATCATTGGTTCGAAATCCTAGCCAGACACACCAAAAAGTGGCGCAGAATCAAGGAAATGGCTCCCATGTCGGGCGCCATTTCATGTTTGTCAGAAGGCGTTGGGCGCTATTCGGATAGTTTCAGCAATTCCCGCAATTCCTGGGATTTCCATCACACTCATTCGCTTGACGAGCACTCCGCGCCCCAAAAATGCCTCAACCAAAACTCGGCGCATTCGATTGACGCAACGTTCAAGATAACTCGCCGCACGTCGCGTCACCTGACAGGCTCGCAGACTGATCATGGCGTACGGCACGGTGACCGCCGCATATCGCGTTTCAAAGTGCGAGGTTTCAAGTGATTGAATCTCAGCCCGGCGCGCTTTCCGTCCCGCACGCGTATCCGCAAGTCCCCCCCGGGTTCGAGATACTTGCAAACGCGTTAAGCGCGTTAAGAGCCTTGCTGGAATCTGCACGCGCAGCCCCCCCGCTTATGGTAAACCGGCAGGAAGCTGCCCGGCTCTGTGGAATGAGCGTGGCGACCTTCGATAAGTACGGAGGAATGGGCCTTCTTCCACGAATGAATGCGACCGGTCGCGTGAGCGTTGAGGCATTGAAACGCGCTTGCCTGAAACTCGACGGTATTGCGGTGTCTCACGAGGTGGACGATCCGGCGGATACGGAGCTTGTCGAGTTCCGGAGGGTCAATGGCTACGTTTAAGATAAACCTGAAGGGCGTCGCGAAGGTCGCCGCGAAGGGCAAGACCTATTACTACGCGTGGCGCGGCGGACCCCGGATCATGGCGGATATTGGAACGCCGGAGTTCATCGAAGAATTCAACGCCTTGCGGAATCCACAAAGCAATCTGGACCGCAGCAAGTTCGGCGCGTGGCCTTGGCTCTATCGTGCCCATAAGGAAAAGGACGGGTGCGGAGGTAAGAAGCCATATTGCGCGCTCGCCAAGTCAACGAAGAAGAATTGGGACCCGCTGATTGACGACGCGCAAGAACGCTTCGGGAAGCTATCGGTCCGTCTCCTGGACCGTCCTACGTTCAAGAAGGACATTAGGGAGTGGCGTAAGCAATGGACCGATACTCCACGCATGGCAGACTTGGCGTTGCAGGCACTCTCGCGCGTGTGCTCGTTCATGGTCGCTCAAGGTGCCATCGCCGTAAATCCGTGTGCCGGTTTCGGTAGCTTGTATGAGTCTGACCGTAGCGAACTCATCTGGCCGGACGATTACCTGACAAAGCTGTATGCCGCAGCATCCCGCGGGGTTGCGGACGTTGTGCGGTTGGGCGAACTGACGGGGTTGCGGCAAGGCGATTGCCTGCGCCTCAAGTGGACGCAGATCGATCAACTTCACATTAAGAAGCCGACCCGCAAGAGCCGGGGAAAGCAGACAGCGAACATCCCCATCTACCGCCAACTGCGGGAATTCCTTGCGACGATCCCGCGACGCGGCGAGTACGTCCTGACAAACTCGCATGGGCGGCCTTGGAAGACGGGGTTCGGCTCGTCATGGCAGGACGCGATGGACCGGGCCGGGCTCGGTGAATCGGGGCTGCATTTTCACGATCTGCGAGGGACCGCCTGCACGCGGTTCTATGCTGCCGGGCTCACGCTCCGGGATATCGCGGACATCATGGGATGGAGCGAAGAATCCGTTCAGTCAATGATCGACAAATATGTGAGCCGGGATGCTTTGGACCTAGATCGGATTCGTCGGATAGAACAGAGAGAGTCCGAAAACTGCAAAACCGACGACAAAACCAACATCAACAAAATCGCCTAAACGGTGGTCGGGGCGGCGTGATTCGAACACGCGACCCTCTGCTCCCAAAGCNNACCAGACTGCGCCACGCCCCGGTCTCAGTCGGAACTCCGGCCGCCAAAAGGCGTCGTCCCTTACAACTTCGCTTCCGCTGCTTCAATAACGCAGATTCACTTCTGGCCGGGGAGTGCGTTTCCGAAAATTGCACTATGGACGCGTTGTCCAGGCTCGATACCGAGCGCCGCAGCGCGCCCGGCATTGATCTCGAGCACCGCGCGAACCGGTTCGGTGGACGGAATGGGCGTCTCCGAATAGGGCACGGCGTCGGGCGCAATGGAAGAAATGGTGCCGTCGGCGCGAATGAAAATCATGTCGAGCGGGAGAATTGTGTTCTTCATCCAGAAGGTCTGGGGTTCCGGCGCGTGAAAATCGAACAGCATGCCGGAATCGGGCGCAAGTCTGGTGCGGTACATCAGGCCCTTTTCCTGCGACGCCGGGTCCGCCGCTATTTCCGCCGAGAAACGAACGGTCCCCCCCGCAGCGTCGATGATGACGGTATCGAGTGGCAGGACGGTTTTTGAATTGGCCGATGCCGCGTTCGCAGCAAGGCCTCCCTGCAGGCACGCAAGCATAGCAATGGCGAATAGGTGTTTGCAGTTCATTCGGAGCTGAGCCGTGAGAGACGCACGGATAATGCCACAGACCGCGACGGTCGAGCTATCCTTCAAGCACCGCGATTTCCGCCGCGAGCTCCCCCTTCGGCCCGTCCCCCACTCTCACGCGAACGCGTTGCCCCTGGTTCAATTCGCGGATACCGCTGCGGCGGAGAAGTTCCATGTGAACGAAAATGTCTGGCGTTTCGGGGCCGCGCGACACGAAGCCGTATCCCTTCCCACGATTGAACCATTTCACGGTCGCTTCGAAGGCTGGGCCGCGCGGCGCAACGCTGAACCTTGCGGGCCGCTGCGACGGCTGGGCCTGGGCCGGCGCCATCGAATTGTCGAGCAGCAGCAACTTTCGCGCTTGCAGGCCTTTCGGACCCTTGACCGCCTCGCAAACGACTTTTGCGCCCTCTTGCGCAAATTTGAATCCGGATTGCCGCACGCAGGTCAGGTGGAGAAGAATATCTCCCTGCGGACCCGCGGCCGGTCTTATGAAGCCATATCCCTTGGCGACATCGAACCACTTTATCGAGCCGGAAACTTCGAACGCCTCGGCTGGGACGCCAGGCGGCGCCACGTTCGATTCCATTCCCTACCCCCCGAACGCTATTACCTTGAAAATCTGGTCAAACCGTAACACAAGCTTCACGAAGAGAAAAGCAGGGCCGGCGAAGTCCTGTCAAATATTGCCCGGCCGGCGCAAGCGACCGGTAACCCACTGTTATAAAATTCAATATCCGTGCTGCTATGGAGCTCGAGCCATGGAGTTTACGGGCCGCTATGTCATTCCGGCCACACCGGATCAAGTTTGGGCGGCCTTGAACGACCCGGCGGTCCTGCAATTGTGCATTCGTGGTTGCGAGAGCCTCACAAGAGATGGCGATCATCACTTTGTCGCCACCGCGACCCTTCGCATCGGACCGGTCAAGGCGACGTTCAAGGGTGCGATCGAGCAGAGTGAGCTCGATCCGCCGCGGCGTTGCGTGCTCAAGGGCGAGGGCCTGGGTGGAGTTGCCGGCTTCGCGCGGGGCGCGGCAGAAGTGGTTCTCGATCGGGAGGCCGGCTCGACCGTTCTTTCCTACGCTGCCCGGGCAACGATCGGCGGAAAGCTCGCCCAGGTCGGTCAACGGCTGATCGACGGCGCGGCAAAACAGATCGCCGACGATTTCTTTGCACGCTTTTCCGCCGCGGTCGCGACCCAATCCCGTTTGGCGTCAGTGGTAGAGGAGGCATCGCTTGAGATACCCTCGAGCCAGCCATTGGACGAGCCGCCCATCATCGCGGACAAGCCGGCCCGTGAGGGACTCGCGCCCGAGATTTGGGTGATCGGGCTCATGGCCATCGTCGTCATTCTGCTCATCCTGTTCGGCATGGCGCTGTGATGCGCCTTGACCCGACTCCGGTCTTCACGAAAGAGTTTGCGATCACAGCGAGCGTTGAGAGGAAGCATTCATGACCGTCGTCAACATGACGGTGAACGGGAGCCCGGTCGCAGCCGAGGTCGAGAACCGGATGCTGCTCGTCTATTTTCTCCGCGAGACTCTGCGTTTCACCGGCACACATATCGGTTGCGACACCAGCCAATGCGGTGCCTGTGTTATCCATCTAGACGGCCGCGCGGTGAAGTCCTGCACGATGTTTGCCTGCCAGGCGGACGGAGCGAGCGTGACGACGATCGAAGGCGTCGCGCAGGACCGAACGCTGCATCCGGTGCAGGAAGCGTTTCGCGAACATCACGCGCTTCAATGCGGATTCTGCACGCCGGGAATGATCATGACCGCCATCGACATGATCCGGCGCAAGAAGGCGCAGGACCGGAAGATGATCCGGCGGGAACTCGAGGGCAATTTCTGTCGCTGCACCGGGTATCACAATATCGTCGATGCGATAGAGACTGCCGCGGAGCATTGCGCGAGTGATCGCATATGATTCCCTACCAGTTCGGGTACCATCGTCCGGGCTCAATCGCGCAAGCGCAGGCGCTGTTTTCGAGTCTGCATGACGCAAGATTTCTCGCGGGCGGCCAAACGCTGATTCCCGTCATGAAACAGCGCCTTGCCAATCCTGCGCATCTGATCGATCTGTCGCGTTTAGAAGAGCTTTCGTTAGTCGCGGCCGAGGACGGCGCCATCGTGATCGGCGCCGGCGTGCGCCATTTCCAGGTCGAAGACTCGCCTGATATCCGGCGCACAATTCAGGCTTTGGCCCGGCTTGCAGGCACCATCGGTGATCCTGCCGTCCGTCATCTGGGAACGTTGGGCGGCTCGCTCGCGAACAACGACCCGGCCGCGGACTATCCCGCGGCGGTGCTCGGCCTCGGTGCGACGATTGTCACGACAAACAATGTCATTGCTGCCGACAAATTCTTCTCCGGCATGTTTCAAACGGCTCTTCAGGAAGGCGAGATCATAAAGACAGTTTCCTTTCCCGCTCCGTTGCGGGCCGGTTATGCAAAGTTTCCAAATCCCGCGTCGCGCTATGCAATCGTCGGCGTGTTTGTGGCTCAAACGCACGCGGGGGTGCGCGTCGCCGTTACCGGCGCGGCGCCCTGTGTTTTTCGCACGACAGAAATGGAACGGGCGCTGTCAATCCGATTCGAGCCGGACTCGCTCTCGGACGTGAGACTTTCTTCGGACGGGCTCAATTCCGATCTGCACGCCTCGGCGGAATATCGTGCTCATCTGGTTACGGTGATGGCGAAGCGCGCCGTCACTGCAGCTCTGGATGGCCAATCATCGCCGATAAGAGAATGAACGATGGACGAAGCCGATATTCTTGAAGCAGCGGAACGCTGGACCCTCGACGGCCACGCTGTGGCCCTCGCGACGGTGGTGAAAACCTGGGGGTCCGCGCCCCGGCCCGCGGGCAGTCACATTGCCGTGCGCGCCGACGGCCTATTTGAAGGATCGGTCTCGGGCGGTTGCGTTGAGGGGGAGATCATCGAGGCAGCGCGGGAAACAATCCGCGACGGCAAAGTTCGTTATCTGCGGTTTGGCGTCAGCGACGAGAAGGCCTGGTCCGCCGGTCTGGCTTGCGGGGGACGGATCGAGATCTTCGTCGAGCCGATTGTCTGACGCTTCGCGATCGGGGATTGCCTCATGAAGCGTAGCACATTGCATGCCGTTTGCGACGCCGGCAGAGCCGGCCGCGGGATCGTGCGTGCGGTCGATATTGCGTCGGGCGAAGAACGCCTGATCGATATTGCATCCGGAAACTCGCAGCTGGAGCGGGCTGCGGCCGATGCGGCGCGAATCGACCGCAGCGCCGTGGCGGATGCCGACGGACGAACATGGTTTCTCGATGTATGCAATCCGCCGCTCGATCTCGCGATCATCGGAGCGGTGCATATTGCGCAAATTCTCGCCCGCATCGCCCATCTCGCCGGTTACGGCGTGCGCGTCATCGATCCGCGCGGCGCCTTTGCAAGTCCCGACCGGTTTCCCGATGTCAGTCTGTCCCTCCAATGGCCGGACGAGGCGTTTGCGAAGGAACCACTCGGGTCACGAAGCGCTCTCGTCGCATTGGCCCACGATCCCAAGCTCGACGATCCGGCCTTGGCGGCGGCGCTGCGGACAACCTGCTTCTACATCGGCGCACTTGGATCGAAAAAAACGCATGCGGCGAGACTGGCGCGACTGGGCGCCCACGGCTTCGGCGACAAAGAGCTGATCCGAATACACGGGCCCATCGGGCTCGCCATCGGAGCACGTTCGCCGGCGGAGATTGCGATCTCCATTCTCGCGGAAATGACGATGAAGCTGCGCGCGGACGACGTTTGGGAGCGATCCATCGTCCGCGCGACAGCCAACACGGGGTTTACCCCCCGTTCCTAGTTGCGGCTCGCGAGGCGGCTGCGGCGCGAAGACGTGAGCTCATCTTCGGTGATCACGCCGTCATTGTTCTTGTCCAGCCGCGCGAAGAGCTTTTCCTGGGAAGCCGCAAATTCGGCGAGNNCCGGTCGAGCCGTTGAAAGACGCGCGCCGAAATGGCTCGCGACTGCGTCGCCTGAAGTTGATAGAACTGTTCCAGATTCAGGCTGCCGCCTTTGGCGACTGCATTGAACTGTTGTTGAGTGTATTTTTCGAACTCGGCGCGCGTGACCTTGCCGTCTTTGTCCAGGTCGGCCGAAAAACACAGGCTTGAACGGCCGCGCGAACCAAACCCACGGCTGCTCGAACTGCCGCCGCCGCGGCCGGCTGACGCGCCTCCACCAAACTGCCCTCCCCCACGCGACGATCCGCAGGAAACGACTCCGCTGCCATCGCGATCCATGAACTCGAAGCGGTCGCGTTCGGGCACCATGTACTCGTCAAGCGTGATCTTGCCATCGCCGTTCCAGTCGATCTGGTGAAACTGGATTGCTGCGGACTGACGCAGGTCCTTCAGATGCGTACTCGCAAACTGATCCAGCGTCATGGTCGGCGCGCCGTTGGTCGCTACAGCAAACTCGTGCGCGAGCGTCCGGTTGAATTCGTCATGGGTGACTTTGCCGTCCTTGTTGGTGTCGAACTCGGCAAGAAATCGATCGGCGAAACGGCCGCGCGATGCGTAGGATTGGGAATCGAGGCCTTGGTTGGCCTGTGCGGCAGGCACTTGAGCCTTGCTCGTTCGAGCGACGGCTACGCCGGTACACACCGAAAGCGCGGCGCACAACAGCAGGGTATTTCGAACTGCAGATTTCATTGAAGTCATCTCCTCATGGCGCTCCCCAATGGGGCAATGTGATATCCGCCGTTCCGTCGCGGAACTTTGTCCATTTGCCCCCCAACTCGTCGCAATGTGCCCCGTCCGGCTAGGGAGTGGCGACAGACTGAGACAATTCCCGATTGCGCCGGACGGCCGGAGGCGGCATCTTGGATCGGGGTGCAGCGATGCTCAAAGACGAAGCAAAACCGCATGTGCTTGTCGTGGAGGATGCGCGCGATATCCGCGAGCCGCTGGCGCGCTATTTGCGCGAACACGGATTTCGAACGACGACGGCCGCGGACGCCCAAGTCGCCAGAAAGGTCATGAAGGGCGCCGCGATCGACCTGGTCGTGCTCGATATCATGATGCCCGGTGAGGACGGTCTCAGCCTGTGCCGTTCGATTCGCGAAACCTCACAAATTCCCGTCGTACTGCTGACCGCTCGCGGGGAGGAAGTTGATCGCATCATCGGTCTCGAAATCGGCGCCGACGACTACATTCCAAAGCCGTTCAGCCCGCGGGAGCTCGTCGCCCGGATCGGCGCGGTGCTCCGCCGCACCCAGGCGTTGCCGCCGCGGCAAAAGCCTCCCGTTGCCGAACACATCCGTTTCGGCGACTGGACGCTCGATACTGGACAACGCGAACTCATCGGCAAGGATGGAATGGCGACGGCGCTTTCCAGCGGCGAATTCCGTCTTCTGAGCGCGTTGATCGACCGCCCCAAGATCGCGCTCAACCGCAATCAACTTCTCGATCTGACGAAGGGGCGCGATGCAGATCTGTTCGATCGCAGCATCGACAACCATGTGAGCCGTCTGCGAAAGAAGATCGAGCCTGATCCGAAGAATCCACGCTATATCAAGACGGTCTGGGGTGGCGGGTATATGTTCGCAGTGGAACCCGAAGTCGGATGAGGGTCTGGCCACGGCATTGGTGGCCTCGCACTCTGGGCGCGCAGCTTGTCGCCGTTGCCGCCACGGCGATGGTCGTCTCCAACGTCGCCGTCGGTATTTGGTTTGCGGCGACCCAGGAGCAGATCACCGAAGCTGCAATCACGGAGCGACTGCTCGACCGCGCAGTTTCTGCCGCCACTCTGCTGAGCGGCATTCCCGCGCGTGAACGCGAAGCAGCCGTGCAGACGATGAGTTCAGGGCCATGGCGGTTTCGTCTCGTCTACGGAAAACCCGTGATCCACCCCATGACCGACGAGGAGGCCAGGTATGCGGCGAGAGTCCGGGCCATGTTGCCGCCCGAACGTGCCAAGCAACCGATCGCCGTGAGCTTTCGTACAGGCGTCCTGCCTCCCGCCGCTGGCCTGCCCAATGCCATGGCGCGGAGCGGCACGATCGTTGAGGTGACGTTGCCTGTCGTGCGGCGCACCGAACTCGTCAGTGGCTTCTCGCGCCCGGCCTCGCCCTCCTGGCCTCTGGAGGTCGGCATCGCCGGGCTGGTGGCGATGGTCACGACGTCGATGGGCGCAGCCCTTGTTGCCCGCAGGATTGCGCGCCCCATCTCGCAGCTGGCCGCGGCGGCGACCGAAGCTGCCCGAGGCGGCGCCGCTCCCCGCGTGCCTGAAGAAGGGCCCGACGATGTGCGACGCGCTGCGCACGCGTTCAATTTGATGACGGATCAAGTGTCGCGCACGCTGGAAAGCCAGCGTCAGCTTCTTTCGGCGGTCGGCCACGATCTGCGCACGCCGATCACGGCGATGCGCATCAATTCGGAGTTCATCGAAGATGTGGAATTGCGCGAGCGCATCCAGAAGAGTCTCGAAGAGTTGCAGGAATTGACCGAGGCGGTCCTCTCCGCCGGTCGCGGAGCCGGCGGCGAAAAGACCCGAAAGATCGACCTCGCCGCACTGATCGAAAGCTTGTGTACCGACATGGATGAGATGGGCGAACCGGTTTCCTGGTCGACGCATGCCGCCGCCCCCATCACCTGCCGGCCGAACGAAATTCGCCGAGCGGTTCGCAACCTGATTCAGAATGCCGTCGCCTATGGCAGCCGCGCGGAAGTCTGCTTGGACGCGAAACCGGATTGCTACGACATCATCGTCGAGGATGATGGCCCCGGAATTGCGGAAACCGACCGCAAGCGCGTCTTCGAACCGTTCGTGCGGCTCGAAGCCTCGCGTAGCACCGAGACGGGCGGCTCGGGTCTCGGCCTGACGCTGGTCAAGGCCATCGCCGAAGGCCATGGCGGCCACATTGCCCTCGAGAACCGCTCCGAACGCGGGTTGCGAGCCCGGCTCAGTTTGCCCCTCGAGCCCGCAGGCGCCTAGTCTCGCGCATGCAATTCGGTGAATTGGCAGCCGCGGAGGCCGAAGGAGCGATCCTGGCGCACACCACACGCCTCGAAGATCGTCAGCTGCGCAAGGGTCACCGCCTCACGGCCGCCGACATCGAGGCGCTTATTCGGGGAGGGCACCGCAACGTTACGGCGGCGCGACTCGGTCCAGACGACGTCGATGAGAATAGCGCCGCAACCCGGATCGCTCGGGCTTGCGCAGGCGACGGAGTGGAGCTTGGTCCTGCATTCACGGGCCGCGCGAATCTGCGCGCGACCGTTGCAGGCGTCATGCTGATCGAGCCAGATCGCGTGGCTGCCATGAATGCGATAGATGAATCGATTACCATTGCCACTCTCGCGCCGTTCGCAAGGGTCTCGCCGCGCCAAATTCTGGCGACCATCAAGATCATTCGCTTTGCCGTTCCTGCGTCGGCCGTTGCGGCGGTCGAGAGCGTTGCCAGGGATTGCGGCGCCCTTCGCGTCGCGTCTTTCGCCCGCAAATCCATTGCGTTGATTTCGACCTGCATTGCGAACACTACGAGCGCATTGCTCGACAAGAACCGCGCCTCACTCGATGCGCGCGTTGCCGCATTGGGCTCGCGGATCATCCTCGAAAGACGTGTCGCCCATCGAAGCGACACTGTCGCCTCTGCCCTCGCGGAGGCTGTCGAGGCGCACGCCGATCCCATCCTGATTTTCGGGGTCAGCGCGATCATCGATCGCCGCGACATCGTGCCTGCAGCCATCGTCAAAGCAGGAGGAACGATCGCGCATTTCGGCATGCCCGTCGATCCCGGCAACCTGTTGCTGCTTGGACGACTCCAGAACGCTGTGGTGATCGGGCTTCCCGGTTGCGCGCGGTCGCCGAAACGAAACGGCTTCGACCTGGTACTCGAGCGCGTGCTCGCCGGGCTGCCGGTCGGACGCGACGAACTGGCGGCAATGGGCGCAGGTGGCCTGCTGAATGAAATTCCCTCGCGGCCACATCCCCGAGATGCCGTGCATGGCTCGCCCGCGCACGCGCTCAGGATCGGCGCGATCATTCTCGCGGCTGGCATGTCCTCGCGCATGGGACGAAACAAGCTGCTGGTCGAGATCGACGGCGAACCACTGGTACGCCGTGTTGCAGCCGCGGTCGGCGCCAGTCGAGCAAGGCCCGTCTTCGTGATAGCCGGCGGCGAAGCGGAAAGCATCCGCGCGGCCCTGACAGGCATTCCCGTGTCCGTCGTCTCCAATCCCGACTACCACGAAGGCTTGAGCACCTCTTTGCGAACTGGCGTTCGGGAAATGCCGAAAGACTGCGACGGCGCGGTGGTGGTGCTGGCCGACATGCCCGGCGTATCGGGCACGCTGGTCGACAGAATGATCGACGCGTTCGACCCCGATGAAAATCGCGAAATCTGCGTTGCCATGAGTGGAGGCAAGCGGGGCAATCCGGTGCTGTGGGGTCGCCGCTTTTTCGCAGACCTTCTGGGCATTGCCGGCGACGTGGGCGCGAAGCATCTGATTGCGGAGAATGAGGAGATGGTCTGCGAAGTCGAAGCGAATGACGATGGCCCGCTCACGGACATCGATACGCCCGAGGCGCTTGAGGCCTGGCTCGCGCGCCACAAATGAGCGATGCGCTTTACACGAAGGATCTCCTGCGCCTCGCAGCCGACGCGCGAGGCGCGGGAAAACTCGCGGCGCCAAGCGCGTCTGGTCACGCCTTCAATCCCGCATGCGGAGATAAAGTGACGGTCGACCTTCTTCTCGCAGGGGGGACGATTCTCGAGATGGCGCACGAGACGAAAGCCTGCATACTCGCACAGGCTTCGTCGTCCATTCTGGGTCACGCGCTCAGAAACGTTCCAGGTTTCGAAGTGGTGCGGCTGAACGAATTGATTTCCATCATGCTCGACAAGGGTGGCTCGCCGCCGACATCTCCCTTCGATGCTTACGGCGTTTTCAAGGGAGTCCTGGAATATCCCAGCCGTCATCGCTGTGTGTTGCTGCCGATAGAGGCGGTGCTCGACGCGCTACAGACGAGCGAACCACGCTGCATAGGGCGCGAAAGTTAGAGTGCTGCCGGAGACTTTTGCCGAGCCGCAGCCCAAGGCAAGCGGCGCACCGGACCCGACGAGCGGATCCCGAAACGAAGCTTCGGCATTGCTCATATTAAACACACAGAGAATTCGCTCATCGGCGTGAATGCGCAGAAATGCGAGAACCGGTTCTGATGCATCGAGGAATTGAATTTCGCCTAGTCGCAACGCAGCGATGGCTTTCCGTTCCACAAGCAACCGACGCACATAGGAGAGCGTCGAGCCCGCGTCGCGCTCCTGGTTCGAGACGGCCAATTCGCGATGCGACGGCGACAAGGGCAACCAGGGCGCCCCGATGGTGAAGCCGAGATTGGGAGACGAGGCGTCCCACGGCATCGGCGTTCGACAGCCGTCGCGCCCGCGAGAGAGGGGATAATAGAGATCGCCCACGGGGTCCTTGAACTGGTCCCGGCGGAGTTCGGTTTCGGGCAGGCCGAGCTCCTCGCCCTGATAGAGAATGGGCGTTCCTTTCAACGAGACAAGCAGCGCCAGCATCAGCCGCGCGAGTGCCGGCGGCGCGTCCCTGCCTCCGAAGCGCGTCACGGTGCGTACGACGTCGTGGTTGGAGAATGCGACCGACGGCCAATGATCGGGATATCGCGCGAGCATTTCGTAATGCTCGCGCACGAAAGCCGGTCCCAGGTGCCGGGCGTTGAGAAGCGGAAACGTGTATCCGGAATGAAGGCCTTGTGAGGACGATGCGAGGCCGCCACTGCGGTCAGGTTCTTCCGAAAATTCTCCCATCACGAAGCGCTCGCGATACTGCTCGACCCGCCTCCTGATCTCGTCCAGAACCTCAAGATTCTCTGGCAAGTTGCTATCGTAGCGATGATATTGCAAGTAAGAGGCTTGGCTCCAGGTCAAATCCGTACGCAGTTCATTGGGTACTGGTGGGTTGTCGGTCAGCGACGCGTCGTGGACAAAGGCATTCGCAACATCGAGCCGGAATCCGTCGACGCCGCGATCGAGCCATCGGTCGAGCACGCGTAGGGCAGCCGCCCGCGCATCCGGGTTGCGCCAATTGAGCTTGGGTTGCTGGCGCAGGAATTTATGATGAAAGGACAGCCGGCGTGCGGGGTGGTAAGACCAGGCAGGGCCGCCGAAAGCCGACAGCCAATTGTTCGGCGCCGTGCCGTCTTCGCGCGGCGGCGCCCACACATACCAGTCGGCCTGTTCGCCGCCTTCGAGACTTGCGCGGAACCAGGGATGTTCGTCGGAGGTGTGCGCGAGCACTTCGTCGATCAGAAGCTTCAATCCGCGAGCATGCGATTCGGCGAGCAATCTTTCGAAATCGGCATCGTTGCCGAATTCCGGATTGACCCTGTCATAGTCGGAGACGTCGTAGCCCCAATCTCGGTTCGGCGTCGGATGAATGGGAGAAAGCCACACCGCATCGACGCCGAGCGCGGCGACGTAATCAAGCCTCGACAGAAGCCCCGCGAAATCGCCGATCCCGTCTCCGTTACCGTCGGCAAAACTGCGGACGTAAATCTGGTAGAGGACGGCGCCGCGCCACCAGGGCGTGGCTGCGCTCAGGCTTCGCTCGCGTGGTTTACGATGCGGGCGACGAGCCCATAGGCCTTGGCTTCATCTGCCGTCATCCAGAAATTCCGGTCGGTGTCGGTGACCACCTTCTCGTAGGGCTGACCGGTTTCGTGTGCAATCGTGCGGTTGAGGCGCTCACGCATCTTGAGAATTTCCTGCGCCTCGATGGAGATGTCCGAGACGGGCCCCGCGACGCCGCCAAGCGGCTGATGCAAAAGGAATCGCGTGTTGGGCAACGCGAAGCGGTTCTCGCGTGCTGCACCGATGTAGATGTGCGCCCCTGCGCTCGCGACCCATCCCGTGCCGATCATCTTTACGCGTGGCCCCACGAAGCGAATCATGTCGTGGATGGTATCGCCCGACTCCACATGGCCGCCTGGCGAGTTGATGACGACGCGGATGTCTCCATCCCCTTCCGAGGCGTGGGCGAGAAGCTGCGCCGTCACGCGCTCGGCCAGCTTCATGTCGATCTCGCCAAAAATGAGCACCGTTCGCGCTTTGAACAGGGCTTGCTGAACCGGCGACGGCTGGGCCTCGGCCGGAGGGGAAGATTTGGGTTTTTCTTCTTCATCAAGGCGGGACACGGGATGCTCCTGGGGAGAAACGGCAATGGTCATATATTGCGGAGCCGGCTCAAGTCCACCCGCTCAGAGCGCGGCTACCGCTGCGGAAAGCGTGGCGCCAATTTCGCCATGAAGAACGAGATCGGCTGTCGCGTCCAGGTCCGTCGCGTCGCGATTGACGATGGCGAGCTTTGCGCCGCATCGTTTTGCCATCAGTGGAAATCCGGCGGCCGGAAAAACGACCAGAGACGAGCCGAGCACGAGGAAGAGATCGCAGGCGCGCGTCGCCCTCTTCGCGCGGTCCATTTCGGCCTCCGGCATCGGCTGCCCGAACGAAATTGTCGCGGTCTTCAAGAGGCCTCCGCATTCCTCGCAATCGGGCGGATCGTGATGTTCTTCGAAATGCGTGCGGATGGGCCCGAGTTCCGCGCGCATCCCGCATTCGAGGCACTTCGCGTAGCGCGTATTCCCGTGCAACTCGATCACCTGTTCGGACGGCACGCCTGACTGCTGATGCAGATTGTCGATGTTCTGCGTGATCACGTGCGTCGCGATTTTTCGCCTCACCAGAGCCGCGACCGCTTCATGTCCCATGTTCGGTCGAACGCGGGCGAACATGTCTTCCATTTCGAAACGACGTCGCCACGCTTCCTTTCGCATTTCCAGCGAAGCAAGGAAGCTCTGGTATTCGATGGGCGCCATCTGCGTCCAGATCCCGCCCGGAGAGCGGAAATCCGGAATTCCCGACTCGGTCGATATGCCGGCGCCGGTGACGATGACGGCGTCCCGCGCCTCGCGTAAAATCCCGGCGAGGCGGAGAGCGGATTCCTGTCCGTCTATTTCACTGACCCGCAATCGGCCGAAATCCATCTGCCCTCAAACGAATTCGTGACATTCATCTGGTGCCCATGCGCGGAACCCGTAAAGGCGAAGGTCCCGGAATACTGCTCGTCGCTCGGGAAAGACACCGACACTTGGCCCTGCCCTTCCATTTCTCCGGTGCACGTCGCGTCGGCGGTGAAGGAATGCGCGCCGTATTTCATATTGCTCATCGTGCAATATTTGTTGCTGCGCATTGGCGGCGGCCCGTCCGCCGCAACCTCGGCCGCCGTCATGCAATGCTGGGTCGTTAAGGTTCGGTTGTTGGGCATGTGGACGCCCATCGCCTGCATGCGAGCCGCCTGCTCTGGCGTCATCATCGACGCCATGTTCGGCATCGAAGTCTGTGTCGTCACCTCCCAGAGGCCAACTTTCCCGTGCGAGGCCGCCGCCGCTACGGGCACCGCCAAAATTCCAATGACAAGACACGCGCGCAGCTTCGAATTACGCATCAACATCATCCTCTCCCTCTCACGGCCCCCCGCGGACCATCCTGATTCGAACTGTCGCATGGCGACGGCGGGTTGCAAAGCTCGCCGGTCGAATACGAGGAGCGCCGCTCGCAAGTATGCGCGACTGCCGCTGAAACGATCATTCGAATGCCGGTACCGTGGTGCTCCGGTACGCCGGCTAGAGTGCCGCCCTGCCAAATAAACCTTTCGGCAATCACAACAATTTGTCGCTGTTTCAACAAGGGAATACCGTGCCGACGTGTGCAATTTTAAGGGTTGGGGAATGTATTGCACCTATCATTAAGGTTCAGGGAATTTTGACTCGATGCCACGCCGAACCCAGCCCCGGCCGACCACGTTGCTCGCCAATTATTGCGAGACGTTCGGATACATGCGTCTGCGCGCGCAACGCGAACTCGCGCTCAACACCGCGAAAGTCGAAGCCCAATTGGCGAACCGGTCGAAATCGGAGTTTCTGGCCAATATGAGCCACGAACTTCGCACGCCACTCAACGCGATCATCGGTTTCTCCGATCTCATTCAACATCTGGGCGCGGTCAATTCTGCCAAGAACGTCGAATACGCATCGAACATCGCCGAAGCGGGCCGTCACCTGCTAAACATCATTTCGGACATACTCGACATCTCGAAAATCGAGAGTGGTACGGCGGCGCTGTCTCTTGCGCAGCATGAGACGCGCGAACTCGTCGATTCCAGCGTGTTGTTCGTCCGCGAGCGTATTGAAACCAAGGCACAGCGGCTGGAAGTGCGGCTTGCACCCGATCTGCCCTGCCTTACCGTGGACGGCCGGCGCATCCGGCAGATACTCATTAACTTGCTTGCCAACGCGCATAAGTTCACGCCGGAAGCCGGCCGGATACGTCTGGATGCGAGCCGCAGGGCCGATGGTGGCGCCACAATTTCCGTGTCCGATACCGGACCTGGCATGGCACAAGACGAACTTCAAATCGCGCTGAAGCCATTCGGGCAGGTTCGCTCGGACCATTTGCACAGCCATGGCGGCACCGGCCTCGGCCTGCCCATCGCGGTGGCTCTGGCGAGGCAACATGGCGGAAACCTGTGCCTGTTCAGCCAGGTTGGTCAGGGCACGACGGTCGTTTTGACTTTGCCCCCTAGCGTTGCTGCGAATTCCGATGCCCCCGAGGAAGAGCGCGGGGTGCGGCAAGCGCGGCGACAATTTTCCGAGGAACCCCGAGCACTCGCATGAGCCAACCAGCCATTGAACTGCTCCCTGAGCTACCCCCGGAGCGCGGCAGCGCGTTGGCGTCGTTGCCGCCGATCGGACGCATCGTCTCGGTAACCGGCCCACGCGCGGTGGCGTCTCTGGACCGCTCCGCCCAACGCATGCTGCAGGGCGAAGCACCACGCGTGCAGATTGGCGCATTGCTGAAAGTCACGACGCCAGCCTCCTCGGTGATCGGTCTTGTGACAGGCGTCAGTACGCCCATGCCGGCAACCGGCGAAGAGAGCGAGGAAATCGGGCTCATCGAACTCAATCTCGTTGGTGAAATCGGTCGCGTCGGACCTGACCGCCAACCCATGTTCCGCCTCGGCGTCGCAAGCCCGCCGACGATCGGGGATCCGCTGCTGTTGGCCGACCGCAACGACCTTACGCGCGTGTTCGCGCCATCGGCGCTCGCCACAATCAAGGTCGGCTCGCTCTACCAGGATCCGGCGGTCGCCGCGCGTCTGCGGGTAGACGATCTCTTGTCGAAGCACTTCATCATCGTGGGAAGCACCGGCTCGGGAAAGTCCTGCGCGCTGACCTGCATCCTCCAGCGCATTCTCGACGACCACCATTATGCACACATCGTGGTGCTCGACATACATAATGAGTATGTGACCGCCTTTGGCGACAAGGTCGAATCGATAGACCTGAACAATTTCAATCTACCGTTCTGGCTCCTCAATTTTCAGGAACTGACAGCCGCCCTTACCACTTCGGATGAACATCGCGACGCCGAGACCGAGATCCTGAGCGAAGGCGTGATCTTCGCAAGGCGCCGCTACACCGACACCGGGGCGGCTCGCGGCGCGCTTTTGCGCAAGGCCTCAGATTTCGTGCATTTGACGGTCGAGACGCCGACCCCATTCCGGCTTTCGGATGTCATTGCCTATATCGACGAACAACTGGGAAGACTGGACCGCACGCAGCTCACATTGCCATACCGAAGGCTGAAAGCGCGGATCGAGACGATGATCGCAGACCAGCGGTACAATTTCATGTTCGGCAGCCTGACGGTGCAGGACACGATGACGGACATCCTGAGCCGCCTGTTTCGAGTCCCGGGCGACGGCAAACCGATCACGGTGATCGATCTGTCCGTCGTGCCAGCCGAGATATTGGATGTCGTAATATCCGTGATCTCGCGTCTCGCCTTCGACCTTGCCGTCTGGAGCAAGGGCGGCCTGCCCACTCTGCTCGTCTGCGAAGAAGCGCATCGCTACGCGCCGACCGTGGACAGCCGCTATTTCGGACCGACGCGCCAGGCTCTCGCGCGCATTGCGAAGGAAGGCCGAAAATACGCGATCTCTCTGGCGCTCGTCACGCAACGGCCGTCTGAACTCGATCCCACGATTCTTTCCCAATGCAGCACCGCGATTACGCTCCGGCTTTCCAGCGATCGCGACCAGCAGGTGATGCGCTCTTCGGCCTACGAAGGCACGCTGGATCTTCTGGACACCTTGCCTCTGCTCGGCGATCGCGAGGCGATCATTCTGGGACAGGGAGTCGCGATGCCGATGCGCATCACCTTCGACAACCTCGATCCCAACGCGGTTCCGCGCAATCTCAATGTCGGATTCTCCAAGGCCTGGAAGACGCCGAACATGAACCGGCACGAGCTGGAGGACATCGTTGCGCGGTGGCGGCAGAGAGGCCGCGAGAGGAGCTAGCGCTCCGATATTCGTTGGCGCGCCCTACGGGTGACGCAATTCAGGAAAATCAAGGGATTATCGGAAAGTGGGACAAATGATCTTCCCATTGCGTTCCAATGCTTTTTAGATGATTGCCCCACCGTTTTTCCCGGCGGCGTGCGTTTCTCGAATTGACGTTCCGTTAGGGTGCGCCGCCTATAAAGCGCGAGAATGCGCGAGTCGCACCGTGTCCCTTGAAAGACTGGCGCGACTTTTGATTGGCGACGGCAAAGGAAAGCGGCGCGCGCTCAATACATGGATTCGAATTAATCCCCCGTTCCGCGACTCTTGAACAGTTGGTTCGTCTTTCTGTCAGCGAACCAGAGGGGAAACAGTCATGAGCAATAAGACGACCATGAGAATTGCGGCAATTGCGCTTGCGGCCGCCATTTCGGCCACCGCGGGGGCGGAAGCCGCCGCCACCGGGACGGATCACGATCATGCCGCATTGGCGGGTGCGCACCGCACAGCAGTTCGCACGCGGATACGCACTGCGAACGAAGAAAAGGTTCTTTATGCCTTCAAAGGCGGCACTGACGGCGCGAACCCGGCGGGATCATTGATCGCCGACAGCTCCGGCAACCTTTACGGGACGGCCGGTTTCGGTGGAGATTCAAACTGTCACGTCACGCGCAACCATTTCTACGATCATCGCGTGAAGCAGAATCCAGGCTGCGGGATTGTGTTCAAGCTCTCGACAGCCGGCCACGAGACAATTCTGCACACGTTTTCCGGCGGCAACGACGGCGCGGGTCCTCCCGGAGCCCTGTATGAGGACGCGAACGGCAACCTTTTCGGTGTGACGGCAGCAGGCGGTCGAACGAAGGCCTGCCGCAGGGACTGCGGAACCGTGTTCGAGATCCCATCCGGCGGGTCGGAAACACTCCTTTACGCGTTCAGCGGCGGCAACGACGGCGCGGCGCCAGACGGCACTCTGACCGTTGACTCCTCAGGCAATTTCTACGGCACGACCGCGGTCGGCGGCAGCAGCGCGAATTGTGGCGCGGGGGGCCGGGAGGTTGCGGGACGGTGTTCGAACTTACGTCCAGCGGCATCGAAAGTGTTCTGCACACTTTCACGGACGGGAGGAGCGATGGCGCCTACCCGGGCGGAACGCTTGTGCTGGACAAATCGGGAAATGCATACGGGCTAACGCCTGCCGGCGGCAGCGACGGCGACTGTGGCCTCGGAGCCGACGGCTGTGGTGTCCTGTTCGAGATCAGTTCGGGCGGCGTGGAGTCAATTCTTCACCGTTTTACAGGCGGCAGCGATGGTGCCTATCCTTCGGGTAATCCGGTAATGGACGGCGCTGGAAACATCTACTTCACCACCGCTGGCGGCGGTGGCGCCACGGATTGCGGGCTCGGCCCTTACGGCTGCGGCGTGCTGTTCAAATACACCAGCGGCACCCTGACCGTTCTTCATACTTATTCGGGCGGCAGCGACGGCGCCTATCCAATCGGCGCCATTCTTTTGGATGCCAGGGCCAATGTCTTTGGCACTACGGGCGGCGGCGGAAGCACGAAAAACTGCGGTTTGGGGGGCTCATTCGGTTGTGGCATCGTATTCAAAGTCTCTTCAGGCGGCACAGAAACCGTGCTGCACGTATTCAAGGGCGGCAAGAACGATGGAGCCTATCCAACATCCGGCCTGCTCTCGCTGAACAAACATGTCTACGGCATGACCATGACCGGCGGCACGGGCTGCCACAAGGCAGGTTGTGGGACTGTGTTCGAGGTGAAGGAATAGATGTGGACGCTCTACACAAGGAAGTATGCATTTATACCAACCTGCGGTGACGA
>PKWC01000213.1:2450-19394 GCA_003131925.1 Alphaproteobacteria bacterium | reverse complement strand
AGTATGAGTGCATCACGCTCTAATTGAAGCCGCGGTCCAGCAGACGGCGGGCGATGACGTGGGCCTGTATCTCCGCGGCGCCTTCAAAGATGTTGAGGATGCGTGCGTCGCAGAGCACGCGGCTGATCGGAAATTCGAGCGCGAAGCCGTTGCCGCCGTGAATCTGCAGAGAATTGTCTGCAGCGGCCCAGGCAACGCGCGCGGCCAGGAGTTTCGCCATGCCGGCTTCGAGATCGCAGCGCCTTCCCTCGTCCTTCTCGCGCGCCGCGTAATAGGTGATCTGACGCGCCGCCATGATCTCCACCGCCATCATCGCGAGCTTGTCCTGCACACGCGGAAAGTCGAACAGGCGATGGCCGAACTGCTCGCGGGCGAGGGCGTAGCGCAAGCCGAGGTCAAGCGCGCATTGCGCGACCCCGATTGCCCGCGCCGCGGTTTGAATGCGTGCGGACTCGAACGTCTGCATGAGCTGTTTGAATCCGTTGCCCTCCTCGCGTCCCAGAAGGTTTTCCGCGGGCACCTCGAAACCATCGAAGCGAATTTCGTACTCCTTCATGCCGCGATAGCCGAGCACACCGATTTCGCCGCCCGAAATCCCTTGCACCGGAAAGGGATCAGCGGCTGTTCCACGCGGTTTCTCGGCGAGAAACATCGACAGGCCACGATGGTCGCGCGTCGACGGATCCGTGCGCGCAAGCAGGGTCATAAAATCGGCGCGCGCTGCGTGGGTAATCCAGGTCTTGTTGCCGAATACGCGATAGACGCCGCCGTCGCGCGTGGCGCGCGTCGTGAGCGCGCCAAGATCGGAACCCGTGTTCGGCTCGGTGAAGACCGCAGTCGGCAGTTTGCCGCCGCTGGCGATGAACGGCAGCCAATGGGCGCGCTGGTCCTTTGTGCCGCCCGCCAATATCAATTCTGCCGCGATCTCCGACCGCGTGCCAAGCGAGCCCGCGCCGATATAGCCGCGGCTCAATTCCTCGGAGACGACGCACATGGCGGTCTTCGACAGTCCCGCCCCGCCGAATTCTTCGGGAACCGTCAGCCCGAAGACGCCCAAGGCGCTCATCTCCGCGATCGTTTCGAGCGGGATCAATTCGTCGCGCAGATGCCAGGCGTGCGCATGGGGCGCGATCTTCTCCTGCGCGAAGCGGAAGAACTGCGCGCGGATCATCGCCATCGTGTCGTCGAGACCTGGATCGCCGAAGCAAACGGTCCCCTCTTGTTCTGACATGTAATCGGAAATGGCGGCGCGTGTTTCGCGCGCCGTTCCGAGCGCGATCAGTTCGCGCACCGTGGACGAGAGAAATTCCCCAATCTCTTCGGCGCCGAGGCCCATATCGCCGGCCCGCGCAATCTCGTTCTGGCTCATCGCGATGCCGCCCGAGAGTTGGGCGAGATATTCGCCGAACGCTGCCGCTAGAATAAGCCGCTCGAATTCGTGGAGACGGTTCTCCTGCGCAAGCTCCCTCGCCCAGCGCGCCATCTGGCGGAGCACCTCCACCGTCGTTGCGAACCATGCCAGCGCGTGGGCCGCTCTCTGTTCGCGGTCGAGCAGCGCAACGGAAATTGCTCCGTCCGTTTCAACACGCGCGCGCACGCTTTCTTTGGCGGCGGCGAGCAATCCCTCCGCCGCAAACACGGCCTCGTCGCAATGCTCAAGTAGGTGAGGAACAAGTATCTGCATCGGTTCTCGTGACGAACCATCGGACTACGAAACCATAATGCGCTTTCCGACCAACGCCATCCAGAAGTTAGTAGGGTCCTAATTTGAAATTTGCTGGTATTGGCCAGCCAAGACAAATCTCTCAAACGCGCGCCAATAAGGCTTCCAATCCTCTGTTTTGCCGCACGAATATGAAAAAGTGGAGATTTCGACGCGGGCAACCGAATCACGGTTGGTAGTTATGACTGTAATTGAAACATCGTACGATGGACTTTGCAGTATTTGAGTGAGATCTTTGTGTGGTAGCTTTTTGGACGGGTCGAAGCCCGCAACTGACGAATAGGCGAGGCCATTTTTTAAGGCATATTCTTTTACTGCGTCGGTAATCGCGTCGGGATTTGGCTTTGGCGTTTTGAGCTGCATCTCAGCCTTCACCCCGTAGTGATACAATTTCCATTGTCTCTCCAGGCAGACCGTCTCGGTTGCTGAGGCGGTACTCGCACCCATGGCGGCGAAAAACAAAGTGAACGTGCAAGAGCGAAGCATGGTAATTGGCTTCCCGATCTACTGCGACGCTTGCCAATTCCTCAAGCGTCCCGAGCCTGTCAAAGACACCGCTGCCATGGCAGGGGTCAAGATAGCGCTCGAGAAGGC
Organism: Alphaproteobacteria bacterium; assembly: GCA_003131925.1. Lineage (GTDB taxonomy): Bacteria > Pseudomonadota > Alphaproteobacteria > Micropepsales > Micropepsaceae > Rhizomicrobium. The sequence continues at coordinate 17,077 of PKWC01000213.1, read as the reverse complement.
GACCCGACCGGCCCGGAGGCGTGGAAGGCGCAAATCAATCCCGCGACGCCTCGATCACGTCCTCAAACGTGCGCAAACCCGGGCGCTTCGCGTTGACGAGCACGGCCATGTTCCCCGGCAGGTGCTCGTTCTTCCACATCTTGGTGTGGGCGCGCGGGATGTCTTCCCAAGGGAAGACTTCCGACATGCAGGGATCGAGGCGGCGCTCGAGCATCAGCCGGTTCGCCTGGCTCGCCTGGTTGAGATTGGCGAAATGCGAGCCCTGGATGCGCTTCTGCCGCATCCAGACATAGCGCGCGTCAAAGGTGATGTTGTAGCCGCTGGTGCCGGCGCAGAAGACGACCATGCCGCCGCGCTTCACCACGAGGCAGGACACGGGAAAGGTCTGCTCGCCGGGATGCTCGAACACCATGTCGACATCGCGGCCCTTGCCGGTGATCTCCCAGATCGCCTTGCCGAAGCGGCGCGCTTCCTTTGTCCAGGAATCGTATTCCGGCGTGCCCACTTTCGGCATGGCGCCCCAGCAGTGGAATTCGCTGCGGTTGATCAGGCCCTTCGCGCCGAGCGAGAGCACGAAGTCGCGTTTGGATTCATCCGAGATCACGCCGATGGCGTTGGCGCCGGAGACCGCGCAGAGCTGAACCGCGAATGACCCGAGCCCGCCGCTCGAACCCCAGATGAGGACATTGTGCCCCGGCCGGAGCACATGCGGACGATGACCGAAGAACATCCGATAGGTGGTCGCCAGCGTCAGCGTGTAGCAGGCCGATTCTTCCCAGGTGAGATGGCGTGGCCGTTCCATGAGCTGGCGATCCTGCACGCGCGCGAATTGCGCGAAGGAACCGTCGGGCGTTTCGTAACCCCAGATGCGTTGCGAGGGCGAGAACATCGGGTCGCCGCCATTGCACTCCTCGTCGTCGCCATCGTCCTGATTACAATGGACGACAACTTCGTCGCCGACCTTCCAGCGCTTCACTTTCGAACCCACCGCCCAGACGATTCCGGACGCGTCTGAGCCCGCCACATGATAGGGGTGGCCATGCGCATCGATGGGCGAGATGGGCGTACCCAGAGCCGCCCAGACGCCGTTGTAGTTCACGCCTGCGGCCATCACGAGAATCAGCACGTCGTGGGAATCGAGCGGCCAAGTGGGCACGGTCTCGATCCTCATCGACTCTTCGGGCGCGCCGTGCCGGTCTTTGCGGATCGTCCAGGCATGCATCCGAGCTGGGACATGCCCAAGCGGCGGAATTTCACCGATATCGTAAAGGTCCTTGTAGACCTCAAGCTCGCGCTTGGCCTCTGCCGGCATGTGTCCCTCTCTGCCCCGCTTGCGAAACGCGTGAAATGCAAATTTCGCTTGCCTATTGCATTGCAGCATCCAGAGGGCGGGCTCTGTCAAGATTCGCCCGCGAATAAAACCGGTTACGCTTAACCGGGCGGCGAAAGGAAAGGCCTTAACGCAGAGGACGCAGAGGATACGCGGTGGACGCAGAGGAAATTCTTGCGCGCCTGCGGCGCGCGATTCTTCTTCCGCCGCGTCCTCTGCGCATCGTCAGCGTCCTCTGCGTTAAAAGAAACGGTCAGTGCAAGAAAAGCAGGTATTAGGATGCGGGGATGACGAAGCGCGACAAGCCATGGATTTTCCGCACCTATGCGGGGCATTCGAGCGCTGCGGCGTCGAACGCGCTCTATCGCGCCAATCTCGCCAAAGGCCAGACCGGCCTCTCGGTCGCTTTCGATCTGCCGACCCAGACCGGATATGACGGCGACCATCCGCTGGCCAAAGGCGAGGTCGGCAAGGTGGGCGTGCCCATCGGGCATCTGGGCGACATGCGCGCGCTGTTCGAGGGCCTGCCGCTCGCTGAGATGAACACGTCGATGACGATCAACGCGCCGGCAGCGTGGCTGCTCGCGCTTTATGTGGCGCTCGCCGACGAGCAGGGGGCGCCCCGCGCGGCGCTCATGGGCACGACGCAGAACGACATCATCAAGGAATATCTCGCGCGCGGCACCTATATTTTTCCGCCGCAACCGGCGCTGCGGCTGACCTGCGACACCATCGCCTTCACCACCGCGGAAATGCCCAAATGGAATCCGGTCAATCTCTGCTCCTATCATCTGCAGGAAGCCGGAGCGGACGCAGTGGAAGAAGCGGCGTTTGCACTCGCAGCCGCGATCGCAGTTCTCGATGCCTGCCGCGCGCGCGGCGCGATCCCTGCGCGGGAATTTCCAAACGCAGTCGGGCGCATCAGCTTTTTCGTCAATTCGGGCGTCCGCTTCATCACCGAGATTTGCAAGCTGCGCGCCATGGCGCGCATCTGGAACGAGATCGCGAAAGACCGCTACCACGTCGAGGATCCGAAGCTCCGCCTGTTCCGCTACGGCGTCCAGGTCAATTCCCTTGGCCTCACCGAGCAGCAGCCCGAGAACAACGTCTATCGCATTCTGTTCGGCATGCTGGGCGTTACGCTGTCGAAGGACGCACGCGCCCGCGCCGTTCAGCTGCCCGCCTGGAACGAGGCGCTCGGTCTTCCGCGCCCGTGGGATCAGCAATGGTCGCTAAGGCTGCAGCAGATCGCGGCGTTCGAGACCGATCTGCTGGAGCATCGGGACATTTTCGACGGCTCGCACGTCATCGAATCCACAACGGCAATGCTCGCAGAGCAGATTCGCGGCGAGATCGCGCGGATTGCGGAATTGGGTGGCGCAGCTTCGCAGCCCGCGCTCGAATACATGAAGGAACGTCTCGTGCGCTCGAATGCGGCGCGGGTCGAGGCGATCGAAACGCGGGCCGAAACCCGTGTCGGCGTAAACGCGTACACCGAAAGCGAACCATCGCCCCTTACGGCCGGGGAGGGACATTTTGTCGTCGTGAACGAAGCAGCCGAACGCGAACAGATCGCGCGCCTGTCAGCCTGGCGCGCGGCCCGCGATGCCAACGCCGTCGCGTCTGCTCTCGCCGCGCTCGAGAGCGCCGCGCGAAGCGAGACGAACATCATGCCTTGCTCGATCGAATGCGCGCGAGCCGGTGTCACCACCGGTGAATGGGCGGAAACGTTGCGGCGCGTTTTCGGCGAATATCGCGCGCCGACGGGCGTCGCCGCGGAAGCGCCGACGCGCAACGAGGAGCGCATCGTGGCATTGCGCGAGTGTGTTGCGAAAGCATCAAACCGCCTCGGCCGCAAACTCACCTTTCTCGTGGCAAAGCCTGGCCTCGACGGGCACTCCAACGGAGCGGAACAGATTGCGATCCGCGCCCGCGACGCGGGCATGGAGGTGATCTATGACGGCATCCGATTCGGCGCGGACGATATCGTTGCCGCGGCGTCCGCGCGCCAACCCCATGTCGTCGGCTTGTCGGTGCTTTCCGGTTCACACGTACCACTGGCTTGTGAAATCATGGCAAAGCTTTCCGAGGCGGGGCTTTCCGACGTGAAAGTGGTGGCGGGAGGAATAATCCCCGCCGAAGACGAAGCCCGGCTCAGAGACGCCGGCATCGCCGCCGTCTTCGGCCCGAAGGACTACGATCTCGATGCAATCATGCGGGAGATCATCGGCATCGCGGTTCGTTCTAAAGAATAATCACCGCGCGCTTGATTTTCCTCCCCCAACGTGGGGGAGGAAAAGAGGGTGCGGATCAAGCCCCTCTTGAGCGGAAAGGAGTCTCGGAGACTGCGAGCGCAAAGCTTGCCGCTGCGTGGCGCTCAATACAGCGATGTCACGCGATTCTCGCCGCCGTAGTCGTCGACCAGCACGAGGACGGGATATCCGTCGGCCAATTGAAGGCGGCCCGTCGAGTCGTGAAGAAAGAGACCCTCGCTGCTCACATCCGAGTAACCGTCGAGGTAGGCGAGTTTTGGCGTCGGTCCCCGCAACTGTGAGCGTACCAGATCAAAGAGTGTGTGCGCATTGTCGAGCGACAATCGCACGCATCCGGCACTGGCGCGCGTGCCGAGCGCGCTTTCACCGTCTTCGGCGGTCCCATGTATCGCGAGTCCGGTCTGGTGGCCATTGGGCTTCCAGTTGAAAAACATCGCATAGGGCATTGCCTCGTCCCACTGCGCCGACGCGTGGTCGGCGTACAGCCGCTTGGGATCGATCTCAAAATAGCCCTTCGGCGTGAAGCTGGACTGCTCATGGCCGTGCACGTCGCGCTCGAAGCGCTCGCGTCCTGTGGACACCGACCAGTCGTAGAGAAGCGCGAGGTCGCCGTCGTTCGTCTTCCTGAACACATACATGCGTTGCGCGAGGGGCCCCGTCTCGGCCTTGTCGACATAGATGAACAGATTGAAATTCGCGACCATCTCGTCGGACAGACTCGCCTCGAGGCGCAGAGCGACTTCGTCGAACCGCGGATCGCTGGGCGATTGCCCATTCGATTGCGGCGTCGATGCAAACCACGAAGATTGTGCGGAAGGTTGTGCAGAAGATTGCGCGAATGCGTCGCCTGCCGCCAATGCCAGAATTGCTGCGCACGCTCCGCAACCCGCGGCGCGCATCAATTTCCTGTGGAAGTAGGCTTTACGCACGGGCATCTGCCCCCGGTCAGACAAGAATGACTAAATTCGTAATGCTACGAGCAATCACTTGGTTCCTAAGTGCGGTAACTTCAAGTTTACCACCTTTGGTTACGTGCAATAAAGTTGCAACCACGCCACAGGCCGCGAATTCACGCCAAGGGTTAATTGTCCGGGCCGGATCGGGTCGCCGCGGCGATCACGGAATGGCAAGAGCCATGCGAATCTCGCGCGCCGTGGCGCCTTGCTGGCGCGAGCTGCCGAGCGTCGCTGAAGCGTCGCGCTTGGAGAGCTTCCGGCCCGCTTCGTCGAGAATGAGCCGATGATGGGCATAGCGGGGTGCAGGCAATCCGAGCAGTGTCTGGAGCACCCGCTGCGCATGAGTCGCGGCAAGCAGATCGACGCCGCGCGTAACCAACGTGACGCCCTGCTCCGCATCATCGACCACGACCGCAAGGTGATAAGATGCCGGGGTTTCCTTGCGAGCCATGACGATGTCGCCGAACAGGAGAGGATCGACAGCGATTGGCCGGAATCCGCTTCCCTCTCCCCTTTCCTCGAATGAAAGTCCGGAAAGTCGCGACGCTGCTCTGCCGCTGTCGAGACGGAGCGCGTAGGGCGCGCCCGAACTCAGCGCCGTTGCACGGTCGTTTGGGGATAGCGACCGGCATGTACCTGGATAGAGCGGACCGTCCGGCCCGTGGTGTGCTTCGGCGGCGCGCGCTATCTCGGCCGCGATCTCCGCGCGCGTGCAGAAACATGGGTAGAGAAGCTCTTGCGCCGCGAGGCGATCGAGGGCCGCGCGATAGATGGCGAGACGCGCGGATTGGCGCAGGACCGGTCCGTGCCATTCGAGCCCAAGCCAGCGCAAATCCTCGATGATTGCGCGCACATACTCCTCGCGGGCGCGCGTCGCATCGAGATCCTCGATCCGCAGCAGGAATCGCCCGCCCGCTGCCGCCTCTTGCGCAGTGAGCGCCGCAAACGCGTGGCCCAAATGAAGGTAGCCTGTTGGACTGGGCGCAAAACGCGTGACAATCATGGCGCCGGTCTCCAGGCGGAGGATTGGATTTGGTTTTCGGTCAGCGCGCGCTCACGGGCCCCCGATTGCCGGCGGCGCGCGGCAGCGCCAGTCATCTCGTCGTTCTCTGCCACGGCTATGGTGCGGACGGAAACGACCTGATCGGATTGGCGCCCCACTGGCAAAGGCTGCTTCCGACCGTGGCCTTCGCGGCGCCGAATGGCCCCGAGCGCTGTCCCGGCGCGGGATATCAGTGGTTTCCAATATCTCGCCTGGACCCGCAGGAGATGCGAAAAGGTGTCGAGGCCGCAGCGAACTCTCTCGATGACTTCCTCGAATCGGAGCTGAAGCGGCTCGGCCTGCCGCCCGAACGTCTGCTGCTCGCCGGATTCAGCCAGGGCACGATGATGTCATTGCATGTCGGACTTCGGCGTCCGCACAAGCCCATAGCGATTCTCGGTTATTCGGGGATGTTGGCCGCTGCCGATTCGCTACCCGTGCTCGGCCCCGACGCGCCGCCCATTCTGCTTGTTCACGGCGACGCCGATACCATGATTCCCGTCGATGCGATGTTTGCGGCAGCCGGCGCTCTCGGCCGGGCAGGCGCCCTTGTCCAGTGGCATCTTTCAAGAGGAATGGGCCATTCCATCGATGCTGACGGCCTGCTCCTCGGGGGGGCGTTCCTGGCGATGGCGTTGCGAGGATACTTGAAGCACCCGTCCGGGCAGGTTTCGTGCCCGCTCAGCTGAGACTGTCGCAGTTCGGTCACATCGAATCGGGTAGATTGCGCCACAGGCATGCCGGTTGGCATTGCGCGCGCATGCCCCTAATGTTCGCCCACCTGTGAGAGGAGGTGGGTCTTCAAAGGAGTTATCCCGTGTTAGGCGCCGCGCGATTACCCAACAATTGCCCGGCCCTCGTCCTCAACGCGGACTACCGTCCGCTGAGCTATTTTCCATTGTCGCTATGGTCGTGGCAGGACGCCATCAAGGCCGTCTTTCTCGAGCGCGTGAATATCCTCGCCGAATATGAGCGCACGGTGCGCTCTCCCAGCTTCGAGATGAAGCTGCCCTCGGTGGTGTCGCTGAAGACCTATGTGAGGGCCGCCCGCCATCCGGCTTTCACCCGTTTCAACGTGTTCCTTCGCGACCGCTTCGAGTGCCAGTATTGCGGTTCGGGAGAGGACCTCACTTTCGATCACGTGATTCCCCGCTCGCGCGGCGGCAAGACAACCTGGGACAACGTCGTCACCGCCTGCGCGCACTGCAATCTTCTGAAGGGCGGACGGCTGGCCCACCATATTGGCATGCATCCCCGGCACCACCCCCGCAAGCCAACGATCAACGAGCTGCGCAGCAACGGGCGTGCATTTCCGCCGAACTATCTGCACGAATCCTGGGCGGACTATCTCTACTGGGACAGCGTTCTGGAGCCTTGAGGCCCGGAGAGCCGGCATCTTCCGTTTGAGTACCCTGGAACGCTGCGGCAAAAAGTCTCGTGAGTTCCCGAGCTTCGGAGGCCGAAACGCGGCGGGGAGAAGCGGCGGCGGTCAGACGCGTGTGGCGGTCGGCGCCACCCCCGCCCGGTCCGTCGTTCATATCTTCTCGGAAAGCCTGATTGCGAGCCGGCAACCTGCCTTTATGGCTTCGCTGAGAAGCCGATATCCGGGCGTGTCGGCAGCGCCATGAGCCAAGGCTTCGCTCCGGTGCGCCAGTTCGTCTTCCCGAAACTTCGTCACGGCTGCCTTCAATTCTGGGTCGCCGTCCAGCCGCTCGATCTGCCTCGCATAATGCTCGTCGATGACTTCCTCAACGGACGCCGTGCACGCCATCGCCGCCTTCAGGCCGAGAAAAGCCGTGGCAGCACCGAGCGCAAACCCGGCCACCCGCCACACAGGCGAGAGCATCGTCGGCCGCACCTTCCTCTCAAGGATAAGCTCTTCGAACCGCTCGAGATGCCGCTGTTCCTGCGCTGCCATCCGCCGGACTGCGGCAGCTCCCCTGCGGTTGCGCGGCCCAGAGCCCAAAACGGCGAGCTGGCCCTCATAGATGTGCTTGGCGCCGTACTCGCCGGCATGATCCACACGGATCATTTCGGCGACGTCCTGAACGGACGGCACGCCGGGCGCGGCCGGGCGCCGGCCCCGCTTCGCAGTCACCCCTTCCTCCCGGAGTCCACGAGCAGGATACCGGCCAGGGCGGCAATTCCGAACGAAAACAGCGCATTGTAACCTGCGAGCGAGAGACCGAAGAGCCGCCACGCCGCGATGTCGCAGAGGACCGTCGGCGCGTTCAGGTCAAGCCGGCCGCCTGTGTAGCGGAACGCGTCTCCGGTGCAGGTTTGGGGACCGGGCCACCAATGCCATTCGATCCCGGCGTGGTAGACGCCGATCGCGCCGGAAATCGCAATCAGCAAAGCTGCGAGTCCGGCGACGCCCCGGGCGGCGCCCCGCTCCAGAAGCCCGACTCGGATCAGCGCCGACCCGCCGAGACCGACCACTGCCGCGCCCACATGCGGCCAGCGCTGCCACAGACACAATTCGCAGGGCGGCAGGTGGCCCAGATACTGGAAGCCGAGCGCGGCCATGAGAAAGGCTACCGAGGCCGTTCCCAGCGCAACCGCAATAAGCTGTACTCGGCTCACTTCGAGAACACCATAAAGTCGTCGGCGAATGCCTTGATCTCCAGGGCATTGCCGCTCGGATCCTCGAAAAACATCGTCGCCTGCTCGCCTGGCTGGTCTTGAAAGCGCACCGTCGGCTCGATCAGGAACACCACCCCCTTTTCCTTAAGTTTTCCAGCCAAATCGTGCCACTCTGGCAGGTCCAGTATGACGCCAAAATGACGCACGGGAACTGCTTCGCCATCGACACAATTATGCGACTTGTGAGCGGCCGCGGGGGGGCTTAAATGCGCGACGATTTGGTGCCCGAAAAAGTCGAAGTCGACCCAGTGGTCCGCGGATCGGCCTTCCCGGCAACCGAGGAGCCCGCCGTAGAAGGTGCGCGCTTCGGCGAGGTCGCGCACGGGGAAGGCGAGATGGAAGCGGGGCCGCGCTGTCATGCCAAATGGCCTCTTTGGGCGATGTGCGAGAGAAGCAAGTCAGGCCGGTAAAAGGAAGTCCCATGCCGAATTCCGAGACGCCCGTCCGCACGCGCCGCCACCCACGCCGCGAGTTGCTGCGCATCGATGGGCGTCCCGTCGAAATCACCGTGCGCCTCAATCCGCGCGCGCGCCGTCTGATCGTCAAGGTCCATCCCTCGACGGGCGAAGTCAGCGTTGTCGCACCATCTCGGCGCGCGCTCGACCATGCGCTGGATTTTGCGCGCTCGGAATCGACCTGGATAGCAGGACGTCTCGCGCATGTTCCCGAGCCCGTCGATCTGGAGCCGGGGGCGCGCATTCCCTTTCGGGGCGAAGATCACGCGATCGTGCGTGCAGCCAAGGGCCCCGCGCCGGTATGGATCGAGCGCAGCGCGCGCACCATTCGCATCTGCGGCCAGAACAAACATGCCCCGCGGCGCCTTCTCGATTTCCTCAAGCGCGAGGCACGCACGGTGCTTGACGCACGCGCACTCGAGTTTGCCGCCCGCGTAGGCGTCAAACCCAGGCNNGTCCGGGATACGGCGAGCCGATGGGGATCATGTTCGACCACGCGTGCACTCTCGTTTTCGTGGCGACTCATTCTCGCGCCACCTTTTGTGCTCGACTACGTGGTGGCACACGAAGTCGCGCATCTGCGCCACATGAATCACGGTTCGCGATTCTGGGATCTGGTTCGCGAACTGGTTGGGAATGTCGAAAGACCCCAAGCGTGGCTTAGCCAGAACGGACCACTCCTGCATCGCTACGCTCCGCGCGTAACGCCCTGAGATTCAGGTCCCGTTGAACAGGCTGTCGAGAAGGCGCTGAAAGGCGTCGGGCTGCTCGGGCGCCGCGACTTTTTCGGTTGTCTGCGCGAGGGTCGCGGGAAGGGAAATCAGTGGGCGCCCGGGCCTGCCTTGCTCCGCAACTTCCACGAACGAACGGAATATTCGCGCCGGCAACGCGCCGCCCGTCGCGTGCCTCATGCGGGCGTTGTTGTCGTTTCCAATCCACACGCCGCAGACAAGATCCGCCGTGAATCCAACGAACCAGGCGTCGCGAAAATTCTCGGTCGTGCCTGTCTTGCCCGCGTCGGACCGATCGTCGAGCCTCGCTGCTTTGCCAGTTCCGCTGGTGACCGCCGCGACCATCAGCCCGGTTACGGCGGCGGCGTTTTCCGGCGACATCACGCGCCCGATCCTCGAAGGCTTGCGCAGGTAAAGCAGCCGCCCGGACTTGGTTCGTATACGAATGATTCCGTACGGCGCCACGCCGACGCCGCCGTTTGCGAAAGTTGCGTAGGCTCCGGTCAACTCCAGTGGCGTGACGCTCGAGGCACCCAGCGCAAGAGCTGGAACCGCTGCGAGCGGAGAGACAATGCCCAGACGATGGGCGACGGCGGAGACGGCGGCGGCGCCGGTCTCCTCGGTCAATTGGGCGGCGACGGCGTTCGACGATTTCGCGAACGCGCGCGTCAGGGTAATCGCGCCTTCGTAACTGCCTTCGTAGTTGCCCGGCCTCCAGCCGTGAATGTCCAGCGGGCGGTCGTTCATCAGATCGTCGGGTCTGCGGCCGTGCTCGAACGCCGCGAGATAGACGAACGGCTTGAACGCGGAACCGGGCTGGCGTGAGGCATCGGCCGCACGATTGAAAGGGCTCTGCGCGTAGGAGCGTCCGCCGACCATGGCGCGCACCGCTCCCTCCGGCGTCATCGCCACCAGAGCAGCCTCGCCCACGTGCATTTTTGCACCTTCGAGCGCGAGGCCGGTCTCCACCGCGCGCTCGGCCTCGCGCTGCGCATCCACATCGAACGTCGTCTCGACGATCAAGGGTTCGTTCGCCTCCCCGACATAGACAGGGATCTGCGCAACGACCCAATCGACGAAATAACCCGAATCCGGCGTGGAGGACGCGCGCTGGACGCGGGGCCGAATGGCGGCGGCCGCCAGACGCGTCGCGTGAGAGATGAAGCCCGCGTCTTCCATCGCGCGCAGCACAATCACCGAACGGGCCAGCGACGCATCGGCATCGGCGAGCGGATTGAAGCGCGTGGGCGCCTTCACGCTTCCGGCGAGCATCGCGGCTTCGGGCAAGGACAGCGCTGTGGCGGACTTGCCGAAGAAGCGCTCTGCCGCTGCCTCGATGCCATAGACACCCGCTCCGAAATAGACCCGATTGAGATAGAGCGTGAGGATCTGATCCTTGCTGAATCGCGATTCCAGATAGAGAGCGAGGAGCGCCTCCTGAAATTTGCGGTCCATGCTTCGCCGGGATTCGAGGAACAGGTTTTTCGCGAGTTGCTGCGTGAGAGTGGAGCCGCCCTGCACCACGCGTCCCGCGATGAAATTCTCGGCTGCGGCCCTGACGAGCCCGATCGGGTCGAGACCGATATGCGCACGGAAGCGCTTGTCCTCGATCGCAATGAAGGCGTTGGGCACGTAAGAGGGAAGGCGTCGCGAATCGACGATGCGCCCGAAGATAAGACCGCGGCGCGCGATTAGACGGCCGCGCGCATCCATCAGCGTGATGTCGGCGGAAGGCGCGCGCGACAGCAGATCCCGCGTGTCCGGAAGCTGCGAGAACCAGCGAAAGCAGACAACCGCGCCGATGACGAGAATCCACGCGAAAAGGAGGGCGAGTGCGTAGGGCCAGGTGGAGCGCGGACGCGAGGCGCGCGAAGCGACCGAGGGCCGCGTCATTGCGGTATCGGCGCGTTTTCGCAGGCGAGGCGAAGACGAAGGCTTCGGTGCCATGGCTTTCCGGCTGTAAGCCGAAGCACTTAAGCCGGACGATCGTTAACGGCTGTTAAACATGTTCGGCCAGCCGGAAGGCCGCGCCCATGTCGGCAGAGGCGCTGCTGGTCACGCTGCGCATCCCAAACCTCGTCATGAGGGCAATTTCTCCGCACGGGCCGTTTTGGTGGTTTCGAGGCCGCGACAATTCTTGCTTGCGACGCGTTCGAATCGGGATGCCAGGGCGATCGCTTCACTCGCCGATCTTCACGTCGGCCATGCCCTCGGTGTCGAGATGACCGCGATAGGATTTGAGCTTCACATTGCCCGAGCCGACGGCCTCGATGTGCGGGTCGACAGCGACGCCGCCGAAGATGAAATTTCCGGCACCCATGATATCGACATGCAGCGGATTGGCGGTCCCGTCGGCGATCTTCACGGAGCCGGAACCTGCGATGTCGATATGGGTGGGGCCGTTGACGCTTGCCGCCGAGACATCGCCCGCGCCGGCGATGTCGAGCGACAGGCCGCCTGCGATCGCGCCGAACTGGGCATCGCCCGATCCGGCGATGTCGGCATGCACGCTCTGCGTCGGTCCGACCGTGACCTTCCCCGATCCGCCGACTTCAAGATGAAGGGGTCCGCTCACCTGGGCGATATCGAGCTTGCCCGCTCCGCCGAGCGAAACATCGGCGCGGGCGACGCGGCCGATTCGGGCCTTGGTCGCGGCCGCTTCGAAATGGAGTACGCCTTGGGTGTCGCCGATCGTTGCATCGCCGACGAGATCGTTCACGTCGACGCTGGCGCCTTTGGGAACCGTCACCTTGATCGTCAGATTGTCGGCGCGCTGCGAAAAATCCGTGGAGAAATTGAACCAATTCTTCCAGTCCCAGACCGAGCTGTTTTCGCTGAAACTGGAACCATCGATCACCACCCTGTTGCCATCTTTGGNNAGTTTCACCGCGTTGGCATCGAAACTCTTTGTCGGCCACGCGACCCAGTCTCCGTTTGCGGCGCAAGCGGGCCAGATGAGGAGCGCCGCAAACGCGGCTCCGCCCAGAAACGACGTCCCCCTGCTGCTCATGAATCCTGACCTCCTTGGTGCCGGAACTGACATAGGCCGGCGAAACTCGTGCGTATAGAACGCAAAAAAGTCAGCGCCGCCCTGTCTGGCCAGCATACGCCCAAACTAGTGCGGAATGGCCCGCCTCAGGCCTCCAGCCTGTNNTAGCCCCAGACTTCGTGCAGCAGCGTCTCGCGCGCAACCGTCGCGCCGGAGCGATGCAGGTGCTTGAGGATGTTGGTCTCCTTTTCCGTAAGCCTGATCTTCTTCCCTTTCGGATCCAGAAGCAGCTTCGCGCTGGGCCGGAACGTGTAGGGGCCGATGCGGTAGACCGCCTCTTCGCTCTGCTCGTGGCTTCGCAGATGGGCATGGATGCGCGCTGCAAGCACCGCAAAACGGAACGGTTTGGAGATGTGGTCGTTGGCGCCGGATTTGAGACCTTCGACGATGTCGCTGTCCGAGTCTTTCGCGGTCAGCAGAATGATCGGACAGGTGATTCCTTCGCTGCGGAACTGACGGCAAAGCGCACGGCCGTCTCCATCCGGAAGGCCCACGTCCAGGATCATGAATTCATACAGCCCCTCATGCGCGAGCTGGCTCGCNNGGCTCGCCTCGGCGCAGCTTCCCGCCTCGACAGGGCTGAAGCCGTCCTCCTGTTCGAGCTGCTCGGCGAGCGAAGAGCGCAACATCGCGTCGTCGTCGACCAGCAGAACCCGCTTCGCACTCGGCATTTGTCACTCCTTACTCGCTCTTTGACCCGACTCTACCCCGATTTGCCCGCCCGGTGTATGTGGGGCGCATGTTGTCCCGGCCGGCTCCAACCCTGCGTCGAAACGCATGAACGCGGTCCGCTCGGCGCTCGACGAAATCGCCCGCGCGGCGGACGCTTTGCGCGCCGGGGGCTTCGTGCGTCTCGTGGACGGCGACGGCGCGCACATTGCTGCGCTTGCCGTCGAAACGGCGGATGAAGAAACAATCCGGCGCCTCGAGACAACCGGCGATTTTCTGCTCGTGTTGACGCCCGCGCGCGCCCAGACGCTCAAAATCCGCCTCTACACGCGCGGCGCCATCGCCATTCGCTTGCAGCCGCCACTCGACGTCGCGCGGCTGCGGGCGATTGCCGATCCCACTTTCGATCTTGCGGAGCCGTTGAAGGGACCATTCGAAACTGTCCGCGAAAATCTGCCCAAGACGTATTCCGCTGCGGTAAAGCTTGCAAAACTTGCGGGACTTCTCCCGGCAATGCTCATCGCTAAAGGCCGCGTTGCCCTCGCCGATGCAGCGACGGTTTCGACTGACGCGATCCGCGACTACGATTCTCTTGTCGTGCGCTCGCTCGCGCTCGTCACGCGCGCGCGCGTCCCGCTCGATTCTGCGGAGCGCTCGGAAGTCGCCGCCTTCCGCGCAGGCAATGGAGAGCCCGAACATCTCGCAATCCTCATCGGCGATCCGCAGCCGGATCACCCCGTATTGGTACGCCTGCATTCGGAATGCTTCACCGGCGATCTCCTCGGATCGCTCAAATGTGATTGCGGCGCGCAGTTCAGAGGCGCCGTAGCCGCCATCGCGCGTGCCGGAGGCGGCATCCTGCTCTATCTCGCACAGGAAGGCCGCGGCATCGGACTCATCAACAAACTTCGTGCCTACCGGCTGCAGGACCAGGGTTTCGATACCATGGAGGCCAATGAGCGGCTCGGCTTCGAAAGCGACGAACGCCTTTACGGCATCGCCGCCCGCATGCTGACGCTCCTCGGATTCAAATCGGTGCGCCTGATGACCAACAACCCGCACAAGGTCGATGCGCTTCGCCAAGCCGGAATCGATGTGGTCGAGCGGGTACCGCATACCTTCCCGCCAAACGTCCACAATCGTTCCTATCTGCAGGCGAAAGCGGAAAAGGCGGGACACCTTTTATAGCTCACGCACCAAAAGATTTAACACAGAGGNNGCGCGGAGGACGCGGGGGAACAAGAATCGCGCGCAACCTTATCCTCTGCGCCCATTGCGCATCCATCGCGTCCTCTGCGTTAAAGAATCCCGATTTGTCTCACCCGCGTGCGCCGAAGATTGCCGTTCCCACCCGGACATGCGTGGCGCCGAAGCGGATGGCGATCTCGAAATCCGAACTCATTCCCATACTGAGCTGATCGAGCCCGTTTGCCCGCGCGATTTTTTTTAGGAGTGCAAAATGCGGCGCCGGGGCCTCGT
>PKWC01000213.1:0-2442 GCA_003131925.1 Alphaproteobacteria bacterium | reverse complement strand
GCGCCCGCGTTTTTCGATTTCGTCGTGCAGCAACTCGGCGATCTTTGGCCGGTCGACGGAATGGATGGCATCGAACAACACGACCGCTTCGCGGACCTTGTTCGACTGCAATGGCCCCACGAGATGCAGCACCACATCGGGCCATTCGGCTTTCAGGAGGGGCCACTTTGCTTTCGCTTCCTGCATGCGGTTCTCGCCGAAAACGCGGTGACCGAAAGCGAGCACGGGACGTATCTGTTCGGGCGCGAAAGTCTTTGAAATTGCGACCAGCGCGGTCGAAGGCGCAGGAGCGAGGGCAGCCTTTCGCGCCAAGTCGATGCGCGCAAGAATGTCCGCCACATTTCGCGCGGCTGGTGAATCGGTCGAAGCAGGCGGCGAGGGCATGGCGTGGTGGATAGGCTCGCACGGTTGCAATTGGCAAGGGCGGCACGCGAGTTCGCGGCGCGGTCGAATTCTTCGCTGTCCGGGCTCGTTCTGCTGACCGATGACGAGCGCATGACGGATCCGCTGGCCTCGATCTCCGCTCTGCCGCGCGGAAGCCTCGTAGTCCTTCGCGCGCGCGACCCCGCACGGCGCACTGCACTGGCCCGTTCAATCTCGCGCATCGCCCGGACTCGCAGTCTGCGCTGGGTCATCGCCGACGACCCGGCGCTCGCCGCGAAGCTGGGCGCACACGGCGCGCATTTTCCCGCGCGGAAGCTCGCACTTGCGGCCCGCTGGCGCGTCCGGCGGCCGGACTGGATGCTCACCTGCGCCGCGCATTCTCTCTCCGCGTGCGCACGCGCCGCTCGCATCGGAGCGGACGCGGTCTTCCTAGCGCCCATATTCGCAACCATGAGCCATCC
The DNA here is from genome assembly GCA_003131925.1 of Alphaproteobacteria bacterium. GTDB lineage: Bacteria > Pseudomonadota > Alphaproteobacteria > Micropepsales > Micropepsaceae > Rhizomicrobium. The sequence goes on along the minus strand of PKWC01000213.1, from coordinate 1,597 downwards.
AAGCCGCAGCTACATCGGGCCGCTGCGCGTGCGTCTGATCGCAACGCGGCTGTCTGTACCGATCTATGCGCTCGGGGGCGTTGACGCACGCAACGCAAAACGCCTCGCCGGATCGCGACTCGCCGGCGTTGCCGCGATCGGCGCCCTTGCGTGTGTCGAATTCTACGGCGCTGTTCGATCAAATTGAATCACCGCCGAGGCGGTGTATGCCGCTGTCCTGGTTGTCCACGTAGCCGGCCCCCGAAGCGATACCGCCGAGCAGAGCCGTCCATTCGCCTATCCCGGTTGTCACGGGCGACAGGCTCCAGTCGGTCAGCATGTCCGCGCACGCCGGACTGCAGGCGATCGCGCCGGCGCGGGCCAACAACAGGAACCGCCGCATGCCTCTCCTCCGGTTTCGGCCGCATCGTAGCACGGGCATTTCCCGCCTCGTCCGGCCGCGAGCCGTTGCGGACTTCCGGGCGGGACCGTATAAGCCGCCTCGCGGGGGATATCCGGGCGGCTTGGCCGTCGGCAACAACGAGCGGGCGATTTCATGCGGGTTTTGGCCGTAGCACTCTGCACGCTGCTTCTGGCAGCCTGCGGCTCCTCCGAAGACACCTCGGATACGACGACAGGGACCACGGCCATTTCGGGCGACAGCGGCCGCATCACGCTCGGCGTCAATTCCTATCTATGGCATGCCACGCTCGATACGCTGGCCTTCATGCCACTCCAGTCGGCTGACCCCTACGGCGGCGTCATCATCACCGAGTGGTATTCCGCGCCACAGGATCCCAACGAGCGGATGAAGGTTACGATCTACATCCTCGACCGCCGCCTGCGGGCGGACGGCATCAAGATTGCCGTGTTCCGCCAGACCCGCACCGCCAACAGCTGGATCGACGCCCAGGTCAATCCCGAGACCGCGACCAAGCTGGAAGACGCGATCTTGACGCGCGCCCGCGAGCTTCGACTCGCGAGCGAAGGCGCCGGCGGCTAGGGGGCGAATCCGACACTTCGTACCCCCAAGAGTTGTCATGGCCGGCGCAAGCTGACCACCCAGTCGGGACCGCTTAGAGAGTAGATTCAGCGCGCGGACGCGCGCTNNGCGCGGGCCATGACAATTTTTTCGGGATTCAATTGTCCGATCTGAACCACTAGGTTAAGCGCGCGCAGTAGTCCATTTTCGCGGCTGCGGCGTAGCCGCAGAACCGGGGCAAGACATGGCGCGCTACAACGCCAGACAATCCGAGACACGCTGGCAGGCCGCCTGGGCCGCGCGCAACGCGTTCGCCGTTCGCGAAGATTCGGCCTGCCCCAAATGTTACGTGCTCGAAATGTTTCCCTACCCTTCGGGACGCATCCATATGGGTCNNTCTGCCGGCGGAGAATGCCGCCCGCGATGAAGGCGTCAATCCGCTCGACTGGACTCACGCCAACATCGCGGCGATGCGCACCCAGTTGAAGGCGATGGGGCTGGCGATCGATTGGAGCCGCGAATTTGCGACCTGCGATCCCGGCTATTACCGGCACCAGCAGAAACTGTTCATCGACTTTCATCGCGTCGGTCTCGTCTATCGCGCGGAAGCGGATGTGAACTGGGATCCGGTCGACC
>PKWC01000254.1 GCA_003131925.1 Alphaproteobacteria bacterium | reverse complement strand
GATATGTCCCCAGTCTATACACCGACAAGGCCCCCCAGGTAAGGCGAAGGCTTCTGATCTTGCACCGCGCCCGTCGCGTAGGACGAGTGGACGGTGCCGTAGTTCAGGGCGACGAGGCTTGCGACCAGAACAATTTTACGGGTCCGCAGAGAGCAGATCACGTTGGCATTCACTAGGCCGATGTCCTCGACGAGGCCGTTCGTTCCCACTTCCGCGAACAGGCCTTCCAACAGTTCGCCGTTGATAAAAGTCCCGCCGTCGATGCTGAAATTCGAGATTGCATTGCCGAGCCCCTCGACAGTTCCGGTAAAAACCGTAGTGATGGGCGGAAAAGTGTAGGTTCCATCTCCGCTGGCGTCATAGTTATTGGCAAGGGCGAAATTGCCCCCCGGGCTAGTGGCTATGTCGCTTGCAAGGCTCTTGATGTCTCCCGCGAGCGTGTAGGCACTCCCGTTGATCGTGAGCTGGCTGGAGAGGTTCGCGAACGTGGCGTTTCCCTTCTTGCCGAACGAAAGCGCACCGTGCTTGCCGGTGTCGAGAGTCAATCCGCTGAGGCCCGTGATCGACGCGGCGGCATTGATGGCAATCGACCGGTTCGCTTCCAGTGACAGCGTGCCGGAACTTGCCCACCAAAGCGCAGAACTGATGTGAATGTCGTTCGCCTGAACGCCGGAGCCGGTCGTGGTGACGGTGACATTGCCGGAGGCGAGGAAACCTTCGAGATCTCCCACATTGAGAATAGCTGTTTTCGCCGTCGGCTTGCAGACGCCATTCGAGCAGGACATGTTTGCTGTCGCGCCCGATGAGATCGCTACGAAAGCGTGCGCGCCGGTCGCCGAAAGCATGGCCGTCATACAGAGCGCAACCGCGGCGCCGTTGTCCGGCTTGACATAAAACTTCCATTGCATTGAGCGGCGCCCCCAATTGCAAATGCGAAATCGAAGATAGCAGAGTAGATCGCGTCTGCCAATGGCTGCGAAATTTGTATCCCGTCTCCGAATTCCAAACGCCGCAGCTCTCACCTAGGTGCGATCAATCATTTCGAAGTCCAGGGGTTTGAGCCACTGCACGGCGCCCCCGAACGCGTTCAAATGTGCAGCGCGCGCTTGTCGGCGTCGAGGACGGATTCGTGCATCGTTTCGGACAGTGTCGGGTGAGGAAAGACAACGGCGGCAAGCTCGGCTTCGGTGGCTTCGAGGGTGCGGGCGATCGCGTAGCCCTGGATCAGTTCCGTGACTTCCGCACCGATCATGTGCGCGCCCAGCAATTCTCCCGTATCGGCATCGAAGACTGTCTTCACCAGACCCTCGGGATCGCCGAGCGCGATCGCCTTGCCGTTGCCGATGTACGGAAAACGGCCGACCTTGATCTTGCGTCCTGAGGCCTTTGCGACTGCCTCCGTCATCCCCACGCTGGCAACCTGGGGCCAGCAATAGGTGCAGGCAGGAACCTTCGACGTGTCCAGCGGGTGCACGCCTTTCACACCCGCGATCCGCTCCGCGACGATCACGCCCTCATGCATCCCTTTGTGCGCGAGCCAGGGTGGTCCGACCAGATCGCCGATCGCATAGAGCCCGTTCACGCCCGTCTCGCCCCACTCGTCGACGACGACGTGTGTTTTCTCGACCTTCACTCCAGCCTGTTCGAGCCCGATATTCTCGACATTGCCGACAATGCCGATTGCGAGGACGACACGTTCCGCATGGAGCGTTTCCGTCTTGCCGTCCTTTGTCCTGAGCGTGGCGGTGACAGCGTCGGCCCCCTTCTCGAGCTTCTCCACTGTCGTCGAAGTCCGGATCTTCATGCCCTGCTTGATGAAGGCCTTCGCGGCGAATTGCGAAATCTCTTCGTCTTCCACCGGCAGGATCCGGTCGAGCACTTCCACCACCGTGACGTCGCTGCCAAGCGTACGGAAGAAGCTTGCGAACTCGATGCCGATCGCGCCCGACCCGACGACAAGCAAGGATTTGGGAAAGGAAGGCGGCACCATCGCCTCGCGATACGTCCAGATCAGCTTGCCGTCCGGCTCGAGGCCGGGGAGCGCGCGCGCCCGCGCACCGGTGGCGAGCACGATGTGTTTTGCCGAGAGGTCGCGCGTCGCACCGTCTTTCACGACCGCAACCTTTCCTCCGCCGGAAAGCCGGGCTTCGCCGGGAACGACTTCGATCTTGTTTTTCTTCATCAGGAAAGCGACGCCGTTGGACAGCTGCGCGGCAACCTTGCGCGAGCGCTCGACGATCCTCGCGAGGTCAAACTGAAGATTGTCGGCGGAGAAACCAAATTCCTTCAGCCTGTGCATGAGGTGCCAGATTTCGGACGAACGCAGCAGCGCCTTGGTCGGAATGCAACCCCAGTTGAGGCAGATGCCGCCGAGCCTGTCGCGTTCGACGATCGCGGTCCTGAGCCCCAGCTGTGCGGCGCGAATGGCGCAGACATAGCCCGCCGGTCCGCTTCCGATCACGAGAACGTCCCATTGCTCTGCCATCGTCGTCTCAGCCCTGGATGAAGCCGGTAACAAGCACGAACGCCAATGCCGGCGCCAGCACGAACGCGGCGTAGATGAAGGAAATCGCGGCGAACTTGACCGTGGTGATGATCCATCCCTGCCGATAGAAACGTTTGAGAGCGATGAACTGGTAGACGCCGATCGACAGGAAGATGATTTCGGCAACGACGCCGCCAGACAACAGCTGCGCGGCTCCGATCGCCACGATGAGGATTGCAAATACGAAGCTGTGAACGGAGAGCGAAAAGACGAGGTGATCCACGAAGTAGAACTGCTTGCGCTGCCTCACATAGAACAGCGCGAGCAACGCTGCGAACAACGGCAGGAGCAGAAAGAATACGCGCGGAATCCACGTGGTCAGCGGACCGTTGAGCGCCGCGGGATCGCGGGACAGTTTCTCGATGGTCGCCAGGGCGTTGCGCGCCATCCAGCCGTTCTTGTTATTGCCGACATCTCTCAGGATATCTGCCTTCATTTTCTCGATCTGCGCCCAGCCCCCTTGTGTAATCCGGGGAGGGTTCCTCTCGATCGGTCTGAAAAAACCCACATCCGGTTCGAGACCCGAGTGAACGCCGGGTGCGAGACTCTGGGCCGTGTAGGTGTTTGTTTCCCGTCCAGCCCTGATCGCGTCGGTTCCACCGACATTGAATCCTTGTCTGTGCATGGCCTTGCGAATTTCCGCGGCAGATATGGCGCGGCTTGTCTTTCCCCCGGCAATGATGACGGCATCGCCGTTCGCCAACAGCCTGACCGTATAGGCTTTCGGCACCTCTTTGATCTGGATTTGCACGAGCGCGATGCCGGCCACCGAGAGCGTAAGAAAGAACAGCAGCGATACAAACAGATAGAGGCGTACCGCAGGCATGTAACGGCGCGTCCGGCCCTGATGGAATGCGAGGGGCAGTTCGCCCGGCTCGAAGAGCAGCGCAATCACGGTGCGCAGGATGCGGCTGTCGAAACTGACGATCTCCTCGAAGAGATCGTGGAGCAGCTTGAACAGCGAGCGCCTGTGCGCATCCCGCTCCTGGCCGCAAACCGCGCAGTAGGCGCCGATCACGGGTGCGCCGCAGTTGCGGCATTTCGTGGTTTTCGCACCCCGCTCGGCCAGCGCCGAAGCCGCAATCTCGATGGCGGCCGCACCCCCCAGCTCCGCAATCGCCCCAAAATCGTCGGTCATCGGTCAGGCCCGCTACCCACTTAAAGCGTGTCATCCCGGCCGACGCGAAGCGGAGAGCCGGGACCCAGGACCGTGAAGAAATTCCGTAAGCACTGCTTCTGGGTTCCCGCTTTCGCGGGAATGACACGCTTTGGCGTGGCGATTCATTCCGGGCGGAATGCGCTCTAATTGCGAAAATCGCGGCATATGCGTTGCCCACTTTTGCTCCCGCCACGCTGGGGGAGGAAACGTTTGCCATGAATCGGCACGGCTATTCCATTCGTACTCAGGTCGTGGCACTTGCCGATCGCCTCTTTCCAAGGCTGCCGCGGGTCATGACCGTTTTTCCATCCGATACTTTTGTCACCTAGCCGCAGCGTGGCTCTCCGGTTTCAGTGAGCACATGGTTGCGCGAAGTCGGAGGTTTCGTACGAGCGAGCGCGACGCCGCTGCAATTTCCTGAGGACGCTGCACGTGGTCACGGCGAACCGGTCATCGTCGTGCCTGGATTTTGCTCGCCCGATATTTCGACGGCACATCTGCGCAGGTTTCTCGCGCGTCAGGGCTTCTCGGTGCGATCGTGGGACTGCGGCCTCAACCTGGGGCCGGCGAATGATGCCATCGAAAGGCTCGAAGGCAGAGTGCGGGAGAACGCGGAGCGGCACGCGCACAAAGTGTCGCTCGTCGGCGTCAGCCTCGGCGGCACGCTGGCGCGGGAAGCCGCCAAACGCTGCCCGGACTGCGTCGAGCGGGTGGTTACGCTCGCCAGTCCCATCAACCTGCCCGTGGCGACTCCGCTCGCACCCGTCGCAAGGCTTGTGTCGGTGCTATGGGACAAGAACGCGCAGGACGCGATTGGCCGAATCAGGCAGGCGCCGCCGGTGCCGGTTACCGCGATCGTAAGTCCCGGCGATGGAGTCATCGATTGGCATGCATGCATTCCCGAGCCATCGCCGCTCGTAGAACTCGTGATGATCGCGGGAGCCCACATGACGATGGGTTCCAATCCGGATGCCCAGCGGGTTGTTGCGGCGCGGCTGGCATCTGCGCGGGATGCTGCGACACGTTGAATCGGGATAGCGAGAATTCGCAACCCCCTATAGCTTCGTCATGGCCGGGCCGTTGTCCCGGCCACCCATGAAACCCGTGCCGGCCGTGGTTCCCCGCGACGCCTTTATCGCCGTTTACATGATGAGCAACAGGAAGTACGGCACGCCTTACGTCGGCGTGACCAGCAATCTCGTTCGCCGCGCTTGGCAGCATCGCGAGGGCGAGATCGACGGGTTCACGAAGAAGTACGACTTGAGGCGGCTTGTCTGGTAAGAGCATTACGAGAGCATGCTCGCAGCAATCCAACACGAGAAATCGCTCAAGAAGTACAAACGCGAGTGGAAGATCAATCTCATCGAGCGGGACAATCCCCATTGGAACGACCTGTACATGGGGCTCATTTCTTGACGCGGTGTTCATGGGTGGCCGCGACAGTTTACACTCCGGCCGCGCTCTCGCGCGGACCGGGGTGGCCCGGCCATGACGAGGTTATTGGGTGTTGCAAATTCGCGCTGTTCCGTGCTCCTCAACCCTTCTGCTTCAGTTTGGCCGCCAGTTCGACGCTCCGCGGCGCGGCCATTCCGCCAAAACGTGCGTCGATTTCCTTGAGCAGGTCACGTGCGGAATCGCGCTCGCCCGCCTGGATGAGAGACTCGACTTGCTGCAGTTTTGTGTCGAGCTCTGCCTCGATTGCCGACCGGCAACCGGCGAGCCTGGCGGGATCGGACGGCGCAGGATTCAACAACGTGTCGAGAGCCCGGGAGAGCGCCACCGAGTCGACGACGTCGTGGTCGACGAAGGCCGATATGTGATCTTCCACGTTCGACACGCACCAATCTCGCATCGAATGCATGCTGGCCATATCCATCGCGAGGCGAAAACTGTCGCGCTCGCCGGTGACGAACACGATATGCGTCGATTCCTGAAATTGACGGAACAGATCCGCGGCGGGCAGGGGAATCACACGCGATCCGATCGGATCGCTGCCGGCGTTCAGGATCGCGCCGCGCAACACATCGGGGTAGGCGAGGGCCAATCGCATCGCCACCCGCGACCCGCCCGAAAATCCGGCAATGAGGACGCGCGCCTGGTTCACCGCATAGCGGCGCGCCACGTTCTGTTCCGCAAGGAGTGCCAGCGGTTCGCGCCGGCCAAGAACGTTCGCGTCATTGCCCGACCGTGCCGCACTGACGAAGATGACGCCATACTGGTCCAGGACAGGCCCCCAGCCGTCGGGCAATCTCGCGTCGTTCCATGACGGCACGAACACCAGAAGCGCGTAGCCTCCCGCCGGCTTCTGCGCCGGCACGTAGACGGCGAATTTTTCTTCCACGAGATTGACGGGCTGGTCGTTGAGTCTCTTCCCCGATTGTGCCAGCAGTCCGGGGATTTGGGCCGCGGTCAGGGGGCTCAGCATGCGTCGCGCCAACTCGGCATTGCTGGAGAGCGGCGTGTAGTTGCTGAAGACCACACTGCTCAGCGTTCCGGTCTCCGCCCCGAGCGCAATTCCGAAAGGAACGATGACCGAAGCGACGAGCCACGCCGATTTTCGCCGCATTTTCTTTCACCGCGGGCAATAGAACGTCGAAGCCGGCGCACGGTACGATTGTCGGAACGAACTTCGCTTCACACCTGTGTGACCGACGCGCCTAATAGCTACTTTTGAACGAAAGTGATTCGTGAACCGACAAGATTTTAGCGCAGAGGACGCAGAGGTTGCGCCGGGGGCGCAGAAAAAAAGCAGGCGCGCTTCGCACGCCTATATTTTTCCCGCGTCCACTGCGCAACCTCTGCGTCTACTGCGCCAAATCTTGTATGCGTATCACTCAATTCCGATTCTGGGTACTACGGTGTCGCAACGACCGTGCTGTAGACGTTGCTGCTGAAGCTGCTGCCGTTGTAGGTGTCGCCGATGCACCACACCTGCGTCTGCCCGGTTCCGAGATTCTGATACGCGCAGGCGCCCACCTCGTCGCCGGTGTTTGTATCGAGGCTCCATTTCTTTCCGCCATCGGAAGAGAAATAAATTCCGCCAACATCGGAATAGATATTGCCACCGGCAGCCCATCCGATTTTCCGATTCAGGAATTCGATTTCGCGAATCGGAAAGGGCGAGTTGAGCACGCGCCTACTCCACGTCGCGCCTCCATCCGTTGTCCGGTGCAGCCAGCCCTTGACCTTTGGCGAGATCTCGCCGCCGCCGGTCCAGCCTACGTTGTCGGAGACGAATTCGGTCGGACCGTCGAACACCTTATCCGCCGGCGGTGCACAACTCCACGTCCCCCCCGTATCGGCGCTCTTGCAATAGTTGATGCCCGACGCATAGGCGGTCTGGTCCTTCAACAGCGTGAACTGGTACCCGAACCAGCCGCCGCTCGGATCCGGCGTGACCTGCGCCCACTTGCCCGGCTTGTTCCTCCACCAGGCGGCGTTGGGATTGGCGAGACCTTCACCGCTCATGGCCATGCCGTTCTTGACGCCATTGGTGAAGCGCACGCGGCCCCCCCACGCATTGGTGCTGAGAATGGTGTCTGCCGACCATGTCGCACCGCCGTCATTGCTCTGGGTGAGGATCGCCTCGCTGTTGCTGTCGTCGAATCCGGAGGCGACAACTTTCTGCCCGGCAGCGGAGATTCCGTAATAGTAGTAGGGAAAGCCGCGATTGAGAATTTCCTTCCACGTCGCGCCGCCATCTGTGGTTTCCCAAACCTGGCCCAATTCCGCCGCTGCGTAGCCGACGGTGGAGCTCGCGAACGCCACGTCGTGAACCGTTGCTCCCGGAAGATTGGCAAGCTTGGTCCAGGTATTTGCGGGCCGACCCGCAGGCGTCATCTCTGCCGCGCGCGGCGAAAGTCCAGCCGGGCGCACGGCGCCGATCTCTCTCGATGGCCCGTTGTCGGGTATCCGCGCGCTAACATACAGGTTCGAACGCGCGACATCCGTGCCGGCGGCGCTGGCCAGCGTTGGCGCGACGAACACCGGCACCAGGCATGCAATCGATGCGTAAATCAGGGAGTATCCAAGAAAGCGTCTGGTGTGCATTTGAACGATCTCCCGTATAATTGCCCGGTACAGCTGAGCTGTTTTCATGCCGGTTGACAAGCGGCGCTTCGCCGTGTCGCCGTGAGCCGCTTCCCAGCATTTGATACTCTGACGTCGCACCACCATCGCTTCGCGATCGTCGGATGCTTCAGGCAGATTTGCCCGTCGCCTCCATCGGGATGCGGCATAGGGCGTCGTTAAGACAACGCCGACAAATCGGTTTGTGGTTCCGTATGCGCCGGCACGGGCCTCCCCTGCACGGAGCTTTTCACGGGTGGCTTCGGAATCCCGAAGCGCGCCACGGCGCGGCCGAGACGGCGCATAAAGAGAGAGCCGAGTAAAGAGAAGCAGAGCGTTGCGCCGATCGCCACTTCGAATCCCCGCGCAGCGCTGTGCGCCTTGCGTCCAGCCGACGGCGCCGTAGCTCATCGCCTGTTCTCCGGGGGCGGAGCCGCTTCCACGATTTCGCGGAGATACGCGATGTAGTTTTCAAAGGCGCGGCGGCCGGCCCTGACAAGGCGCACGCGCGTGCGCGGCTTTTTGCCGACAAAATCCTTTTCGACATCGATGTAGCCGACCTGCTCCAGAGTCACGATGTGCGCGCCGAGATTGCCTTCCGTCGCGCCGACGAGTGCCCTCAATCGTACAAATTCGATCTGTTCGCGATCGGGGAGCGCTTTGAGCGCCGCCATGATCTTGAGCCGCAATGGCTGATGAATGACGGCATCGGGCTGTTCCATCACGCACTCCTCAGCCAGAGGCCGCCCAGGATCAGCGCGCCGCCGCCGACGGCGGCCATCCACAAGAGGAAAATTTGCGGGAACCAGAAATAGCCTACGATGGTCAGCACGGCGACGACGACACCCGCGAAGACCATGCGGGCACCCCGGGTCCAGATGCCTATAAGGCTGTAGAAGAGCGCCACGAGAATGGGAAAGAAAGCGCTGATTTGTGCGTTTGTCCGCGGCGCGAGTACTGCAAACACCGCCATGACGAAAAAGAAGACGGCAAGCAGTGTTGCAACGTAGCGGCAATCCACTTTTCCGGCAGGGTCTGATTTCCAGCCGATCCAGAAACTTGCGATCATGCCGAGCGCAACGAGAACAGGCCAGATGATTGTGTATTGCGGCCGGACGTAAGTCACGCCATAGCCGACCGCCCACACGACGCCCCAGAGAACCAGGTACGGCGAGGCGCGCCGGTAGCCATAGGTGGTCGCACTTGCGCGCTCGGCTGTGGAAATGTCGCGTAGCGCAGTCTCAGCTTCGTTGCGGGAAAGCGGCACGGCGGGTCCTCCATGAACTTGTCCAGAGTACTCTAATATACAGAGTACTCTGGTGCAAGGGGGTTCAATGACGAATCGTCGGGATGGGAGCTGCGCGGGCGTTGTCCCGCGGCGAGGGCGAAACGGGGATTGCCCGCTGTGTGTCCCGAGGCCAGTGTTTCCCGTGAAACAATCGTCGGCGCTTTGTTTCGTCGCCGGCTGCGGAAACAGGACATTTGCAGGCGAGCAGGCCGGTTGGCGCCTGTTCCGCCACAAAAATCCTTTTTGGCAATCGCTTTGAATCGCTTGCGAATTTCGTTTTGGCCGGCTGAAAAACCGGCCGCAGGAAAAGAATCGCCTGTAAATCGCCTGATAAACAGGATCCGGCGCCGATTCCGCCGAACCGTGTTGCGCCAGGATGCGCGGCGCCTTGCGGCACGGCGGGCCGGTAGTGAGTGCCGTTTTGATTGATGTCGGGCCGACGTCGCAGGCGAGAAGGCACCCGCTGTTTGCGCTCAGGCGCGCCCCAGATAGTGCGGCATCTTCCGGCCGAATTCCGGGAAGAAGCGCGCGATTTGCGTCACGTCGAACTTGTGGAGGATCGATTCCTTCGGCTCGCGGTCGAGCAGGAAGCGGAACGCCGCTTCGATGCAACGCTCGGGTCCATGGGCGCCGGCAGTGAGGAGGGTGCAGGTTTCGGCCGACATCGTCACCTCATGGCTTGTTTCGCCCGATCCGTCGCGCACGACGACATGGAACTTCAGCGGATCGCCTTCGCCGATCCGCGAAACCTCGATCACCGCGCGATTGCCGCCACCGCCCATTCTGGCCGTGCTCACTAGCAGGCTGTTGAAAAAC
>PKWC01000131.1 GCA_003131925.1 Alphaproteobacteria bacterium | reverse complement strand
TATGAGTGCATCACGCTCTAGATCGCACCACGTCCGCATTTGGGATGTTTCCCATTGTGAACAATTGAATCTTGAGTTTATTCGGCAGATGAAGAAAGAACGGAAAGCCGGAAGAGCGAATCGAAATGAACGCATGGCCCTCCTGGGTAGTTGACCACATCCTGCACCACCGATGGTTCTACATCGCGTTCGCGCTCGGCGGGGTTGCCTTTGGTGTTTCCAGTTTTCTCGATCCTCCGGCAACTATCTCCATCGGCGGCGATGTCTTCTACGGTGCATATCTTCTGTTCGTCGTTGCAAACGCGCTCAACATGACGCCAGCGGATCTACGCCGGAAAGCGGCATTCGATGATGAGGGGATCATTTTCATCGCGGCCATCACCTTCGCCGCTCTTTGCCTCAGCCTGACCTCGATATTCCGGCTGCTCAACGCGCCGGTCAAACCGGATGCGGTCCACCTGGTGCTGTCGATCGGCAGCGCGCCCCTCGCCTGGTTCGTTCTGCACACCAACGCCGCGTTTCACTACGCCCACGCCTACTACGGCGATCCCGACGGCCCCTGTGTGGGTCGGCCGGAAACAGGCGGGCTCAGATTTCCCGCGACAACGGAGCCCGGCACCTGGGAGTTCATCTATTTCGCTTTCGTGATCGGAATGACCGCGCAGGTATCGGATGTGCAGGTCGAATCGACCTGGATGCGGCAACGCTCCATCGCGCATGGCATCGTTTCATTCTTCTTCAACACGGTGCTGATTGCCATCGCGGTGAATGTCGTCGTCGCACTGTTTCAGTCTCACTGAACTCGCCGTCTCCTGCCGGATCTCGTTCCGGATGCGCGACATGCTGAAGAGAATATCTGTTGGCTATGCCCTTGGCGTGACGGGTGTCCCGTTCCGCAACCGGCACGTCTTGCCGCGTGACGAAACAAACAAACGCGCGCGAATCCTCCCTTTGGCGACAACCATCGACGTCTGCTATCCAGACGACGCGAGAGCTTCGACCGCCTCGTAGACACTGCGATAGATGTGCGCGGAGCCGACGAGGTCGACAATGCCAAAGCGGCGCAACGATTGTTGTGCCCGGACCGATTCGAGGCGCGCGATAGCAAAACGGGCGCCCTTGTCGCGGCAGACTCTCACGACCTCGGACATGACGTGGGCGGCCGTAAAATCGATCTCGACAATGTTGCCGGCCTCGAGAACGACGAGGCGAACAGGCGCCTGCGCGCGCGCCACCGCGTCGAGAACTCCGCGGCGGAAGATGTTCGCATTGAGAAACGACAACGGCGCCTGAAAGGCGAGGACAAGAACCCCGCCCGTTTCTTCGGCGCGCGTGCCTTCCTCGGGCGGCCACCAGATGGAAGTTCCGGGCACGCGCACAAGCGCGATCACGCGGGCGCGCGTCGTCGTCCACATGCCGTGAAGCAGGGACAGAAGTATGCCGATCGCAACACCCGTCTCGATGGGAAGCGCTACGATGGCGAACGCGGTCGCCAGAATAAGTGCGAATTCGCCCTTGCTCTCGCGCCAAACCGCGCTGGCGACCTTGAGCTGCAGGATGCGCAACGCCACGAAGAGAAGCACACCCGCCAGCGCGGCATGGGGAACATGTGCGAGAAGATTCGAGCCGTAGACCGCAAGCAGCGTCACCGCTCCGGCCGCGACGAGTCCGGCTCTTTTCGATCGGGCTCCTGCTTCGGCGACGACCGCCGTTCGCGGCGGGCTCGCGTTGACCGGAAACCCACCCACGAGTCCGGAGACCAGATTCGCAACGCCGACGCCGATGAAATCGCGATCGATGTCGGGCGGCGAATCGGACGGAAACGATCGCGTCGTGGCCGCGGACTGCACCATCACCACGATGGCGACCAGAAACGATAATGGAGCGAGGCGCGAGATCTCTTCCATCGTCGGCCAGATCGTGGGGAAGCGCGGCACTGGCGGCGAAATCGCTCCCAAGACCGTCACCCCATGGCGCTCGAAGGCAAAAACGAGCGTGACGAGCGTCGCGGCGCCGACACCGATCAACGCCCCGGGCCATTTGGCGTCGAGCCTTTCCGTCAGCGCGGTGACCGCGAGCACGCCGAGCCCGAGTAGAACGGCGTAGAGGTTCGCCTGTCCGAAATTTCCGGCGAGGTTCACAAGTCGCGTGACGGTGCCGCCTGTGCCGGCGGGAAGGCCGCACAGAACCGGAAGCTGCGATGCGGCGATGTGCACGGATATTCCGGCCAGAAACCCCGCGGTGACGGGCACCGAAAGCAGATTGGAAATCCAGCCCATGCGGCAGAGGCCCGATACCGCAACGATCGTCCCGACCATGATCGCCAGCACGGGCGCGAGGGCTGCGTAGGCAGGCGATCCGGCCGCCACAATGAGTGCGAGGCTGGCCGCGAAAATGGGCGTGATCGTCGAATCCGCGCCGATCGACATCGAGCGATTCGAACCGAAGGCGGCAAAGCCGAGCGCACCGGCGGTGATCGCGAGAAAGCCGATCTGCGGCGCAAAACCGCCAAGCCTCGCCGTCGCCATTTGCTCNNCGATGAAGCCCAGCGTGCCCGCGACGAAGGCGAGAAAGCCGATCTCGGGCGAAAAGTGACCAAGCCGCGCGGTTGCCATCTGTTCCGGCACGGCAATCGCCGCCAAAGTGAGGCCGGCAACGATATCATGCGCGATACCCGGGCCGGCCAAGGCTTCCACCGTGCGCGCGGCAGTTCCGCGGATGATATTTCTTGCTGACATGGTTTTGATTCGTCCCCGAGGAGTTTAGCCGATGCCGATCGTACGCGAACCCGTCCTCAAACCCGTACCGCTTGCCGATCTCAGGCCGACCCAGATGACCGTTGGCCTGCGCGAAGTGGAAGAGCGCCGCAAACAATGGCGCGCGCGCAAAGGCAAGAAAGAGAACAGCTTCTTCGGAACCCACTTGATTCCTGTCGTGCTCGGGCCAAAAGGGCGCCACTATGTGATCGATCATCATCACCTGGTGCGGGCGCTTCTCGACGAGGGAGTGAACGAAATCTTCGTGACGATAGTCGCCCGCCTCGAGAAACTGAGCGAGGATGCGTTTTGGGTCGTGCTCGACAATTTTGGCTGGATGCATCCCTTCAACGCGAAGGGGCGCAGATGCGGATACGGGGACATACCCAGCTCAATCAAGGATATGGTCGACGATCCGTTCCGCTCGCTCGCCGGTGAGCTCCGCCGCGCCGGCGGCTACTCAAAGGAAACCACCCCGTTCAGCGAATTTCTCTGGGCGGATTTTCTGCGTCGGCGCATGAAGCGGCAGTTCGTCAAACACCATTTCAACGAGGCGATGCGCAAGGCACTCGCCCTGGCGAAGAGCAAGGACGCCAACTATCTCCCCGGCTGGTGCGGCGCTGTGGACGGCCCGTGACTGTCTGACGGATGGATTTCTCGCGCGTTGCGGCGCACGATCAGGCCGGTTTTCAAGCCGGGAGAGGTTCGATCCACAGATGGGCACGTGGATGCAGCTTCTGGAGAAGCAATCGAAGGCGCGTCTCGCCATAGCGGCAATCGTTCTTGCGCTGTGCATCGGCATGTTCGATTACGAGACGGGCACGCATATCTCGCTTTCCGCCTTCTATCTCCTTCCCGTTTCGCTTGCAGCATGGTTCATCGGCACCGGCTTCGCGTTGTTCATCGCAGCCTTGTGCGTCGCCGTCTGGATAATCGGCAATTTGGGTTCGGGGAATGCCGATTTTGCCGATCCCTTTTTGATTGCCTGGAACGGCAGCGTACAATTGATGTCTTTCGTAGTTGTCGTGCTCGTCCTCGTCAAATTGCGGAGCCTGAACCACCTCCTCGAATCCCGCATTCGCGAGCGGGCGGCGGCGCTCACNNGCTGCGTGAAAAACTCGAGCGCCGGAGTTTGCGGGAAGCAGTGGATGCAAAGAAAGTTGTGGAGCTTATCGAAGAAGGCGTCTCGCTCACGCGCCGCTCTGCGAAGGGCCTCCATCCTGTCGATTTGAGCGCCGAGGGCCTGATGCTCGCGCTCGAGGAGTTCGCCGTCACGACCACGAGACTGTTCGAAGTGACCTGCCGGTTCGTCTGCGAATTGCCCGTCCTCGTGCACTCGGCGGCGACAGCCGAGCATCTCTTCCGGATCGCCCAGGAGGCCACCCGCAACGCCATACAGCATGGGGGTGCGCGCGACATCGCAATCGAGCTCAACACGCTTGATGAAGGTCTCGAATTGCGCATCGAAGACGATGGCGGCGGCATTCCGGCGAACCGGCCCTCGACCGCCGGAATGGGACTGCGTATCATGGCGCACCGGGCGCGGCTGATCGGCGCAACGTTCGAGGTAAGCGCACGCGACGGCGGCGGAACGATCGTAACCTGCCGCCTGCCGGTCGCAATCGAGGACC
Organism: Alphaproteobacteria bacterium; assembly: GCA_003131925.1. Taxonomy (GTDB): domain Bacteria; phylum Pseudomonadota; class Alphaproteobacteria; order Micropepsales; family Micropepsaceae; genus Rhizomicrobium. The sequence goes on along the minus strand of PKWC01000131.1, from coordinate 715 downwards.
AGATCGCCTCATGAGCAAACGCATTTCAAGAGTATTTCTCGTCGACGATCATCCGCTGGTTCGCGAATGGCTGACCACCCTGCTGAACCAGATCACGGATCTGCGAGTCTGCGGCGAGGCGGCAGGTGCGGAAAAGGCGATCGAGGGAATTCGCGCCACCAAGCCCGACATCGCCATCATCGACCTCGCACTGCCCGAAGGCTCGGGGCTGTCGCTCATCAAGAGCATCAAAACGGAAATTCCCGGAACCGCCATTGTGGTGCTCTCAATGCATGACGAGCGGTTCTACGCCGAGCGCTCCTTCCGGGCGGGTGCCCGCGGCTATGTCATGAAAGGCGAATCGACGAGCAGCATTGCCGCGGCGATCCGCGACGTGCTCGACGGCAAGCTCTATCTGAGCCCCCGAATGCAGGCGGTGTTCGCCGAACGCTTTGCGGATGGAGACATCCCCGACCTGCACACGCCGATCAAGAAGCTCAGCGACCGGGAACTCGAAGTGTTCCGGCTTCTTGGCCAGGGTTACGAGACACGGCGTGTCGCACAGTCGCTGAACGTCAGCATCAAAACGGTCCAAGCCTATTGCGCGCGCATCAAGGAAAAACTGCAACTGGCAAATGCCTCCGAACTGCTGCGCGAGGCCATCCGCTTCTGCGACGCGCAGTCGGCGGTCTGACGCGTCGGGGACAAACAAAACGGTCGAGTGGCGCGGCGGGAT
>PKWC01000270.1 GCA_003131925.1 Alphaproteobacteria bacterium | reverse complement strand
CATTCATCCCGGAGCAACAATTGGGCGCCGGTTCTTCATCGATCATGGCGCGGGTGTTGTGATTGGCGAGACGGCGGAGATCGGCAATGATGTCACGCTTTACCACGGCGTTACCCTTGGGGGAACGAGCTGGTCGCCTGGCAAGCGTCATCCGACGATCGAAAGCGGCGTCTTGATTGGTGCCGGGGCCAAGATTCTGGGTCCAATCGTGGTTTGGNNGTCGGCATTCCTGGACGGATCGTCCGGGAGTCGCGCGAATGGCGGCGCGCCGATGGACGCGTCAACCTTGATCATCACCTGATTCCGGATCCTGTGGGCGATGCTCTTAACCGGATGCTCGATCGGATCGAGTTTTTGGAAGCGCGGGTCACCCACTTACAGGGGCGCGTCAATCCNNGTCTGGCATGCAGGATGCTGCGGCCTGCGCCAGGGCCGCAAGTGAGACCGCCAAGGCCGAAAGATCTTTTGTGATAACGGAGAATCTAAGGTGATGAGTGTGCTCGACGAACTGGGACGGCTCTCGGCTGCCGAGGAGTTCTTTGTTTTTCTCGACGTTCCCTACGACGCTACCGTCGTCCAGGTCACACGGCTCCATATTCTCCGCCGTATGGGCCAGTACTTGAAAGGGAGCCAGATCGACGGGGCCTTCGAAGGTCTAAGCGATGCTGAGATTCGGGCACTTTGCCGCGAGCATCTTGAGCAAGCTTATCAGGATTTCATCGCGTCCTCGCCCATCCAGGAGCGNNTGCCGCTCGCCTCCCTCGCCGTCGCGAACAAAGGGAAGTGACCAGACAAAGAGAAGTGACAAGAATGTCATCTAGCCGACAGGAGCGTCTGATTTCCGGCTCGGCGCTGTCGGACGGGCACGCGATCGGCCAGATCTGCGGGCCCGTGGTCAACCGCCGGCGTGTTGATTATTGGCATAATAATTGCGCTTGACTATGTTGGCGGCGTTGATCGCTGTGAAGGCTAAAAGGCGAAAGTGAAATCCTATGCACATCGTCGTCTGCATGAAGCAGGTTCCCGATAGCGCGCAGATCCGTGTTCATCCGGTTACGAACACGATTATGCGTCAAGGTGTGCCGACGATCAGCAATCCCTATGATCTTTTTGCGCTTGAAGAGGCGATGCGCTGGCGCGACCGTTTCGGCGGCGAGGTGACCGTTCTCACCATGGGTCCGCCGATGGCCGAAGATTCGCTGCGCAAGGCGCTCACTTTCGGGGCTGATCGGGCCGTTCTGCTGACCGATCGCTTTTTCGCCGGCTCCGACACGCTGGCGACGAGCTTCGCTTTGGCTGGCGCGCTGGCGAAAATCGAGCAGGAATTTGGTAAGCCGCTCATGATCTTCACGGGCAAGCAGACCATAGACGGCGACACTGCCCAAGTCGGCCCTGGCATTGCGAAGCGTCTGGGGCTCAATCAGCTCACCTATGTCGCGCGGATTGTCGATCTTGCTCCGGAGGAGGGCCATATCACTGTCGAGCGCCGCGCCGAAGGGGGCGTGCAGGTTTTATCGACGCGCTTGCCTGTGCTGATCACGATGCTCGAAGGCGTGAACGAAATCCGACGCGGGTCGCTCGATGACGCCTTCCGGGCGGCGCGGGCGAAGATTGTCACGTGGAACGCGGCGGATGCCGGTATCACGGATCTTACCAAATGTGGCCTGCGCGGCTCGCCGACCATTGTGAAAAAAGTGTTTGCGCCCCCGCCACGTGCAGAAAAGGCATATCAGGTAGCGACGACAGACCTATCGATGGAGGCACTCGCCGAGACGGTGATGGACGAGATTTTCAAGCGCCAGACCTCTCTCGAAGGTGATCTCATGCGCTTTTCGGCCGGGTAGTAAGGAAGAGGCTCAATCATGACAGAGGCGCCGAAACAAGCACCCGCACAAGCCGGCAGGGCCAGCAGCAAGAAGGAATTGCCTGAGCACTTCAAAGCCTACAAACATGTCTGGGTGGTCATCGAATGCGAGCACGGCGCTGTGCACCCGGTTTCGTTCGAACTCTTGGGGGAGGGCAGAAAGCTGGCGGACAAGAGGGGTGTGGAACTTGCCGGCGTCATCATGGGAAGCGACAAAGACGTGATCGCCGCCGTGGCGAACGAGTGCTTCGAATATGGCGCCGATCTTGTCTATACGGTCACCGATCCCACTCTCGCTCATTATCGCAATGAGGCCTATACCAAGGCCTCAAAGTTCTTCAGCTCGAACGCGGCGAATATCCGGGTTCGAAGAACGTGCAGGGCGCGATCCTCTACGCCAATGCCCTCGAAAAACTCATCCCGGACTTCCGGGAAGATGCGCCACTGGAACGTCATATCATAGAGCAGCGGCTTTGGACGATGGATGACACGTCCTATGTCGGCATGCATTACCGCTCTGAGGATTTCAATGAAGAGCGGCCCAATCGCTATACCATCATCCGGGCACAGTTCGACAAATGGTTCAGCCGCAAGGTTCGCGATGCGGGCGTCGTCCTGCTGTGTGAAACGACCGTCAAGGAGCTTCTGCGCGATACCCACGGGAAAGTCATCGGGGTGAAGACGGACCGCGACGGCGGGACAGCCTTGGCCGATGTTGTGATCCTCGGAGAGGGTGTCAATGGGCTTGTCGGGCAGCGTTCGGGTCTGCGTTCCGAGCTCAAGCCGGACAGCGTGGCACTCGCTGTCAAGGAGATGCATTTTCTGCCAAGGGAGGTCATCGAGAGCCGCTTCAATCTGAAAGGAAATGAAGGGGTGGTCATCGAGGCGATGGGGACAATTACTGCCGGGATGACTGGCACGGGTTTCCTCTACACCAACCAGGAGTCCATCTCGGTCGGAATTGGCTGTATCGTGTCAGATTTCGCCGAAAATGGCACGACGCCTTACGGCCTTCTCGAAGCCTTCAAGAATCACCCGAGCATTAAGCCGCTCCTGGCTAACTCGGAATGTAAGGAATATGCGGCCCATCTGATTCCGGAAGGCGGCTATAAGTCGATTCCCGAACTTTTCGGCGATGGCTGGATCGTTGTCGGGGACGCAGGCCAATTTGTGAATGCCGTGCATAGGGAGGGTTCCAATCTCGCAATGACCACCGGCCGTATCGCGGGCGAGACGGTCGTGTGGCTCAAGCGGCGCCGCGAAGAACTTTCAAAGGCGAATCTGGCGGAATACAAGCGGCGGCTCGACGAAACTTTCGTTATGAAGGACCTCAAGAAATACCGGAAAATTCCCGAATTCCTGCATTCCAACAAGCATGTCTTCGGTCTTTATCCAAGGCTTGTCAGCGCTGCGGCGCAGACCTGGTTTCGCGTCGATGGCGCGGACAAGCTGACAAAGGAAAAAGAGATTCTCAGATCGTTTCGCAAGGGCCGGTCGCTGCCGGGCCTTATCGGTGATGCATTCAAGCTGGCGAGGTCATGGCGATGACAGGCATGGTAGAGACCGGCGTTTTGGGCGCCAAGGTTGAAGAAAAGCTCTTTCAGAACCGCTATCTTGTGGATGCGGGGCGGCCGCATATCAAGGTTCGCCCGCACGATACTCCGTCGAAGGCGCTGCGCTCGCTCACCTATACCTGCCCAGCGGGTTGTTACAGTCTCAATGACAAGGGCCAGGTGGAAATCACGGTGGATGGTTGCTTCGAATGCGGGACCTGCCGTGTGCTTACCGCAAAGACCGGCGAGATCGAGTGGGAATATCCACGCGGTGGATATGGCGTATTGTTCAAGTTCGGTTGACAATCCGACGATGCCAGCGTTCCGCGGAGCCAAGCCGTGCGATTGTCGGAAGCCGACATCGATCGTGTTCTTGAGGAGGACATACGCTTCGGTGATTTGACGGTGCGTGCGCTGGCCATAGGTGAAAAGCCTGGCCGGATGGTTTTCACAGCGCGTCGTGATCTTGTGAAGCTTTCCCTCAAAGCGATTATCGCCGGCGGCGCGGAGTGCCATCGCTTAGGCCTCTTCGATACGATCATGCTCTTCGACGAACATCGGCCTTTCTTAACAAAAGCCGAATGATTTGAATGCCATCATTACAAAGCTCAAGGAATACGCTCCGGAGCGGGCCATCATGGTCGAGGTTACGTCGGAAGCTGACGCGTTCGGCGCCGCCGAAGCGATGGCCTATGTGGTTCAACACGAAAAATTTACGCCGAATATGTTGGCACGAGTCGTGCTCAGGAGGAAGAGAGTGGATGGTCGCCCGGTTATTGCCGCGGCGGGCG
>PKWC01000166.1 GCA_003131925.1 Alphaproteobacteria bacterium | reverse complement strand
CCTCGCACACCACAATGCGCTCCGCCGCGGAATGGGCGCCGCCGAAATCGATGGGGCCGCTCTCGCGACCGCGCTTGCGGAGATCGCACCCCGCATCCTTCCCTATTGCGGATCGGCATGGCTCCGGCTCGACGCCGCGCGCCGGGATGGAAAACGCGTGCTGTTCGAGGGCGCGCAGGNNTCGACGTCGACCACGGCACCTATCCCTATGTCACCTCGTCCAACACGGTCGCCGGGCAGGCCGCTGCGGGGAGCGGCTGCGGGCCTCGCGATGTGGGTTACGTGCTGGGCATCGCCAAGGCCTACACCACGCGCGTCGGAGAAGGTCCGTTTCCCACCGAACTTGGTGACGCGATCGGCGAAGGGCTGGGCAAGCGGGGCGCGGAGTTCGGGACTGTCACGGGCCGCAAGCGGCGGTGCGGTTGGTTCGATGCGGTGCTTGTCAGGCAGACCGTGATTACCGGCGGCATCGACGGCCTGGCGCTGACAAAGCTAGACGTGCTCGACGGTATGCCCGAAATCAAACTCTGCACCGGCTATACGCTCGACGGACGTGACACCACGCATCTGCCGGCCGAGGCAGGTGCGCAGGCACGCATCAAGCCGATCTACGAAACGCTCGAAGGCTGGAGCGAGTCCACCCGCGGCGCACGCTCCTGGGCGGAGCTTCCGGCGACGGCGATCAAATACATCCGGCGCGTGGAGGAGCTGGTCGGTGCACCGGTCACACTTCTCTCCACAAGTCCGGAACGCGAAGACACGATTCTCGTTCGCGATCCTTTCGTCGATCGCTGAAGTCCTTCCTGAACGCTGGGAGCATCGATGTTCAAGACACGATTTACGGACATGTTCGGCGTTGCGGCACCCATCACTTGCGGCGGCATGACGCGAGTGGGAAAGGTGGAACTGATCGCAGCCGTGGCAAACGCAGGCGCACTCGGGTTTATCACCGCGCACACGGCCGGTCGGCCCGAGGATCTTGCAAAGGCCGTGAACCGCTGCCGCGACCTGACCGACAAGCCGTTCGGCGTGAACCTGACGATCCTGCCGAGTATCACGCCGATCCCCTATGACGAGTATCGCGAAGCCATCATCGAGAGCGGCGTGCACATCGTCGAAACCGCCGGCAACAACCCGCAGCCGCATCTGCCTCGCTTCAAGGAAGCGGGCGTGAAAGTGATCCATAAATGCACGAGCGTGCGGCACGCGGTCAAAGCACAATCGATCGGCGTGGACTGCGTTTCGATCGACGGGTTTGAATGCGCCGGCCATCCCGGCGAGGACGATGTCGGCGGTCTGATCCTGTTTCCCGCGACCGCGGACAAAATCAGCATACCGATCATCGCATCCGGCGGTATCGCGGATGCACGCGGATTGGTGGCAGCACTCGCATTAGGTTGCGACGGCGCCAACATGGGCACGCGCTTCATGGCGACGGTCGAGGCGCCGATTCATGAAAACGTCAAAAAACAGATCGTCGCCAATGACGAGCGCTCGACCAACCTGATTTTCCGCACGCTGCATAACACCGCACGAGTCGCGAAGAATGAGATCAGCGATGAGGTGGTTGCCATCGAAACGCGGGGCAACGCAACCTTTGCAGACGTAAAGGATCTTGTCGCAGGAACGCGAGGCGCCATCGTCCTCGATGAAGGTGAGATGGACGCCGGCATCTGGTCGGCCGGACAGACCCAAGCCCTGATTCACGATATTCCGACCTGCGCGGAACTGGTCTCACGCATCGTGCGCGAGGCGGAAGAAATCATTCGAGGCAGGCTTGGAGCGATGGCCGTCGTCTGACGAAGCATTCACGCCGTCGACGTCACTCGGGGCGCGGATTATCATGCAGATGATTGAGCGGACCTTGGCCTCGGCCCAGATTCGGAGCGGTCTCCAGCGCGGCCTGCACGAAAGCTCGCGCGGAACGGACGGCTTCCGTCAGCGGGCGCTGCTGTGCGAGTCCGCAGGCAATCGCGCACGCGAGCGTGCATCCGGTGCCATGCGTGGAACGCGTTGGGATGCGTGGGTTTTCGAACTCTTCGATGCCGGTCTTGCTGACAAGAATGTCGCGCACCGGCGTTCCCGGCGCGTGACCGCCTTTGATCAACACGGCGTCCGCTCCCATCTGGCGCAAGGCGTCCGCCGCACGGAGCATGTCGTCGCGGCTTCCAAAAGCGACGCCGGACAGATGCTCCGCTTCGGAAATATTGGGGGTCAACAAGTTAGTCAGTGGAAGCAGACGGTCTTTCAGACGAGCGACCGCATCGTCAGAGAGAAGGGACGTGCCGCTGGACGAGACGAGCACCGGATCGAGCAAGATGGGAATGCCGGAGCCGTGCGCTTCCAGAGCATCTGCAACAGCGTCGACTGCGTCCGCGGATCCCAGCATCCCGATCTTGATCGCATCGGCGCCGATATCGGCCAACACGCAGGCGATCTGCTCGCCAATGATCGAAGGCGGAACCAAGTGGATGGCGTGGACGCGAGTCGTATCCTGCACGGTCACCGCGGTAACCGCCGTCATCGCGTAGACGCCCAATGCCGTGGCAGTCTTGATGTCCGCCTGGATGCCGGCGCCACCGCTTGAATCCGATCCCGCGACGATGAGCAGCCGCGCAGGCGCAGCCTTCAAGCCACGACTTCCTGCAGCGCCGCAACAACATCGCTCACAACCGAGCGCACAAGCCTCTCGTCGTCGGCTTCCGCCATGACGCGGATCACCAGTTCGGTGCCCGATTTGCGCACCAGGAGACGGCCGGCCCCGTTCATCCGCGCCTCGCAGTCCTTGATGCGCTCCACGACGCGGGGATCCTTCAGCGGCGAGCCGTTCTTGTAGCGGACGTTTTCCACCACCTGCGGCAGGGGTTCGAAAATGTGTGCGACTTCGCTCGCGGGCCGTTTCTCGTGCGCGAGCACGCCGAGCACCTGAAGGGCCGCGATCACGCCGTCGCCGGTCGTGCAGAAATCGCGCAGCACGATATGCCCGGATTGCTCGCCCCCGACATTGAAACCATCGGCCCACATTTTGGCGATCACATAGCGGTCTCCAACCGGCGCGCGCGCGAGCTTCAGATCGAGACTGTGGAGATAGCGCTCGAGGCCGGCATTCGACATGACGGTGCCGACCACGCCTCCGCCCTTCAGATCGCCGGTCTTCGACCAGGAGCGCGCGATCAAGGCGAGTATCTGATCACCGTCAATAAGATTGCCCTTCTCGTCCGCCATGACGACGCGATCCGCATCGCCGTCAAGAGCGATGCCGAAATCGGCGCGGCGTTCGCGCACCTTGCGCTGCATCGTTTCGGGAAATGTCGAACCGCATTCGTGATTGATGTTGATGCCGTTCGGTTCGGTTCCGATTTCAATAAGCTCCGCGCCCAGTTCCCAAAGGATCAGGGGCGCGACCTTGTAGGCGGCGCCGTTCGCGCAATCGATGACAATGCGTAGACCATCGAGTGCGAGGTTCTTGGGAAAGGTTCGCTTGGCATATTCGATGTAGCGCGCCTGGGAATCGTCGATGCGTTTCGCGCGCCCTATCTTGCGCGCCGTGGCGAGGCCGTCGTGGAGACCGTTCGCCATCAGTTCCTCGATCGCGAATTCGCGCTCGTCGGACAGTTTGAGCCCGTCAGGACCGAAGAACTTGATGCCGTTGTCTTCGAAATGATTATGCGATGCCGAGATCATCACACCGAGATCCGCCCGGAGAGAACGCGTCAGCATGGCAATGGCCGGAGTCGGCAACGGCCCAAAAAGGAAGACGTCCATGCCGACCGCGGTGAACCCCGCAACGAGTGCCGACTCGATCATGTAACCCGACAGACGCGTATCCTTGCCAATCACCACGCGATGCAGATGATCGCCATGGGTAAAGAGGCGACCGGCCGCCATGCCCGCCTTCATGGCAATCTCGGGCGTCATCGGGTGGCTGTTCGCCAAACCGCGAATGCCGTCGGTGCCGAATAGTTTGCGGTTCATGCGAATTGGCCCTCGCCCGTTGGTGAAGATCGCATCATAGCAGAGGATTCTCGCCAAATCGCTGCAAGAATTGCGCCGGGGCCGTTTCGGGCCGTTCCCAGGTTCGAGCCAGCTCCAGCGACTGCATGACGGCGAGTGCGTCCCCGAGAGCGGCGGGGTCGTGGGTCCGGATGTAATCGACACCCTGGCTCGCCGCGAAAAGCTCGGCGGCGAGCGTGGCGGGCCCGGAATCGGCGGGAGTTCGCCCGGTAATGGCGCGCAGAAAGGATTTTCTTGAGACCGACACGAGTAGCGGCAGGTCGAAGGCTCTCTTCAGTTCCGGGATCCGGCGCAGAACGAAAAAGGAGGTCTCGGGCTTGCGCCCAAGGAAAAACCCCATACCGGGGTCGAGGATCAGCCGGTGTCGGGCAATCCCGGCTTCACAGAGGGCAGCGATGCGTGCCTCGAAGAAGGCGAGGATGCGATCGAAAACGTCGCCGGGCGTCCTATCCCCCGGTTCTGCCGGTTCCGTAGGCGGAAGAGCGTGCATGACGATGAGCCGGCATCGAGACGCGGCCAGCGCGGGGTAGATCTCCGGGCGCGGGAAGCCGTGGACATCGTTGAGATATTTGACCCCGCGCGCGAGCGCCCAGCATTGTGTCTGCGGGGAGAAGCTGTCGATCGACAGGTTGAGCCCGTCGTGCGTGAGAATGTCGACGAGCGGCGCGAGGCGTTCGATCTCGAGCTCCGGAGAGACCGGTCTCACATCGGGATTGGAGGCTGCTGCGCCGAGATCGATGATTTCGGCCCCTTGCGCGGCCATGGCGCGCGCGTGCGCCAGTGCAGCGTCGCGTTCCAGGTATCGTCCGCCGTCCGAAAAGGAATCTTCGGTGACGTTTACGATGCCGAGAAGCGCGGGCCTCCGGTTCACCGGCCCGGTTGCGGCTCCGGCGCAACGGGAGCGATCCCGCGCGGACGGCCGGCCTGCGGCACGCTCGGCCCCGGCCCTCGCTGCGCCTCCGGCTCTTCATATGGCGCACGAACGGGTGGGATGCCCTTGAGCAGCGCCACGATTTCGTCGCCGGTCAGGGTCTCGTATTCGAGCAGACCCTTGGCGAGGGTGTGAAGATCGGCGACCCGCTGGTCCAGGATTTCGTGCGCACGACCGTAGCAATTGTCGATGATGGTACGGATTTCCTGATCGATCTTCTGTGCGGTCGCTTCCGAGAGATTCTGCTGCCGCGCAATAGAGTGGCCGAGAAACACCTCGTCCTGATTCTCTGCATAGGCGAGCGGTCCCAACTCATCGGACATGCCGAAACGGGTAACCATCGCCCGCGCCATGCGCGTGGCCATCTCGATGTCCGACATGGCACCCGTCGTGACCTTCTCGTGACCGAAGATCAGCTCTTCGGCGATGCGGCCTCCGAACGCGACGCAAATGTCGGCGAGCATCTTTTCCCGCGTAATCGAGAGATGATCGCGTTCGGGCAGGCGCATGACCATGCCCAGCGCACGACCGCGGGGAATGATCGTCGCCTTGTGAATGGGATCGGAGCCTTTCACGCTTAGCGCGACGATCGCATGGCCGCCTTCGTGATAGGCCGTGAGCTTCTTTTCCTCGTCCGTCATCGCCAGGGAACGGCGCTCGGCACCCATGAGCACCTTGTCCTTCGCGTCCTCGAGCTCGGCCATCGTCACGACACGTTTCCCGCGGCGCGCCGCGAGCAGGGCGGCTTCATTGACGAGATTGGCAAGATCAGCGCCTGAAAAACCCGGCGTGCCGCGTGCGATGACGCGCGGATCAACATCGGCCGCCAGCGGCACCTTGCGCATATGCACGCGCAAAATCTTCTCGCGGCCGGAAAGATCGGGATTGGGCACAACCACGTGACGATCGAACCTGCCCGGCCGCAACAGCGCCGGATCGAGCACATCGGGACGATTGGTTGCCGCAATCAGGATCACGCCTTCGGTGGATTCGAAACCGTCCATTTCAACCAGCAGCTGATTGAGCGTCTGCTCACGCTCGTCATTGCCGCCGCCGAGACCCGCGCCGCGATGGCGGCCAACGGCATCGATTTCGTCGATGAATACGATGCAAGGCGCATTCTTCTTCNNCCTGCTCGAACATGTCGCGCACCCGGCTGGCGCCGACGCCCACGAACATCTCCACGAAATCCGAGCCGGAAATCGTGAAGAACGGAACATTGGCTTCTCCGGCAATGGCACGGGCGAGAAGCGTCTTGCCCGTTCCGGGCGAGCCTACGAGCAGCACGCCTTTTGGAATGCGGCCGCCCAGCCGCTGAAACTTTTGGGGATCGCGAAGGAAATCGACAATTTCCTTGAGCTCCTCCTTGGCCTCATCGACGCCTGCCACGTCCTCGAACGTCACGCGCCCGGTTCTTTCGGTGAGAAGCTTGGCCCGGCTCTTGCCGAATCCCATCGCCTTGCCGCCGCCCGCCTGCATCTGCCGAAGGAAGAAAATCCACACTCCGATCAGCAGTAGCATCGGGAACCAGTTGATGAACACGCTCATCAAGGTGGGCATGCCGTCGTCGCCAGGCTGAACGTTGATGCCGACATTGTGTTCGAGCATGCGCGACACGAGCCCCGGATCATTCGGCGCGTATGTCGTGTAGGTTTGGCCGTTCGAGAGCTCGTATTTTATCTGGTCGCCCTGAATCGTGACCTTCTTGACCGCGCCCTGGACGACCTGCTGATTGAATTCGGTAAAATTCGTCGTCGTGGACGCCGGACGATTCGCGGTGCCCTGAAACATGTTGAACAAGGCAACCAGCAGCAGCGCAATAATGATCCAAAGCGCGAGATTTCTGAGATTGTTCACGGCCATCCTTTCCTGCGGCCCATCCGGCACCAGGCGGAGGAACCTATCCACCTAGATAGGAACTTCATAGCGCCTTGCCAGCCATCAAAACGTTAAGGACTTTGCGGAGATGCGGCAATCGCTGATTTGCATCGCAATTAACAGCAGGCGGTTTCTGGACCACCGACTCAATTCCCCTCCCCGCCCGTCCTACGCGAACGCCTGGCCTCGCGCGAGATCAGCAACGTGTCCGGCCCAAAAAGGGCACGCCGTTTCGGCGCCCGCCCGATGCGACACCCATGCAACGTCCGGCCCCCTCCGAGGGCTCCCGAGCGGATGGCGGCGAAGAGGCTTTCGAGGCTTTCGAAGCGCGGCCGCTGATGGCGGCCGGAGACTTCCATCAGAAGCCGTGCGAGCGATCTCAGCCCAATCTCCTCCGGCGCGTCGCTGAGCTGAACAGCATCCGCCAGAGCATACTCTCCCCCTTTCTGCGACGCCCGCGCGAGCAACTCCCTCGTGTCCTGCTCCAGCGCTGCCCGAGCTCTGGCGAGATGGCCGGCGGCGGCGGCAATACGAGCCGCCGAGAGTCCTAGTTTCTCGAGCGTCGGCCATGTCGCACGAAGGCGGGCGCGGGCGAAGCGCGGATCGCTGTTCATTTCGTCTTCGAGCCAGGTTTCGCCACGTAGTTTCAGGAATGCGCGCAATCTGCTGCGAGATTCGCCCAGAAGCGGCCTCGCGACGAGAAGCTCTTCGAACCCAGGCAAAGGGAAAGGCGAAACCGCCGCCATGGCGGCAAGCCCGTCTACGCCACTCCCCCTCGAAAGGCGGAGAAGAAAGGTTTCCGCCTGATCGTCGATCGTGTGCGCCACAAAGAGGCAACGGATGCCGTTGGCGCGGCACCAGTTGCCCATCAGCCGGTAGCGCGCCTCCCTTGCGGAGCTTTCGATATTCGCCGCGGGTTTGCGCCCGCGCCACGAAAGGACATGCGTTTCCAGTCCGCGGTCGCCGACACGGGACGCGATTTCCAGGGCGTCCCGCCTGGAGTGTGGCTTCAAACCGTGATCGACGATGAGGACGATGGGGACCCGACGCGAGCCGCTGCGTGCCCACTCCTCGATCAACAACAGAAGGGCGAGAGAATCGCCACCACCCGAAACGGCAGCGGCTGCCGGCCACGAAGCTCCCAGCCGCTCCACCGCTTCCATGAGAGCCGCGAATTCCGCCGCGGAAATCGCCTTTTCAGCGGCAGCCGGCTGCCTTCCGCGCACTGAGCGCCTGGTCGGCGACGGATTTTGAGGCCGTGGGATATCGGCTGGCGAGCGCACCAAGAGCGGTACAACCTTCCTTCTTCTGGTTCATCGCGATCAGCGACTGCCCGAGCTTGAGCATGCTCTCGGGCGCGCGCGGACTGCTTGGGTATTTTTTCAGTTCCTCCGCAAACGCGCGCGCTGCTCCGGCATAATCCTTCTGAACATAGGCGATGTCGCCAACCCAGTAGACCGCCTGGGGCGCCAGATCGTCGCGCGGATAGGTATCGGCGAAGCCTCGAAAGGCCCCGCGCGCTTCGTCATATTGTGCTTTGGCGAGCAAATTGAGCGCCGATTCGAATTGCGGCCGCGTGTCGATGGAGGCGACCTGGTTCTGAGACGACTGCGACTCTTGCGGAAGATTTCCCAGATCGCTGCGCGGTATCGTGCCCAGTACTCCGGGTGGAGGCGCCAGATGAATCGGCCCTCCGGAGGCAGGAGGAGGCGCCCCACCGCCGCCGTACGGCGGCCCACCGGACTGCTGGCTTATGCCATTGCATGGGAGTGCGGTCTGGTCACCCGAATCGCTCGNNTCGGGGCACCGAGCTGCTGCGCCGCGAGCGCACATAATTTGTAGTCAAAATCCTTCTGCACGCGTGTAATGCGGTCGTTCAATTCCGTCAGCCGATGGTCGAGCTGCTCGACCTGGCCGGTCAGCCGGCGAAGCGAGTCTTCAACATCGGAGAGCTCCTGCAGACGCTGGTTGAGCGCAGCGATACCCGAATCCTGAGCCTGTTCGTGTTGCTGGCGGGCGGCCTTCTCCTCATCGCTTTCGCCGAAGAGCTGAGCGACTTTCATCTCGTCGGTCCGTGCCGTCAGGCGCGCAGCCTTTTCCTCCAGGAGACTGGCGTCCGCCCGCGCAGCCAGAATGGGCAAGCTGAATTCGTCCTGCGGCACCGGTTGGGAAGGACCGGCGTCAGCGCCCACGCCAGCGCACAAAAGGGCGATACCGGCGAACGCCGGCCACCATCGCCCAGAACGAAATACGCGCATCCTCATCGGCGCCCGCTCCCATCGCGCATTTTGCGCGGCCCTCTCTAATGGGACTTGGATACTAAGCCGAAATTACGGCGAATCGGAAATCCTCGCACGAAAGAAAACGCGTCCGAGCGCTTCTCCGCACTACGATCGGCCGATCGAAGCTTACGAAGTGGTAGCCCCGCTCGTGATCGTCGTTACGCCGCGACGATTTTGGGCCCAGCAGGATTCGTCGGACTCCGTGCAGACCGGACGCTCTTTGCCATAGGAAATCGTATCGACGCGACCGGAGGAGACACCCAGGCTGACCAGATACTCCTTCACAGCGTTCGCCCGGCGGGCGCCCAAGGCCAGATTGTACTCCCGGGTACCCCGTTCGTCGCAGTGCCCTTCCACCGTAACCCGCACCTGGGCGTATTTTTGCAGCCACTGGGCCTGACGCTGGAGAAGGTCGCGATCCTGGCCGCTTACTTCATATTTGTCGTACGCGAAATGGACCGTGTCGCCCACATTGACGCGGAAATCCTGCACGCTCCCCGGCACAGCGGTGGATTCCACCTGATTCTGGGTCGATGTGACAGGTGGCGGGCCTTCCGGCGGCGGAGCTTCGGCGGTTTTCGGCTTGGTGGTGCAGGCTGCAACAGCCAGCACAAAAGCCAAAGTTGCGAACCTCAAATGTTTGGACATGCTCAGCATGAGAACCCGACTCCGGAGTAGCGCGCCCCGGGTGCGTGGGGATCGCGCAAGGAGGACGAACACGCGCACCGTCGTTTCAACGTGTGATGGACCCAAACGGCCCCGATGTCCTTAGGCATCGCGATATTAGAAAGTTAACACCTATTGGATCAAGGGCGACCAGGCCGGATCGGATGCGTCGCCCGGCGTCTGGACCCGGCGCTCATTGCGCCCGGTTACGTCGACGGACCAGATCTGCGAACCCCGCCCGCCGCGCAGCGTGCGTGTATACATCAGAACGCGGCCGTTCGGCGCCCAGGTGGGCCCCTCATCCTCCCATCCATCGGTGATCATGCGCTCGCCCGACCCGTCGGGCCGCATCACACCGATCCGGAATGTGCCGCCCTCCTGCTTCGTGAATGCGATGAGATCGCCCCGCGGACTCCAGACCGGCGTTCCGTTCTTTCCACCGCCGAAGCTGATGCGATGAACATTGCCGCCGGCGGCACTCATCACATAGACCTGCTGCGACCCGCCGCGATCGGATTCGAACACGATCTGGCTGCCGTCCGGCGAATAGCAGGGCGACGTGTCGATCGCGGGATCTGTGGTGAGCCTTGTCACCCCCCGCGTACGCAGGTCCATGACGTAGATGTCGGAGTTTCCCCGCTGCTCGAGGGTCATGGCGACCTTGTTGCCATCCGGCGAGAAACGCGGCGAAAACGTCATGCTCGGAAAATCCCCCAGCATCTGCTGGCGGCCCGTTTCGAGATCAAAAAGGTAGACGCGCGGCCGGCTCGAAACATAGGACATATAAGCGATCATTTGCGCGGTCGGGTTGAAGCGCGGCGTAAGCACGAGATAGTCGCCGCGCGTCAGAAAGATCGGGTTGGCTCCATCCTCATCCATTACGGCGAGTCGCTTCTTGCGGTTGATGAGCGACCCGCTCTCGGAAACGAAAACGATTCGCGTGTCGAAATAGCCTTTTTCGCCCGTGATGCGCTGATAGATGGCGTCGGAGATCATGTGGGCGATACGCCGCCAGTTCGCGGGCGCGGTGAAATACTGCAGGCCCAGCATCTGGCTCTCGCCGAAAACATCCCACAGCCGGAAATCCACCCGCAAGCGCCCGTCGGGCTGCGCCGCCACCATGCCCGTTACGAGCGCCTGTGCGTTGATCACCCGCCAATTGCCGAAGGCGGGCGGCACATTGATGTCCTTGATCTGCTCGATGAAGGAGTGTGGATCGAGGGGCCTGAAAATGCCGGAGCGATCAAGATCGGCGCGAACGACTCCGGCGATCTGCTGACCCACTGTCGCATCGCCCGGCTGCGTGCCGAGGAAATCCGGAATTGCGATCGGCAGCGGCTGGATGTTGCCCTGATTGACATCGACCCGCAGCGCCGCGCCGGACGGGCCGCCCGACAGGGTGAGGAACACCAGAACAGCCGCGCACGCAGCAACAATCGTGATGCCATTTTTCAAAAGCTAGTCTCCCATCATGTCTTTCGGATCGAAATGCAACGGGTTGATTTCGTGCCACAGGCTGTATCGGTCTGCAGGCAATTTGTACGGGGCACAGGTGTAGATCGCCCGCCGCGCCGCATCGACCGCGGCGCGGAAATACGGATCGCCGGAGTTTGCAAGCAATTGTGGCGGCTGTGCGACTGAACCATCCGGATTGAGAAATACCTGGAAATCCACGACGACAGGGTGCGGCGCTCCGACCGGCGGACTCCAGCAAGGTTTGATCTGGCTGAGAAGCAGCGCCTGAAGATCGGCCGTCATCGCCGTCTGGTCGCCAATGCCTCTGATGTTTCGCGCCGCAGTGCGGGCATTCGGGGCCGCGCCCGGTGCCGGAGCGACCTTGTTCAGAAGCGCCAGGACCTTGTCGACGTCGAAATTCTTCTTCTGCTGTTCATGCGTGGGCTGCGGCTTGTGTCTTGGAACCACCGGCGCGGGCGGCGCCTCGACGACGGGCTCCGACGGCGCCTCTTGCGGCGTTTCTTGCGGCGCTTCTTTGGGCTCCTCGACTTGCTGCTGCGGCGCGGGTGGTGTCGGCATCGCCTTGGGCACGGGCGGCGTGGGGACGGGTGCGATTTTCGGCTGTGGCTTCATCGAAGCGCGAACGTTGCTTTTCTGCGCGAGCGTCACGAGGTCGACGGGCACCACGGCAGTCGATTGATCGGCAATGTCGAGCGTGTGGGTAACCGTGAACAGGGTCGCCACAACGATGCCGCCGTGCAGCGCGAGCGAGCCCGCCCACGCTGCAGGCGACCTTCGGTCGCCGGCGAGCGTTGCCTCGGAGATCCTAGTCCTTGTGCTTGTCGTTATCACTGCGAGGCTTTGCAATGTCGGTGACCAGTCCGATATGGGTGAAACCCGCCGCGCTGATCAATGCCATGACCTCCATGACGCGGCCGTAGTCCACGGATTTGTCGCCGCGAACGAATATGCGCTGGTCGTATCCGTTGGCTGCAATGGCGGTCAGCCGCGGCACCAGGTCGTCCGCCGAAATGCGCGTGTTCTGCAGAAAGATGCCGCCGTCGCGTCGCACCGAAACACTTAAGGGCTCGCGGTCCTGACTCAGCGCCTGCGCTTTGGTCTTCGGCAGGTCGACGGGAACTCCCACGGTCAGCAGAGGCGCTGTCACCATGAACACGATAAGCAGAACAAGCATCACGTCGACGAACGGCGTGACGTTGATCTCCGCCATCGGCCTAATCCGGCGGCCGCGCCTGCCAGCTGCCACGCGCTTGATCGCCGCCGCCACTAGGTCGTCTTTTCGTCCAGCTGACGCGACAGGATCGCGGAAAATTCGTCCGCGAAGCTCTCAAGCCGTCCAATGTAGCGTCCGATGTCATTGACGAACTTGTTGTAGAAAATGACCGCCGGTATTGCCGCGAGAAGACCCATCGCGGTCGCAAACAAGGCTTCCGCAATACCCGGCGCCACCACGGCAAGCGTCGTGTCATGTCTTGCCGCGATGGCGGAAAACGAATTCATGATCCCCCACACGGTACCGAACAGCCCGACGAAGGGCGCGGTGGCGCCCACGGTGGCGAGAAACCCCAGTTGCCGCTCGATGCCCTGCGACTCGCGCTGGATCGTGACGGACATCGACTTGTCGATCCGTTCTTTGATGCCGGGCAGAAGCGATTCGCGCGGCGGCCCCCCCTCGAATGCGCGCCGCCATTCACGGATCGCCGAGGCGAAGACCGCGACCATGGGATGATCGATGTGCTGCACGTGCTGCTGATACAAATCGTCGAGGGACGCTCCCGACCAGAATGATTTCTCAAATCTGTCGGCACTGCGCCTGAGCAGTCCGAGCGCGATCCACTTGTTGAATATGATGGCCCATGACCACAGGGACGCCAGCGCGAGCATTGCCATCACGGTCTGGACGATCGGATCCGCGCGCATGAACAGCGCGTAGATGGAAATACCGTTCCAGGCCGGTCCAAAGCTGCCGCCGGATTGCGTGACGTCGACCGGCGTGGTCGGCGCAGCCTGTGGGGCCTGCAATTGCTGCGTCTGTGCGCCGGGCCCCGTCGGCGCCGCTTGCGGCGAGGACTGGGCGAATGCGACCGCGCCACCCAGCGCCAGCACAACATAGAGCACCGTCGCCACGAAGGCCGATTGCACAGATTTCATCGGCAAGCCCTCTCCACGCCCGAAGAATCACATTTCAGGTCACGACCGTCGCGCGGAAGGAGCATGATGCAATCGCGCACCCGAAAATGGCCGAATTTGGGCGGCACTGCTAACCGGATGTCATGCTGAGCAAGGGCAGCAGCTTGCGCCGGATCTCATCGGGTATGCGCCGCGGCTTGCCGGAAAGTGTGATGATGCAGGCGTCCACACTGCCACGGGTGAGGAGCTCGCCATTGTGAAATATCTTTTGATCGGCGGACATTCGTGCGCCACTGAGCGCCGTCGCGCGCGTATGAACTTCGATCAGATCGTCGGCCCGCGCAGGCTTCAAGAACTCGAGCGTCGCCTTGCGCAACGTCCAGGCGGTGGCTTCCGAGCCGTCCAGCATGGCAAGCCGCGCAATTCCGGCGCGGCGAAAAAACTCCGAACGCCCGCGCTCCATGTAGCGCAGATAGTTGGCATGGTAGACGACGCCGGACAGATCCGTGTCTTCGTAGTAGATTCGGATTGGCAGGATATGGACCGATCCTTCGAAGCGGCCAAATCCCCGCGCTTCAGATTTGCCCGTCATCACCTTGCCTGAACAGGCCGGGCTGGCCTGCATCCCGCGCCGGCGGTTCGAGACCCAGATGCGCGAAGGCGGCGCCGGACACCATACGCCCTCGCGGCGTACGCTGCACGAAACCCTGTTGCAGAAGGAACGGCTCCACGATCTCCTCGATGGCGTCGCGCGCTTCGCCAAGCGCCGCCGCGATCGTCTCGATGCCGACCGGACCGCCGCCGAACGACAGCGCGATCAGCCGCAGGTAGCGGCGATCAAAAGCGTCCAGCCCGCGCGAATCGACCTCCAGCCGCGTAAGCGCCGCATCGGCGATCGCCGCGTCTATGCCGGAATGCCCCGCAACGGAAGCGAAGTCGCGCACCCGTTTCAGCAGCCTGCCGGCGATGCGCGGCGTTCCGCGGGCACGCGCAGCGATTTCGCGGGCGCCCTGGGCGTTCAGATCGAGTCCGAATATGCGCGCAGCCCTCTCGACGATCGTCTGCAATTCGTCCGGCTCATAGAAATCGAGGCGAAGCGGAATGCCGAACCGATCGCGCAACGGCGTCGTGATCAGGCCCGAGCGGGTCGTTGCGCCGATGAGCGTGAAGGGCGCAAGGGTGATCTTGACCGAGCGAGCGCTTGGGCCTTCGCCGATCACCAGATCGAGTTCGAAATCCTCCATCGCCGGATACAGGATTTCCTCGACCGCGGGATTGAGCCGGTGAATCTCGTCAATGAACAGCACATCGCGAGGCTCGAGATTGGTGAGAATCGCGGCGAGGTCGCCTGCGCGCACAAGTACGGGGCCGGAGGTGGAACGAAAATTGACCCCCAGTTCCCGGGCCACGATCTGCGCCAGCGTTGTCTTGCCGAGCCCGGGCGGCCCGGAGAACAGGACATGGTCGAGCGCTTCCGCCCGGGACTGTGCCGCCGCAATAAACACCGAAAGATTTTCGCGCGTCTGCCGCTGACCCACGAACTCCGCAAGCCGTTTCGGACGCAGATGCACTTCAAGCGCATCGTCTTCGCCGTGCTCGCCGCCGACGAGCCGTGCCGGCTCCGCCTTATCTTTCGGTGCGGACATGGCCCCCACCTGGCTCGCCATTCATAACCGTCCCATCGTCCGCAGGCTCTCGCGAATCAGGGTTTCCGCCGAGGCCGCACCGAATTCGCGCACCGCACCCGCCACTGCCTGTGCGGCCTGGATTTGAGAATAGCCGAGCTTCAGCAGAGCCGCGACCGCATCCGACTCCGGACCGCGCGGCGCCGTCACGGGAATGCTCGACGCTTCGTCCGCGTGCCCGCGCAGCATCATCGACGGCGCCTTGTCCTTCAATTCGGTCACAATCCGCGTCGCAAGCTTTGGGCCCACTCCCTGGGCACGCCCGAGCGCGGCCTTGTCGCCCAATGCGATGGCGCGTTCGAGTTCGCGTGACGACAGCGCCGAAAGAACATTGAGGGCCACGCGGGCGCCAACGTTCTGCACGCTCTGCAAAAGACGGAACCATTCGCGTTCTTCGGTCGCCGCAAATCCGTAGAGCCTGATCGTTTCGTCGTTGATGCGCGTGTCGATGGTGAGCGCCGCGCTCGTTCCGACGGAGAGCCGCGCGAGCGTCGAGGACGGGCACTGCACGAAATAGCCCACCCCGCCCACATCGATGATCGCGTGATCCTCTCCGAGCGAATCGACGATGCCAAAAAGCTTGCCGATCATGCGAGCGCAGCCTCGATGCGGACGCGCGTAGCCGAGAGGTGCGCATGGGCGATCGCGAGCGCGAGCGCGTCTGCGGCATCGCTCGATTCAACGCGTGCCACTGGCAGCAGACGCCCCACCATCGCCTGCACTTGCTCCTTGCCGGCATGTCCCGCACCGACCACACATTTCTTGACGTGGTTGGGGGTATATTCGGCGATTTCGAGTCCGGCGCGCGCAGCGGCGAGGATCGCGATCGCGCGCGCCTGCCCGAGCTTCAGGGCGGCGGATGGATCCTTGTGCACAAAGGCCAGCTCGACAGCCATGGACCCGGGCACCAACTCGACAATGATCCGGGAAAGTGCGTCGTGCAGAGCAAGCAGCCTTTGGCCCAGAGACTCTCTTGCGTCGGTTGTCAGAACGCCATGGGCGACGTGCGACAGACTGTTCCCGGCGACTTCGATGACGCCCCAGCCCATGCGGGCGAGGCCCGGATCGAGGCCAAGTATGCGCACCCGCGTCACCGGCCGCTTTCGAATCGCATGCCGCGAGTGTCGGAAACGCAGTGCGGGCGCGCAATAGAAATCAGGCCGCTTCGAGCTTCCGCAACAGGGAGTCCGAGAGTTCGTAGTTTCCGTAAAGATTCTGCACGTCGTCGTGATCGTCGAGCACGTCCAGCAGCCGCACGAGAGACTCGCCGGATTCATCGCCGACCGCGACTGTACTATTCGGCCGCCACTCGATCTTCGCCGATTGGGCAGGGCCGAGCTTCGCCTCCAGTGCGTCTCGCACCGGGCCGAAATTCTCGAGGCCGGCGACGAATTCGTGCATCTCGCTTCCGGAAATGACTTCGTCCGCACCCGCCTCCACTGCGGCCTCGAACATCGCTTCGTCCGAACCGGCGCGTCTCGGGTAGGCGATCGCACCGACACGGCTGAACTGAAAGGCGACCGAGTTCGTCTCGCCGAGCGCGCCGCCATATTTCGAGAATGCCGCACGCATATCGGCCGCGGTACGGTTGCGATTGTCGGTCAGCGCCTCCACGATCAGCGCGACACCGCCCGGACCGTAGCCTTCGTAGCGGACCTCCTCGATGTTCTCCGCGTCCGCACCGGCAGCCTTCTTGATGGCCCGCTCGATAATGTCCTTGGCCATGTTCTGGGCGCGCGCCGCGAGAATTGCCGCACGCAGGCGCGGATTGTGCGCGGGATCGGGGAGCCCGTGCTTGGCCGACACCGTGATTTCGCGGGCCAGCTTGGNNCCCTTGCGGAACATGATGTTCTTGAATTGGGAGTGACCGGCCATGGCGGACCCTTTGACGCCGGTCAGATAGCGGGACTGTAGGCCTCCTTCAAGCGCCCAATCCGGCGGGACCGGCGCCGTTTTCTTTCACCGGGACGGTACATGGGCCATCAGACGCCCGCCTGTCCGTACGGGTTCGACGCGCGTTGCCAGGCCTTTGGCGTTGGTTTCCACGAACACGGCGCAAAGCGTGGCCGGACCGGTCGCCGGAGTGTAGCGGGCAGATGAAATCTTCCGGGTGAAGCGCTGCAGCGGTTCGAACTTCTCCATCCCGATGACGGAATCATAGTCGCAGCATCCGCCCGCATCGGTCTGGTAGGCTGTGCCTCCGGGCAGAATCTGCGCGTCTGCCGTTGGTACGTGGGAATGCGTGCCGACAACGAGGCTCACGCGGGCGTCGCAAAAATGGCCCATCGCCATTTTCTCCGACGTGGCTTCCGCGTGCATATCAATGACAGCGGCGTCACAACCCTCGCCGAGAGGACAGGCGCCCAGCTCTTTTTCGACCGCCGCGAAGGGATCGTCGAGCGGATCCATGAACGCGCGGCCCATCACGTTGACCACCAGGATTCGCCGCCCGTCTCGCGTGTCGAAAAGCCCGGTGCCCTTTCCCGGCGTTCCCGCGGGGTAGTTGAGAGGGCGCAGGATGCGATCCTCGTCATCGATGAACGACAGAATCTCCTTCTGATCCGCCCAGTGATTGCCGGTCGTCAGGACATCGACACCCGTCGCAAAAAGCTCGTTGGCAACTTTTCGCGTGAGGCCGAAACCGCCGGCCGCATTCTCGCCATTGCCGATCACGAAATCGATGGCAAGGGCGTCGCGCAGACCGGGGAGTTCATTCGACACCACGTCGCGGCCGGGTCGCCCGATAATGTCGCCGATGAAAAGAATCCGCATGCTGATTTCCCGGTAGCGGCCGAGTCTGAATTTCGATGTTGATAAGGCCGGCTCGCGTCTGCATCAAGACGGATCAAGCCCCTAAGGCAAGCCTCGCGCACGCGTTCGCTGTCGCCGGGGAACAAACCTGATCGGCGACAGTGCACAACGAAAGGTCGTCTTCGTGCCGCAAGACTGAAATCACGACCCTAGCTGCAATCATGCTAAAGTGTATTTCAAAATCAGGGCTGACCCTACGGCGTGAACTTGAACACCGTGCCGAAGCCGTTTGCACCGCCTTCACTCGCCGCGCCGTAGTAATTGCCTTTGCCATCGGCCACCAGGCCCGCGGTAGGGTTGGCGCCATTGCTTCCTTTGCCGAAGGAATGCAGCACCGTTTCGGTCCCATCGGGCGCAAGCTCAAAAATTGTTCCACATCCGTAGGGGCTTATTGTGCAAGCCCTGCCGCCTCCGTATTCCGTTGTGCCGTAGA
>PKWC01000061.1 GCA_003131925.1 Alphaproteobacteria bacterium | reverse complement strand
CCAGAATGTCATCTCCTGCAATCAGGCAACCAAGAAGTCGCCTATGGACGCTTCGGCCGAAAATTTCCGCTTGCCTTCTCGTGGATTGCTTATTCTACTGGCAAGACATCTGACCTCTGTCCGCCAAGCTCTTTATGACCCCTCGCGAATGATCGCCGAACGACTGGAGAAGATGCGTGCGCGCTGACGTTACTCGGTTTCCCCTTCCCGATCCCGGCGATGTTTCCGCGCTGCGCCGCGCCATTGTAGAGTTGTGGCGAAACGTTGGAAGGTGAGCCGGTGAACAGGAACCCGTCCATGGACGCAAGCAACTCGCCGGCCGGTATCGGTTGAGGCAATACCGGGATGAGCAGCGGCAAAGCTTCGGCCGCATCGCGGATGGCCGCAATGTATTTCTCGCCCACCATATGAAAGGGGTGAGCGCCAACCATGCGATGGTCGCACGGGATTCCGACGATGAGAGGGCGGGCAGACATGGGAAACGGCTTTCGGGCGTGGGCCTAGCATGGGCGCAGAGGCGCGAGCAAGCTGCGATAGCATTTGACGTGAACGGTCCCTGATTTCCGCAGGGATTTACGATGAACGGTGGGCGGCTATTCCGCTTTCGTTGCCGAAGCCGGCCGTCCGGAAATGACGAAGAGTTCGGGAGCGAGCGCGACATCCGTCTTCAGATTGCTGACGGAAACCGTCGTCAACAATCCCTGGGCGTCCGTGACGGTCCATTGCTTGAGCGCAAGCATCGGTTCCGAAAAGACCAGCGATATATTGCCGTTGACGCGTCCGCTATGCGACTTCGCATCGATGACCAGTTGACCTTCCTGGTGCTCGACGCCGACGATCTGCGGGTTGTCGCGCAGGTCAAGATCGTCGCCGAGAATCAGATCGAGCGGCGTCGTCCATAGCGCGTACCGATCCGTTGTGTTGAGCTTCGTATTTTCGACGGCGACCCATCTTCCGTCACTGATAACCAGCGTTGGGTTGGGGGGCGCATATTCGAATCGCATGCGTCCGGGTTTCTGGATGAAAAACCTGCCCTGATCGACCTGCCCTTCCGGGCCGATCTGCACAAACGTTCCTTCGAGGGTATGAATCGCGTTGAGCGCGTTGCTGACCCTCTCGAGATCGGCACGGTCTGCTTCGCTGAATCCGCTGGGCGGCGTGATCGGCGCAGCGTCCAGGGAGACGGCCGCTAGGCCCAGGGCAAGAAACAGTGCAAGAACGCGAGTCATGAGAGCGGTTCAGGCTGCCGCTTCGCTGCCGGCGCTGGAAGTCTGGCCGGGGCAAAGACCATTGACCAATAGCTTGAGCACGCCGTCAAGCTCGCGCTCGAGCTTGGGAAGCGTGAGCTTCGACCACAGCTGCGGATAACGGAACTTCATCGTCGCAGACTGGATCATTTCGGCGGTAATTTCCTTGTCGTCAATTGCAAATTCGCCCCGCTGCTCGGCCTCGTCGAACAGCTGCACCAGTATCTTTCGCTCGTTCGCCAGCATCCAATTGGCATATTGCGGCCGCTCGTGCGCGATCACCGTCGCCATCTCGTAGGCTCGCGGATCCTTTTCCAGCTTGTGATAGGTACGGCGCAATTCCTCGAATAGAAGATCGTGCAAGCGCTCGCGGGCGGTGCGGTTCGGCGCGACGGCGAGTTTTCGCAATGCCTCCAGGTGTTTTTCGTAGTCCTCCGTGGCGATCGATTCGGCGATGTCGAGCTTTCCCGGAAAGAAGCGATAAAGATTGCCCGGCGACATGCTGCAATCCGCCGCAACTTCCGCCATGGTGGTTTTCGCGTACCCAAAATGCGAAAACCTCTTTTTCGCGGCCTCGACAATCTGGCAGCGTACGGTGTTCTTTTCGGTCATGGGTCGTTCCGCTTCCCGGACGTTTGTTTCTTTTTCCATCCAAACATAGTGGAGTTTTCTGAATAATCAACAATCCGTTCAATCTTCGCAACAGCGTGACGTCAAGCGATCGAATGACCAAGAACGACCAGGGCGCGGAGCCTTACCAGCATATCGGCATTCTCGGAGCCGGCGCTTGGGGTACGGCCCTTGCGGTGGTCGCGGCCCGTGCCGGGCGCTCAGTCATCTTGTGGGCGCGCGACCCGACGCTTGCCGAATCCATGGCATTGAAACGCGAGAATGCGCGTTTCCTTTCCGGCGTCGAACTGCCTTCCGGCATCGAATTGACCGTCGAGCGCGCGGCGGCCTCAGAAGCAGATGCGGTTCTTGCTGTGGTTCCGGCTCAACAGACCCGCGAAGTCCTTTCCGGGTTTCGCCCGCGATCCGCCGCGCCGCTCGTTCTTTGTATGAAGGGCATCGAGCGCGAAAGCGGCAAACTCATGACCGAAGTGTTGGCCGAAACGGTTCCCGACGCGGAGCCGGCAATTCTTTCCGGTCCATCCTTCGCGCGTGACGTGGCCGAGGGATTGCCTACGGCGGTGACGATCGCGGCGCATGCGCCTGTCGCGCGCCGCCTTCAGGCGAGCATGGGCCAGATGGCCTTTCGCCCTTATGCCAGTGAGGATCTGGTCGGCGTGGCGCTGGGTGGGGCGGCGAAAAACGTTTATGCGATCGGATGCGGGATCGTCGCCGGACTTGGGCTCGGCGAAAGTGCGCGTGCCGCGATGCTGGCGCGCGGCTTTGCGGAGTTGCGCCGGCTCGGCCGCGCGCTCGGGGGACAGGCAGAAACATTGATGGGCCTTTCAGGTCTGGGGGATCTGGTGCTCACCGCAACCAGTCCGACCTCACGAAATTTCTCCTTCGGCCTCGCGCTCGGGCGCGGGACGACTCTTTCCGAGTTGCGTGCTCCGGGTGCACAGCTGGCCGAAGGCGTTGAGACGGCGCCGGCCCTCGTCGAGCGGGCCACGCGTCTCGGGATCGAATTGCCTATTGCCCAGACGCTCGCCGATATTCTCAACGGAGAGACAGCGCCGGGCGAAGCGCTGCCTCGGCTGATGTCGCGTCCGTTGAAGATGGAGTGAATCACATGCTGTTCGTCATCACGGCCATGGACAAGGAAGACTCGCTCGCATTGCGCATGGCGACCCGTGCGACACATTTCGAATATGCGCGGGCGACCGGCGTGGTGAAACTGGGCGGCCCGTTCCTCAATGCGAATGGGGACATGATCGGAAGCCTCATCATCATCGAGGCGGCGGATATAGGCCAGGCCCGAAGTTGGCAGGAAGGCGATCCTTACGCCAGAGCGGGGCTGTTCTCACACGTCGAACTTCACCTATGGAAAGCGACGGCCAATCACTGCAAGGCGGAATTCTGATGAAATACTGGCTGTTGAAGAGCGAGCCCGAGAGTTGGTCGTGGGACCAGCAGAAGGCAAAGGGCGCGAAGGGCGAACCGTGGAGCGGCGTGCGCAATCACCAGGCGGCCAACAACATGAAAGCGATGAAGAAAGGCGACCGGGGTTTCTTCTATCATTCCGGAGAAGAGCGCCGCATCGTCGGCATCGTGGAAGTCATCGGGGAGTATCGCACCGATCCCAGCGATGAAAGCGGTCGCTTCGGATTGGTGGACGTGAAGGCTGTGACGGATGTTCCGAAGCCCGTCACGCTGGAACAGGCGAAGCACGATCCGAAACTCGCGGACATGGTGCTGGTAAAGTTTTCGAGGCTTTCCGTTCAGCCCGTCGGCAATGTGGAATGGAAGTACATCTGCCGGCTGGGAGGTTTGAAGAACGTCTGATTCAGCGATCAGCTCTGTCGTTGATAAAGTAGAGTGCCGTCCGCTTGCATCACATTGTAGAGCGATGTGCAGCGCGGATTCTTCAATTCGCGGCAGACCAGATCCACCGCCAGGACGTATTTCGCCGCGCTGGTCGTTGCGATACAGAGATACCGGCCCTGCACGCGTGTCAGGCCGAGCTTGGCGGTGGCGAGCTGCCCGTATTGCGGAACGATGCCGAAATTCTTCGCGCTGGCGAGCGCCATGGTGCAAATCTTCGCCTCTGCGTTGAGAAGATTCGTGATGCGGTTCACAAGCGCGGCGTGCTCCTGCCTCGGTCTGATGACATCGGGAACGATCACGCCGAACCAGGCCCCTGCCGCAATGGCGATGACAAATCCGCCTATGACGACAATTCTGGCGATCAGCCATTCGCGCCGCAAGGCGCGCCGGGTCTCGGCAAGGTCAGATGACGACATTCGCTGCGGTCCGTTCGCGGGTCATATCATTGTCGGGATGTTGAATTCGGGATGCTCGCGCAAGCCGCCCTTGGGCCAGCGTTGGGTGACGGTCTTGATGCGCGTGAAGAATCGCACGCCCTCCGGGCCGTGCTGGTTCACGTCGCCGAACGCCGACCGCTTCCAGCCGCCAAACGTGTGATAGGCGAGCGGCACCGGAATGGGAATGTTGATTCCGATCATTCCGACTTTCACCTTGCTCGCGAACTCGCGGGCGGAATCGCCGTCGCGGGTGAAGATCGCGACACCGTTGCCATATTGGTGATTCGAGGGAAGCGCGAGCGCCGCTTCGAAATCGGGCGCGCGCGCCACCTGTAGAACCGGCCCGAAAATCTCGTCCTGATAGGTCTTCATCTCTGGCGTGACCCGATCGAACAGCGAACCCCCGAGGAAGAATCCGTTCTCGTAACCCTGGAGGCTGAAGCCCCGTCCGTCGACCACGAGGTCCGCGCCCTCTTTCACACCAAGCTCGATGGAGGAAAGCACTTTCTTGCGATGCTCTGCGGTCACCATGGGACCGTAGTCCGCATCGGGATCGGTGGGCGGCGCGACCTTGAGACATTCAACGCGCGGCTTTAGGCGTTCCACAAGCGCATCGGCGAGTTTGTCGGTGACCGGGACGGCGACCGAAATCGCCATGCAGCGTTCGCCCGCCGAACCGTAACCCGCACCCATCAATTCGTTCGTCACCTGGTCGAGATCGGCGTCCGGCATGATAATGGCGTGATTCTTTGCACTGCCCATCGCCTGCACGCGTTTCCCGCGCGCAGTTCCATGCGAATACACGTATTCGGCGACGGCTGACGAGCCGACGAAACTCACCGCCTGGAGATCGGGGTCTTCGAGAATGGCGTCGACGGCTTCCTTGTCGCCGTGCACGACATTGAGCACGCCCGCCGGCGCGCCGGCCTCCATGAACAGCTCCGCCAGGCGCACCGGAACGCTCGGGTCCTTTTCGCTCGGCTTGCAGATGAAGGTGTTGCCGCACGCGATCGCGACGCCGAACATCCACATGGGGATCATGGCGGGGAAGTTGAACGGCGTTATGCCAGCAACGACGCCCAGAGGCTGCCGCATCGAGTAGATGTCGATGCCGGGACCCGCGCCTTCGGTGTACTCGCCTTTCATGAGATGAGGAATTCCGCAGGCGAACTCGATCACTTCGAGCCCACGCTGAATGTCGCCCCTGGAGTCCGCGATGACCTTGCCGTGCTCGCTCGACAGCAGATGCGCGAGCTCGTCCATGTTATTCTCGACGAGCGCCTTGAATTTGAACATGACCCGGGCGCGACGCTGCGGATTCACCGAGGACCATTCGCGAAACGCCTTTGCGGCAATCTCGACCGCACTGCGCATCTCGGCCCGGCTCGCGAGGGGAACCGTTGCCTGCACTTCGCCGGTCGCGGGATTGTAAGTAGGAAACGTTTTGCCAGAGGCGGCGTTGACCCACCTGCCATTGATCAACATTTTTCGTGGCTGGTCGATGAACTCCGCGACGTGGGGATGAATTTGAGGGGAAACTGCGATGCCCATAGGTCCTCCTTGGTGAAACAGACAAACACTTGCCGGAAAGGATGAAGCACTTGCGAGGGGTATGCTAGCGCCGGGTTGGAACAAATGCAAATCGCGTTTGCCGCCCGACGACTACTCGCCGTATGGAACCCAGATATTTTTTACCTGAGTGGCGTGCTCCAGGAACCAGCGGCCTTCCGCCTGCTTCGGGTTGAACCAGTCGATGGCGCGGCCCTCGTTCGTCCAGACCTGCTTCAAGTTTCCGGTGGACATCGCCTTCGCGGCCGCAGCGGTAGCTTCGTCTCCGTAACACCAAATTCCGTCGAGGTCGTCGTGTTCCGCGAGTGTTTTCAGGAGCTGCGAGGCGTAGCCCGTCACGATATTCAGCGCTCCTCCGGGCAAATCACTGGTGTCGAAAAGCTGGTAGAGGTCGCCAGTGATAAGAGGATATCTCTCCGACGGAACGGCAGTTACCGTGTTGCCGGCGGCGAGCAGCGGCAGCACGAGTGACAGGAAACCCAGCAGGGGAGCCTCGGTGGGGCAGATCACTCCAACAGTTCCAATCGCCTCGTTCATCGCAATTGCGATATTGCGGAACGGTGGATTGTGGACGGCGCCGTCGAACTTGTCGGCCCACGCTGCATACGAAAAAATGCGTTCGATTCCAAGTTCGACTTCAGCCTCGGCTTGCTTCTCTCCGACGGCCGCCGCAAGTCGATTTGCGATCTCACTACGGCGCTGGGCGAGGTTCTCCGCGCAGTAATACAGAATCTGCGCACGATTGTGCGCCGTAGCCTTTGCCCATGCTTCAGCCTTGCGAGCCGCTTCCACAGCGTTGCGAATATCTTTGCGATTGCCCAGCCCCACTTCGCCGAGCAGGCGGCCGCCTTTATCCCGAACCTCCATGCTGTAGCCAGAATCCGGCCGAGCCTGTTTGCCTCCAAGGTACAGTTTCACGGTGCGGTCGATATCGATCGCTGGCTCCGTGTCCGCATGCGAATTGTTAACTTCAACTGGGGTAGCGGGCAAAGCAGGCGCATGCTTGAACCACAGGGGCTCCAGGTATTCAAGCAAGCCTTCCTTGCCACCTTCGCGGCCGTATCCGCTTTCGCGATAGCCGCCGAATCCGACGGAGGCGTCGAACAAGTTCGTGGAATTCACCCATACAACTCCGGCCTTAAGCTGCGCCGCGACGTGAAGCGCAACATTGATGCTCTCGCTCCACACGCACGCTGCAAGACCGTATGCAGTGTTATTGGCAAGCTCGACGGCCTCACTGGGCGTTCGGAAAGTCATCGCGGCCAGCACCGGACCG
>PKWC01000249.1:2316-15015 GCA_003131925.1 Alphaproteobacteria bacterium | reverse complement strand
CGAGCTCGAAGCGGACCTGATCGTTGCCTTTCCCCGTTGCGCCATGGGCCACCGCATCCGCGCCGGTTCTCTCGGCGATTTCGATCTGTTTTTTGGCAATCAGCGGTCGCGCTATCGAGGTGCCCAGCAGGTAAGCACCTTCGTAAAGCGCATTGGCGCGAAACATCGGAAACACATAGTCGCGGACAAATTCCTCCCGCAAATCCTCGACAATAATGTTTTCCGGTTTGACGCCGAGGAGTTCGGCTTTTGCCTTGGCGGGATCGAGCTCTTCGCCCTGCCCCAGATCGGCTGTGAAGGTGACGACCTCCGCGCCGTAGGCGTTCTGCAGCCATTTGAGGATGATAGAGGTATCGAGGCCGCCCGAATAGGCGAGCACGACCTTCTTTGCGCGCTGCTCTGTCACCAACTGCTCCTGTTGCGCCGGAGGTGACGTTTATATCGGGATGTGCAGCGCGGTCCAATCGCCGCTGCCTCATATCCAGCAGGCGGTTTCCTTGCGCAACCCGACCGCATAGATTTGTCCCATGGCTCTGGCTTTGGATCGGCAGCACCCCGTTTCTGCGGCGGCGGACGAAGGCGAAATCGTCAAGGCGGCGACAACGGCGCTGCGCCAGAAGCGGCCGCTGCGCAATCCGCGGCTGAAGGAAGCGGCCGAAGCTCTCAAGAACAACCATGCCGCCGAGTCGGACCGGCTGCTTTCCAAGTATCTCGAAAAACATCCCGGTGACCCGAGTGCGCTTCATCTCCAAGCGGAAACCGCGCTGAAGCTCGGAGAGAAACGAAGAACGCTGGCGCTGCTGATGGAATGCCTGGAGCGGGCCCCCGCTTACGACGGCGCGCGCTTCAGTTACGCGAGTACGCTTTATCAGCTGAACCGTCTCGATGCTTCGCTTGCGCAACTGGAACAGCTTCTGGCGGGCGATCCGCCAAATGTTCTCTATCTCGGTCTCAAGGCGGCGATCCTGACGGCGATGGGACGGCATCGCGATTCGATGCATTGCCGCCGGCAATTGGCCGAAGGCCATCCGAATTCATCGGAACTCTGGGTCAAATATGGCCACGCCTTACGGAGCGTCGGCGAGCGCCATGCAGCGATCGATGCCTTTCAGCGCGCAATATCGCTGAATCCGTCCTGCGGCAGCGCCTGGTGGAGCCTTGCCGACCTGAAGACATGGCGTTTCTCCGAGGCCGATATTTCTGCGATGGAATCCCGGATTTCACGCCGCGAAACCATCGGCACCGACCGGACGTATCTGCACTTCGCGCTGGGAAAAGCCCACGCCGACCAGAAGAATTTCGCGAGATCCTTCGACAACTACGCCCGGGCCAACGCCGGCAAGCGCCTTACCATAAGCTACGAATCCGATTGGCTCTCCATGAACGTTGCGAAAAGCAAAGCGCTGTTTACGCGCGCGTTCTTTGAGGCACGCCCAGACTTCGGTTCCGACTCCCCCGAGCCGATCTTCATTATTGGCATGCAGCGGGCGGGCTCCACGCTTGTCGAACAGATACTGACGAGCCATTCGGCGATTGAAGCGACCGCAGAACTCCCTGACATCACGCTCATGGCCGAGCATCTCGGCGAAACGATTGCCCGCGAAAAAGGCGTCGATTACCCGGCTGTCCTCGGCATGCTCGACGGCGCGACCTTGCGAAGGCTCGGACAAGACTATCTCGAAAGCACGAGGTTTCGCCGCCGCCCGGGCCTGCCGTTCTTCATCGACAAGAACCCGTACAATTTCCTTCACCTTGGCCTGATCTGCCTGATCCTTCCGAACGCGAGAATCATCGATGTGCGGCGTCATCCGCTCGGCTGCTGCTGGTCGAACTTCTGCGCCAATTTCGAAATGGGCGCGCTCTTCGCCAACCGTTTCAACGAACTCGGCCGCGCCTATGCCGATTACGTGGAATTTATGGCACATTTCGATGCGGTGCTGCCGGGCCGCGTGCACCGCGTCTTCTACGAAGCGCTCGTCGGCAATCCGGAACAGGAGATCCGGCGGCTGCTTGCGCATCTCGGCCTCCCGTTCGAGCACGCGTGCCTCGAATTCCACACCAACACGCGCGCGATGAATTCGGTGAGTTCCGAGCAGGTGCGGCAGCCGATGTCCAGCGAGTCCGTCGCCCAGTGGCGGAATTACGAACCGTGGCTTGGGCCGCTTAAGGCGGCATTGGGACCGGTTCTGGACGCCTATCCCGGCGTACCTTCCTTCACATCCTGAGTTCAATCCTGCTCAGCCGGGCATTCGCGCGAGTTCGGCGGAGCGCATCTGCGCATGGCGGGCGCTCGCACGCTCGCGCACACTCTCGCTCTTCAGCTGACCACACGCCGCCATGATGTCGCGGCCGCGCGGTGTGCGCACCGGCGAGGCGTAGCCCGCACGGTTGACGATCTCGGCGAATTTCTCGATCCGCTCCCAGGGCGAGCATTCGTAAGGCGCACCCGGCCAGGGATTGAAAGGAATGAGGTTGATCTTGGTCGGGATGCCGCGGACCAGGCGCACGAGATCGCGCGCATCGGCGAGGCTGTCGTTCACGTCTTTGAGCATCACATATTCGAAAGTGATGCGCCGCGAATTGGAGAGCCCGGGATAGGCGCGCGCAGCTTCCATGAGCTCCGCGAGTGGATATTTGCGGTTGAGGGGCACAAGAACGTCGCGCACGTCGTCGCGCGCCGCGTGCAGCGAAATGGCAAGCGCCGAACCAATCTCCGCGCCCGCACGCGGGATCATAGGCACCACGCCGGCTGTAGAAACCGTGACGCGTCGCCTCGAGAGCGCCAATCCGTCGCCGTCCGTCACGATCGCAAGCGCATCCTTCACGTTCTCGAAATTGTAGAGCGGCTCTCCCATGCCCATCATCACCACATTGGTGATTTGCCGCCGCGCCGCCGTGGAAGGCCAGTCGCCCAGCGCGTCGCGGGCGACCATCACCTGCCCCACGATCTCCGCTTGCGTCAGATTGCGCACGAGTTTCTGCGTGCCCGTGTGGCAGAAGCGACAGTTAAGCGTGCAGCCGACCTGCGAGGACACGCAAAGCGTGCCACGATGGGCATCCGGAATGAACACCGTCTCGAACTCGATGCCGGGGCCGGCACGCAGCAACCATTTACGCGTACCGTCTGCGGAAATCTGTTCGGTCACGATGTCCGGCCGGGCGAGCGTGAACCGCTCCGTCATGAAGGCGCGGAATCCCTTCACCAGACTGGTCATGTGGGCGAAGTCGCGCGCGCCATGAACGTGGATCCAGTTCTGCAGCTGGCGCGCGCGCATCTGCGCTTCTTTGGCAGCGATGCCCTCTCCGGCCAGAATCTCCTGCAGCTGCTTGCGGCCGGAGCCGATCAGCGACGCATGGTCACTCGCACCGCTCACATGCCGCAACTTTGGTGAACCTTGTCGAGTGCGTCGGAAAGCCCGGCGAGCGAGTAGGTGTCGCGGGTCATGGTCCCGCGTTTCGAGGTCCCGGTCACGGACGCCTGCGACGCCGCCTTCATGGCATCGATCAGACGCGCTTCGTCGGCCTGCGCCTCCACCCAGGCGCCACCGGCCCCTCCGTCGTTCTTGGTGAAAAGCTGGAATTTGTCCGAGCCGACCTGGGCGGTGACTTCGCTGGCCTCCTTGTACACATAGCCGGGCACGATTTCGGGTTCCGCCTTCGCATTGCGGCCGGGCCAGTCGTTGATGAGGAAATAAGGCGCGTCGCGCTTGAGCTTCCGAGGCTCGGACTGGATGGGCTTCGACAAGGCGTAGCAGACCCGTGCGTCCCCGACCCCCGTTTTGTAGGCCGTCCAGTCCTTGAACACGCCCAATATCTCCGGCTGGTCGGCCGAGGCGACGGAAATCGCCTGCCCGAGCGCAGCTCCGCCCAACAGCAGACCAAAAGCAATGCGCGACAGGGTCATGAAAAGCTCCTCGGATGGCGATAGTCGGAACGCCCGCAGCACGTCTGCTCGCAGGGAAATCGGGCCTTACTATGACCTGGCAGGCCCTGCAACAGGGGCAGAGGTTCGCGCGTGCGTCCGGTCAGTGCGAGGCGGCTCGAACAAGCGCTTCCTCCACGTCTCGCAGGCGGTCCTTGCCGAAATAAAGCTCGCCGGCGACGAAGAAACTCGGAATGCCGAAAACGCCGCGGGCGACCGCATTTTCGGTATTCTCGATCAGTCGCCGCTTGACTTCGGGGCTGCCGGCCGAGGCGAGCAGAGCCGCCGCGTCGAATCCGGCTTGTGTCAATGCATCGGCGAGTGCGGCGGAATCGTCCAGTTTCTTTGGCGCCTCCCACATATGATGGAACATGGCCTCGATATAACGCGGAAGAAATCCCGCCCTCTCCGCGGCAACGACGCCGCGCATCAATGTGAGGGTGTTGACGGGCAAGAAGGGATTGAACTGGAACCGTGAGACGTTGTGGCGCGCGATGAATCGGCGCGTTTCCAGCTCCTCGTATTCCAGCTTGTTCTTGACGCCGGCAAACGCCTCCATCGGCGACCTGTTGCCCGTCAGCTTGAAGAGGCCCCCGAGCAGGACCGGCACATGGGTGAACCGCGCGCCGGTCCGCTTTTCAATCTCCGGAATCACGCAATGCGCGAGATAGGCGTTGGGGCTTGCGAAATCGAAGAGGAATTCCGCGTGACCCATCACCATGGCTCCCGGTATAGCCTCAGATCGAGTTCGAACGTCCACGCGTCCCGCGTTTGCACGTGCAGCTGCCAATAGGCGTTGGCGATGGATTGCGGATTCATCAGCTGATCGGGTTCGAGCCGGTCGAGCGCGTCCTGGCCGCCCCGCGCCTTGATGCGTTCGCGGACGAAAGCCGTATCGACGCCCGCGTCGATGATCAGATGCGCCACGTGAATGTTTTTCGGTGCGAGTTCGCGCGCCATGCTCTGCGCCACCGCGCGCAGGCCGAATTTCGCGCTGGCAAAGGCCGCGTAACCGATGCCGCCTCGCAAGCTCGCCGTCGCACCGGTGAAGAGGATCGTTCCCTTTCCATGCGGCAGCATCAGCCGCGCGGCTTCGCGTCCCGCGAGGAAGCCCGCATAGCAGGCCATCTCCCACACCTTCCGGAACACGCGCTCGGTCGTTTCGAGTATGGGAAAATTGACATTCGCGCCCGGATTGACGACGCAAATTTCGAGCGGCGCGGCATGATCGGCTGCCTGCAGGAAGCGGACAACTTCCTCCTCCCTGCGCGCGTCCATGCCGCGCGCCACGCATGTTCCGCCTGCAGCTTCGATGCTTTCAACGAGCGGCGCGAGCTTGTCCGCGTTGCGCCGCCCCGCGAAGATTGTGTAGCCCTCCTTGGCGAAGCGGCGCGCGACCGCCGATCCGATGAAGTCGCCCGCGCCGATGATCGCGGCCGTAGCGTGGCGATCCTGCATCGGCACTCCTTCCTACTCCCGCAATCCGTAACCGACCGCATAGAGCCGCCACACGATCGCGCTCATGAGGACGGCGAGACCGAGCGCGATCGCGACGCCTAGGGCCTCGGATGCCTCCGTGAAACCAATCATCGCGTGCCGCAGCCCATTGATGAAATAGAAAAACGGATTGCCATACGCGATCCAGCGCAGCCAGGGCGGGAGCATGGCCACGGTGTTGAAAACGCCACCCACGAAGGACAGCGGCGTGATGAAGAAGATGTTCAGGATGGTCAGCTGTTCGAAATTGTTGGCCCACAACCCGATGACGATCCCGAGCAGCCCGAACACCATGGAGACCGAAACGATCCAGAACACGAATTCCGCCACGCCGTCGATCGAAGTCGCGCCGAAGAAGGCTGCGATGACGAGTATCCCGAGCGCCGTGATGACGGAGCGCACGACCACCACAGCGATGACACCCGCAATCATTTCCGCGTAGGAAAGCGGCGCAACGAGCGTCTCCTCGACATAGCGCAGGAAGCGCGAAAAATAGACCTGAGAGGAGGATTGCAGGAAAGACGCATTGACAATGTTCATCATCAGGATGCCGGGCAGCACGAACTGGATGTAGCGGTGCCCGCCGATCTGGGAAATGCGCCCGCCCACCACGAAGCCGAAAATGAAGATGAACAGCAGCGCCGAGATCCAGGGCGCGAGGAAGGCCTGGATCGGCACGCGCATCAGCCGCGTCCATTCGCGGCGGATGATCGTCCACAGCCCGATCCAGTTGACCAGCGGGGCTTTCGCGCTCATGCGGCGGGCGCCGGCACGTGGTTGGGCTCCGCGCCCGTCGCCCGCAGATAGGCGGCTTCGAGACCACCGGGCTCGTTCACGAACTCTTCCTTCGGCCCCTGGCGCACGATGCGCCCGTCCGAAATGATCGCGATGTTGCGGCACAGCCGCTCCACTTCTTCGAGATAGTGGGACGTCAGGAAGATCGTCTTGCCGTCGCGATTCATCTCCTGCAGATAGCGCCACAAATCCCGGCGCAGTTCGACGTCGACCCCGGCGGTGGGCTCGTCGAGGATCAGAAGTTTCGGATCGTTGATCATGGCGCGCGCCAGCATGACGCGGCGCTTGAGACCGCCTGAGAGTTCCCGGAAACTTTTCTTCGCGTGGACGGCGAGATCGAATTTCTCCAGCAGCATCTCGGTGCGCGCCCGCCGCTCCTCTGCCTTCATGCCGTAGTAACCGCCCATCCAGCTGACGATGTCCCGCGCATTTGCGAACGGATCGACGTTGAATTCCTGCGGCGAGAGTCCGACCAGCCGTCTTGCTTCGCGATAGTTCCGGACCGCATCGACGCCGAACACTTCGATCCGGCCCGAGGTGGGCCGCGCGATCCCCGTCACGCAATGAATGGTCGTGGTCTTGCCCGCGCCATTTGGACCGAGAAAGCCGAAGAACTCCCCCGGCGCCACGTCGAGAGAGAGTTCCTCGATGCCGACCGTGCCGCGGCGATACACTTTGCGCAGATGCGAGATCGAGAGGGCAGGCGTCATAGGGGGACGTGCTAGTCCGAATCCTCATGCTTCGACAAGCTCATACTTCGACAGGCTCAGCATGAGGAATCGTTCCTCACCCTGAGCCTGTCGAAGGGTGAGCCTGCTGAAGGGCGAAGAAAAATCTGCCCATCGCCTCGCGGCTTGCGTTAAGTACGCAGCCCATCCGGCGGGAGCGAGTCGTGGAAAACCCGGTACTTGTCGAGGTCACCCGCAGCGGGCGCGTGGAAAGCATTCATCGCGGCGCCGTCGCAATCTCCGACGCAGCGGGAGACGTGCTCTTCTCGCTGGGAGACATCGACGTCCCCGCCTATCCCCGCTCCTCGCTCAAGCCGATCCAGGCTCTGCCGATGGTGGAATCGGGCGCGGCCGACGCGTTCGGACTGGGCGACGAGGAGATTGCGCTTGCCTGCGCATCCCACTCCGGTGAGCCGATGCACACGGACCGCGTCGCGTCGTGGCTGGCGCGATTGGGTCTTGGTGAAAGCGACCTCGCCTGTGGCCCGCATCCTCCGCGGTACGAACCTGTGTGGGAGGACATGGTCCGCCGCGGCGAGAAACCCTCGCGCATCCACAACAACTGCTCGGGCAAGCACGCGGGATTTCTCACGCTGGCAAAACACTGGAACATTTCCGTTGTCGGCTACGAGCGCCGCGATCACCCCGTGCAGCAGGCGGTCGCAAAAACGCTCGGCGAACTGGCCGAGATCGCCGGCGAACTGCCATGGGGCGTCGATGGTTGCGCGGCGCCGAATTTTGCCATCCCTCTCGTGGCGTTTGCGCGCGCGCTCGCGCAATTGGCGACACCGGGCGCGCTTTCCGCGCCGAGCGCGCTTGCCTCGGGTCGTATCGTCAAAGCAATGATGGCGCATCCGGAGCTTGTGGCTGGAACGGCGCGCATCTGCACCGCGTTGATGCGCGCGGGAAAAGGGCGCGTTGCGGTCAAGACCGGTGCGGAAGGCGTCTACGCCGCGATCGTCCCCGCGCATGGGCTCGGCATCGCACTCAAGATCGACGACGGCGCCGGCCGCGCCGCGGAAACGGCGATCGCTTTTCTGCTCGACAGGATGGGATTGCTCCCCGATCGCGACGCCGTGCGCGAAATCATCATCGCGCCCGTCCTCAACACGCGCAACGCAATCGTCGGCGAACGACGCCCGGCCGCGGCTCTGCTTGAAGCACCGTTACCGGTTCTGGGGAATGTCAACTGACGCGAGGCACGTCGACCCCTCACCCGCGCCCGAACAGATTTCACTGCACGTACCTGCATCCCTCTCCCACAGGGGGAGAGGGAAATCGGAGTCCTGCATCAGAACGAGAAAGTCAGAAGGAAACTTCCCCTCTCCCCTTGCGGGAGAGGGATGCAGAACGAGGGCTATCGACCGCTCATTCGCAGGTGAGGGGTGGGCAACGCAACGGGCCTAATGGCCACTCCCCTGTTGCCCCGCCGCCGCCTTGTCGGCCTTCTCCATCGCGGGCGTGTAGGGAACGATGCTCGCGATCGGGCAGGTGTAGTGCATGCCGATGTCGTGCGAGATCACTTCGTCGCCCTTCGAGAGACATTCCAGACCGCTGATCCCGCCGATCGATTTGAATCCCAGCGTCAGCTTGAACGGAAGCTGCCCGCAATAACCCATCAGGCCGAGCTTGAATTTCTGATGCCAATTATCCTCGACGATGAGCGTCATCCGGTCCGGCGCCTTCCAGCTCCAGATCTGACCGATCTCGAGGCAATTCGGGTTGGCCTGCGCGGATTGCGTGAGCAACCAAGCGAGGCCGACGAGAATGAAACGCTTCATGGCGGCCACAATATCTCATGCTTCGACAAGCTCAGCATGAGGTCATAGATTAGCGCCTCACCCTGAGCCTGTCGAAGGGTGAACCATCGAAAGGTCCTCGAGGGGAATTCCGCATGAAAGCCGCGCTTTGCACCCATTACGGTCCGCCCGAAGAGCTTGAGGTGAAAGACGTGCCGAGCCCCAGGCCCGGCAAAGGTCAGGTCGCGATCACGGTGAGGGCCTGCGGCGTGAACTTCCCGGACGTGCTGCTGATCCAGGACAAGTACCAGTTCAAGCCTGCGCTTCCCTTCGCGCCGGGCGGCGAGATCGCGGGAATTGTGAAAGAGGCCGGCGAAGGCGTGACAAATCCGAAACCCGGCGATGCCGTGATTGCCTCCATCGGCCATGGTGGATTCGCCGAGGAAGCGCTCGCTGACGCCGCGCGCTGCATTGCGATGCCAGAGGGCCTCGATTTCGCGGTCGCATCGTCCTTTTTTATCACCTATGGCACGTCGTGGCACGCACTCAGGGATCGCGCCGTTTTGAAATCCGGCGAGACGCTTGCGGTGCTTGGCGCCGCGGGCGGCGTCGGACTTGCCGCTGTCGAGATTGGCCACGCGATCGGCGCGCGCGTGATCGCCGGCGCCTCAACGGCCGAAAAGGTCGAGCTCGCCAAAGCGCATGGCGCCGATGACGGGTTCGTCTATCCGGCCGGGCGGCTCTCGAAGGAGCAACAGAAGGCGCTCTCCGAAGACATCAAGCGTTTGACCGGCGGCAACGGTGCCGACGTGCTGTTCGATCCGGTAGGTGGCGATTATGCCGAGCCGGCGCTTCGGGCGATGAACTGGGGCGGCCGTTATCTCGTGATCGGCTTCGCCGCCGGCGAGATCCCGCGCGTGCCGCTCAACCTCACCCTGCTGAAGGGATGCAGTATTGTCGGCGTATTCTGGGGCGCCGCGGTTGCGCGCGATCCGAAGAAGGGCTTCGCCGATCTTCACGAGATCACGCGCTGGATCGCCGAAGGTAGATTGAAGCCGCATGTCTCCGCGCGCATTCCGCTCGCCCGCGCCGGCGAAGCCATCCGCCTCCTCATGGACCGCAAGGCGCAGGGCAAAGTGGTGGTAGTGCCGTGACAAGTGCGCGTCCCTCGCGTTTCCAATCGATGACACGCTTTTATTTGTGCACAGGGGTGATCGCCTTACTGGCACTCGCCACTGTCAGAGATGCCATCGCGCACCTTCCAACGCCCACGCTCGCTCATGTCAAATCCATCGGGATCATCGCGTCGATCGGCGACACCTGCATGTTCGAGCGCGTGCCCGCCTCGCGCTTCGAATGGATCGCGCCTCCGCAGGCGAGCTTCCTCGAAATCACCGATTGGAGCATCGACGACACCGTCACCGCCGAGATCACGAAGCTCCTCTCCGCGCGCTACAAGGTTCAAAGCGTCCCGATCGAGCATCAGGACTTCGACACCTGGACCTGGGAGACGCTGCGCCGGCACATCCGCGAATTGCCCATTCCGGAAGTCCCCGTCGACGCCTATCTCCTGGTACTCCGGGATTGGCGCGCGGACGGGATCGGCCATAGCGATCACCAGGTCGGCGGCGTCGGCCTCTATCGCCGCGATCTGCGCGACGGCGGCGAACGGCTCGGCGCATTCGCGTCTTATCGCGTCGTGCTGATGGATGCGGAGAATGGAAACCTTCTCGCCTCGCGCCCCGCCATCATGCCGGATGGATCGCTGCCTCGGCTGCACGCCACGCGCGCGCTTTGGCCGCGCACGCAGAACGATCTCAACGATACGCAACGCCACGAATTGCAGACGGACTTTCTCAAACTGATTGGCGAAACGCTGCCGAACGCGCTAGGCCGGATCGGGCTCAATTCGTCTGGTCGATGAGCGATCGGACAGCATTTCCCCTTTACCTTGTGGGGAGGTCGAAATCGCGAAGCGATTTCGGGTGGGGGTCTGTGCNNTTTCGACCTCCCCACAAGGAGGAGGTTAAATATACAGCTGACCGCAAATAATTCGATCTCGTTGAATTCTGTTCTACAATCCCACATCGGAGATTCGCACATGTCGATTCTGGGCTGGATATTTTTCGGGCTGATCACGGGCTTCTTCGCCAGCCTGATCGTCAACAAGCGTGGACAGGGTTGCTTCATCAACATTGCGCTCGGGCTCGTCGGCGCGCTGGTTGGAGGCTTCATCTTCCGCCAGCTTGCGGGCTTCGACGCGTTCCACTTCAATCTGGTCTCGATGTTCGTCGCCATCATCGGCGCCATCGTGGTGCTGCTGATCTACCACGCGTTGACGGGACGCGGCGGCGGCCTGCATCGCTGAGGAGCAATCGATGGCAAACTGTCCCCCGCCCAAGGCCTTCGTCAAATCGGCCGTCGCCGTTCACAATTTTCTCTTCCGCATCAGCGGCGGGCGCATCGGCAGCCGTTTTTCCGGTGCGCCCGTGCTGCTCATGAGCGTGAAGGGGCGCAAATCCGGCGCGATCCGCACCGTGCCGCTCCTCTACATTACGACCGACAAGGGCTTCGCGCTGATCGCCTCCTTTGCCGGTGCGCAGAACCATCCCGACTGGTACCTGAACCTCGAAGCTGCCGGTGTTGCCGATGTGCAGATCCGCAAGCGCCGCATGCGCGTGCGCGTGGAAATCGTCGATCCGGATTCGGAGCGCTACCGCAGAATCTGGAGCGAAGCCGCTGCGCTCTATCCCGACTACAACACCTATCAAACCCGCACGACGCGGAAGATCCCCATCGTCGAACTCATCCCGCTGACGTAAGCGGACGCGACTCTGATGCAGGCAGCGACTCGGGAATGCGACCACCTCTCCACAAGAAGGAGGTAAATTATTTCCTCGCACACAATGAACATTGTGCTGCACGTCGGTGCGGGAATTTTGGGATTGAGCGCCGGTGCTGTTCCTCTGCTGAGCCGCAAAGGCGGCCCGCTGCACAGGCGCGGCGGACGATGGTTCGTGGGGTTCGCCGCAGTCGCGCTGACGACGGCCGTGATTGCGGATGTGTTTTTCGGGCCGGCGCTGTGGCTTTACGCGGTCACCTGCGCCTTCGGCTACGATTTGATTGCGGGTTTGCGGGCCCTACAGATTAAACGGACGGGGCCGCGCGCGTCCGACGCTCTGCTTGCGGCAGCCGCGATCGCGGCGAGCGCGGTGCTCATGCGGCGCGCCGATCCGCACACGACGAGCGGCATGATCGTCATCTCGACGGGCGCCTTTCTTGCCGCGATGGGGTTCTACGATCTCTCCCGGCCCTTCTGGCGCAATCTCTGGATCGCGCGGATACGGCCCATCGATCACGGCGTGAAGATGACGGCGGCCTATTTCGCCATGATGTCGGCGGGCGCCGGCAATCTGTTGCGCGCCTTTCAGCCCTTCAGCCAGATTGCGCCGTCGATCATCGGCACCGCCGTAATGATCGGCTTCGTGGCCTACTACCTCGCGCGCCCGCAACGCATCGCTATCGCGAAATTGGCCGCGGAGTAGTCGTTAGTCCGCGGCGCTTCTCTGGACATAGATCTCCGACCCTCGCGCGCGGAACTCCTGCGATTTCTTTTCCATTGCGGCGCGGATTTCGGCGGAGGTGAGCGTATCGTTCGCGCCTCGCGCGGCGTCGCGGACTTCCTGCGAGATTTTCATCGAACAGAATTTCGGCCCGCACATCGAGCAGAAATGCGCCACCTTCGCGCCGTCCGCCGGCAGCGTCTCGTCGTGGAAGGCCTGCGCGGTCTCGGGATCGAGCGCCAGCGCGAACTGGTCGCGCCAGCGGAACTCGAAACGTGCCTTGCTCATCGCATCGTCCCACAGCCGCGCCGCCGGATGGCCCTTGGCAAGATCGGCCGCATGGGCAGCGATGCGGTAGGCGGTCACGCCCGATTTCACATCGTCGCGGTCGGGGAGTCCCAGATGCTCCTTCGGCGTTACGTAGCAGAGCATCGCGGTGCCGAACCAGCCGATCA
>PKWC01000249.1:0-2280 GCA_003131925.1 Alphaproteobacteria bacterium | reverse complement strand
CATCACCTGCACGTCGTGCTTCTGCGCGATCCGGTTCAATTCGCCCAGCGTCTCGAGCTCCGCGAATTGTGCGGCGTCGTTCGCGTCCGCGATCGAGCCCGGCCGCAACCCATCGCCCAGCGAGAACGACACATCGTAGTGCGCCAGCAGCTCGCAGATCTCCTCGAAATGCGTGTAGAGGAAATTCTCGCGGTGATGGGCGAGGCACCATTTGGCGAGGATGGAGCCGCCACGGCTGACGATGCCCGTGACGCGTTCGGCGGTCAGCGGGATGTGCGCAAGCCGTACCCCCGCATGCACGGTGAAGTAATCGACGCCCTGCTCGCATTGCTCGACCAGCGTGTCGCGATAGATCTCCCAGGTCAGTTCCTCGGCGACGCCGCCCACCTTCTCCAGCGCCTGGTAGATCGGCACCGTGCCGATCGGCACCGGCGCGTTGCGCACGATCCATTCGCGGATGGTGTGGATATGACGCCCCGTCGAGAGATCCATCACCGTGTCCGCGCCCCAACGGATCGCCCAGACGAGCTTCTCCACCTCTTCGGCCGCGCCCGACGTGACGATGGAATTGCCGATATTCGCGTTCACCTTGGTGAGGAAGTTCCGACCGATGATCATCGGCTCGGATTCGGGATGGTTGATGTTGGCGGGGATGATGGCGCGGCCGCGCGCGACTTCGCTGCGCACGAATTCCGGCGTGATCTCGTCAGGGATCGCGGCGCCGAAACTTTCGCCGTCGCGGAATTGCGAGCGGCCGAGATTCTCGCGTGCGGCGATGAATTTCATTTCGTCGGTGATGAGTCCCTGGCGCGCATAGTGAAGCTGAGTCACATTGCGCTCCGGCCTGGCGCGCAAAGGCTTGCGGGCCCCACGGTCGAATTGCGGCACGGAGAGCAGCTCGCCGCGCTTCAGCCCGTCATCTTCCGGCCGCCGCGCCCTGCCGTCATATTCCTCGGCGTCGCCGCGCGCGAGAATCCAGCCGCGCCGCCTCGGCGCCAATCCTTTTTCGATGTCGATCTGCGCGGATTCGTCCGTGTACGGACCAGACGTGTCGTAGAGCCGCATCGGCGCCTCGCCGCCCGAGAGCGCCACTTCGCGGAACGGCACGCCGTTCACATGGACCTTCTTCGAGCCCGGCAGGCTCCCGCGCGTCACCACATCGTTGGTGACGGGACGTGCATTCAGGATGGGTTTGTTCATTGGGCCTCTCCCTACGCCGGTGTGAACCGGATCAGGTTCAAAGGGACTCGCGCCTTCCGCGATCTCAGCCCGCTCGCGCGGGCGCCCCTGGGAGTCACGATCTTGGCCGACCTTCGCTGCATGTCAAGGTGTCACGGACACCGAGAGTAGAGAGAAAAAAGGATTTAACGCAGAGGACGCAAAGGATGGGCGGTGGGCGCAGAGCAAATTATTGCGCGCCTCCGGCGCGCGAACGTTCTTCCCCAGCGTCCTCGGCAAAGCCTCTGCGTCCTCTGCGTTAAATCCTTTTTACTATTCACTCTCGGTGAATTGGCGCATTTCGGCGATCACGGCCTTGACCGCGGCGGCGGTGATCTTTTCGCCGGCTTCCGGGCTCGCCTGGCTGGGATCGGAGCCGATGCGGCCGTCGGGGAAGCGGCGGCGGTAATCCGCGGCGTCGTGAATGGGCCCGAGCGGCGCGATCTTCGGCTCCATCTTCGCCTGCTTCTG
The DNA here is from genome assembly GCA_003131925.1 of Alphaproteobacteria bacterium. GTDB lineage: Bacteria > Pseudomonadota > Alphaproteobacteria > Micropepsales > Micropepsaceae > Rhizomicrobium. The sequence continues at coordinate 591 of PKWC01000249.1, read as the reverse complement.
CGCTTCGGGATGCATGTAATATGTCACCGAGACTTCCGATGGCGTCGCATGATGTCCCTCGCCCACCGGGAAAAGCTGTCGGCACACATCGCCGACGCCCGGCAGCTCCCACCAGTTGCGCAGCCTGCAAAGAACGCGTGCACGGCCCTCGAGGCTTCCCGCGTGATAGATCTCGGAGAAACCCGCATTGATCGTGGCGATGTTGCCGCCATGGCCGTTCAGCCAGAAGAGGCGTGTGAAGCCGTGATGGGTGAGCGAACGCGCCCAATCGACCATCGCTGCGATCATGGTGGAGGGCCTGAGCGTCATCGTTCCCGGAAACGCCATGTGATGCTGTGCCTGGCCGACATTGAAGGTGGGCGCGACGAGAAATCCCGCTTCCTCGCCCGCGCGCTTGCCGATGAATTCCGCGCACAGCGCGTCGGTGCCCACGAGCCCGGTCGGCCCGTGCTGCTCCGTCGAGCCGATCGGAATGAGGATGGCTTCCGACTTCGCCAGATAGGCCTCGATCTCGGGCCAGGAGGAGAGATGGAGCTGCATGGATTGGGAAACCTTTGCCAAAACATAGATGTCATTCCCGCCGAACAGGCT
>PKWC01000097.1 GCA_003131925.1 Alphaproteobacteria bacterium | reverse complement strand
AGAACGTCGTGAGACAGTTCGGTCCCTATCTGCCGTGGGTGTTCGAAACTTGAGAGGAGCTATTCCTAGTACGAGAGGACCGGAATGGACGCACCTCTGGTGGACCGGTTGTGGCGCCAGCCGCATTGCCGGGTAGCTAAGTGCGGACGAGATAACCGCTGAAAGCATCTAAGCGGGAAACTTACCTCAAAACCAGGTTTCGCTTGAGAGCCGTGGAAGACTACCACGTCGATAGGCCAGGCGTGTAAGCGCAGCAATGCGTTGAGCTTACTGGTCCTAATCGCTCGATTGGCGCTTGAACGCCAGCACCGTTTCATGTCTGGAAACAAGTCCAGGCGAGGCGCGCGATTGATTTCGCGCTCCTTTTGCAATCTCGATCTGAGTGTCGTTGCGTCCTTTGCCGACCTGGTGGTCCTGGCGGGGGAATTCCACCCGATCCCATTCCGAACTCGGCCGTTAAAGCCCCCAGCGCCCATGGTACTGCGGCTCAAGCCGCGGGAGAGTCGGTCGCTGCCAGGTCAGCAAAGGACGCACACCAAACCCCGCCATCGCAAGTGTCCGACCGCGCTCATGTTTTCGTCCCGGGAGTGGACAGTTTTCTTGGTCTGTCCTATATCGCGCAGCTTTCGCGACTGTGCGCGAGTGCGTTCTTGTTGACGCGGGGTGGAGCAGCCCGGTAGCTCGTCAGGCTCATAACCTGAAGGTCCCAGGTTCAAATCCTGGCCCCGCAACCATTCCAATATCCTGGGGAACCTAGGAAAATGACCCCCCAAAAGAAGCCATCTTCATGTCGACCGCACGAAATGCGTATCCGTCCGGTATGCCTTTCAATTACCCACAACACTGCGGCGAGCTCTTCTGCGAGGAGCGGAGCGCGATCGTGTCCCGCGACGTGGCGCAGGAGTTGGGAGCTCCGTGGTCTCGGTGTATTCACCTCGTGATGAAAATGCGGGTCACGGAATGACGTCGATCGAAGTTCACGGCCCACAGTCGTATTCCTGTATTGCGTTCTTTCGGGACCTGCCGCGTTGCAATCTGAAATTGGAACAAAATCCTAGCGGCCGCCGGATATGACCCTCGACGCGTTCTCACAATCAATGGAGCTGAGTGTCGAAGCACCGGGAACGGTCGATGTCTTCAATCGAATTCGTTTTCACTTTTTCAGAGACATCGAGCCCATTCGTTCGCAATGCGAAAGTCTATCGATCCATCAAGAGCAGCCGGCTATCGCGGAAGTACCTGGCGGTCTGGTGCATGACCTTCAGCCGTCGTTCATTCACCATAACGACGCGTTGGTCGGAGTATATGACAACGATAATCAAGCAGTGGGGGCTTCGGTCAGGGTTCGGGGAGATCCCGCGGAACGCGGAGCCGGAAAGAAGGAGACAAGATTTGATGGGGTGGTCCAAGATGGTCGCGCAGCGTATTACCTGGGAGCAAGCGCGCTGCACTACGGCCATTTCTTACTGGAGACGCTTTGCCGCGCTTGGGCATGGGAACAATATGGCGGAGGGACAGTGCCGGTTTTGCAGCATGCGCCGGTACGAGATTTTGCGCGCGCCATGTATGCGCTCGTTCCCGGTCTGGCGGAGCAGATCGAAGTAGTTGCCGCACCCACGCGCTTTGCAAATATCACAGTGCCATTCCCGGGTTTTATGATTGATCATGCCGCGTACACGGAATTCAAGGCCATGTGCATGCGCATGGCTGGGCGCGTGTTGCCCCGCAGCACACCGATGACAGAGCAGCCGCTCTTCCTGTCTCGCGCCGGACTTCCTGATCTGGCCAAGCGGTCTCTCTTGGGCACCCGACGACTCGAGGAATTTCTTGAACGGCACGGTTTCCTGGTGATTCGTCCCGAGACTCTGCCTGTCTCCGAACAGATCGCTCTTTTCAACCGACACAAGTGGATTGTCGCCCAGCAGGGCTCGGCATGCCATACTAGGCTGTTCTCGTGCCGCCCGACGAATCTTTTGATGCTCACCAAGAAACGACTCAATGCGAATTACATACTTTGCGATCAGCTTAGCGAGGGTACGGCACATTACGGAAATGTTTGCTGGAGGCCCGAACTCGGGACGAGTGCGCGTCCGGGATTCAATGAGCCGGTCGTCTTGGACGAGGAAAAGTTTTTGGGCTTGCTGAAAAGCTTCGATCTCGTTCGAGCAAATGCGACGATCGACGGACCACCACCGGACTTGGCAAGTTATAAGAGAACATGGATCGAAATGGCCAAGGCGGCAATCACGAAAGACACGGCAACAAGGTCCAGATTGTTGCGCGACATTGAAGTGGTTTCGGCCTCCTTGGACAAATAGAGCTTCGGTGCGACGCGCTAGCGATTGTGTCACGCGCAGGCATTCCCGCGCAACCTCCATCGCCGTCACTTCCGCGACCCCGCATCTGCGAGACCGCGAGCGGTCTTTCATTCCCACCTACCGGTGATTTGGGCGCGGAAAGTTCGTCTTCGCCGCGGCTTGTGCCGGCAACCGCACCGCAAAACGGGTTGTCTGCGAACCAGCTGTTCGCGTGGCGGCGGCTGGCGCGGGAACGCAATCTGGGCGGTGAGAGCGCTCTGCCGGGGTTCATTCCCGTGCTTTTTGTGCCGGAGGACTCCGCAAGCAGCGCTAGCGCGGTATCAACCTCACAGTTCCTCCTCCGGATCTGGAAATCGGGACTCACGCACGCTCTCTCCGCGCGGGAGCTAAAAGTGATGCGAAGGCACGGCCCCTTCTGGCTGTCCGGACGGACGCGGATTGTGAGCCGGTTGCTCGGACGGTTCTTCGCAGTGGTGTGACTCGCAGCGGTTACAATGGCTCTAATCTGGCGACGAGAATGCGTTTAACTGCCACGTCCCCTCGGGGCTATCTCCGGTCTTCGCTACTGCGCGTTACGCTCATGTTGAGTTCAAGGCGATGTGCGAGTGCATGGCCGAGCGGACGGTACCGTCGCCTGATCCGATGACGGAGCAGCCTCTCTAATCTGTCGCGGGCGGCCCTGCACGCGGCTGCGAACCGCCTCATTGCGGGTGAAATGCGCCTCGAACGGTTTTTCGAGAGGGAGGGTTTCCGCGTCGTCCGTCCGGAGACCTTGCCAATACCCGAACAGATTGCGCTGTTCAACAAACACAAATGGATCGTGTCGCCTTTTGGGCTCCGCATGTCACACGAGGTTGTTCCCACGCCGGCCGGTCAATCTTGTGATGCCGACCGGGAAAATGCACAGTGGTGCCGAAATGCCTTTCAAGACGAATTGCGCGCTATGCGATCTTCTCAGCGAAGGAACCGCCCACTACGCCCAAGTATTCTCGTTTCCCGCCGTCGGGACCGACCTTGAAGGCGGTTCCCCTTTGGTGATCGAGGAGGAGAAACTTCTCGTTTTCTTGAAGGACTTGAGACTCGTTCGGAATTCCGCTGCTTTCGATGAACCGCCGCCTGACCTCGACACCTACGGAAAAAACGGGTCGAATTCGCCACGAAAAGTGGATTTAGCAGGAAACAAAGGCTTTGTTGCGAGCGATCGTTGAGGTTAAGGGCGCCTCGCGCACGTGAGCAGGTGCGTTTCGCGCTGGCAACCTAGTCGCCCCCACTCTATCCGTCGCGATGAACTTGAGCCGGCGCAGAGCGCAGGAACTCCATCCCGAAGGTTTGGCTCTCGAAAGGCAATTTCGATACCTGGTATTTTGCGCAGACAGTTGGCTAGCTCAGGTGTCGGCGTTATAAGCATTCGTCACGTTTTTGGGAAATGAAATTGTCGCGGCGCAAGCTCTACGTGCACGTCGGTCCGATGAAGACTGGAACGACGGCGATACAGTCCGTTTTCGGAGAGCACGACGGCTCGTTGCTGGTTTATCCGAAGAAATTTCTATACGCGGGGGCGCATCACAAGCTTGTATTCAACTTCTTCGGCGACAGGCGGGTGGGACACTCGGGTGTAACAGATGTTAGCGAACATTTCGAAGAAATCCGGGCGCTTACAAAGGACAACAGCCGCGATGTGCTCATCAGCTCGGAGGCGCTTGTTCCGATGGCCTGGCAGCCGCACCGCGTGGATCCCGGCGCGCTCATACGCGCAATAATTCCCTATATCGGCACGCCCGCGCCCGAAGTCGAGATACTGGTAGCATGCCGCGAGCACTTTTCGTGGGCCGCCTCTGCGTACAATCATACACTTAAAGGAAACGCGAAGCGGGATCCGGACGAGTTCTTGTGCGCCTATTCGAGCGCCTTGTGCTTTGTGCCGATCATTCGCAGTCTGGAAAAGAGCGGCTTCACGGTGACGGCCTTGAATTATCATCCGTCACAGTCCTGGGTCGAGCGGTTTCTGACGCATGTGGGCTTCCCCGTCCAAATTCTTCCACGAACGCAAACCATGAACGTTTCAATGAGCCCTGCGGGAATGATCATGAAGCTCGCTGCCAATCGTGCGTTGCCCGGCGAGGAGACCAGCCGCAAGATCAGAAGAAAGCTCAGAAACACGCCGGAATTCGGAGCACCGTCGCAGTTTATTTTCGGAACGGAAGCAGCGAAGATGGCCGAATACTTCTTTTCGGAAGACAGGCGCATTCTTTACGAGAAATTCGCGATAGAGCTTCCGCGTCCGGACCTGAATGCCCCCAGCATGTTTTTTGTCACTGCGCAGGATCTCGCAGCGATCGAGACTCTGGCGCGCAACATCGGGGTGGACGGGCATGCAATACTGGACGTCGCGCGGCAATTTGTGCGCAACTAAGATGCGTGGACATCCGGCCGGAACATGAGGCACATGGAGTTGTTCAACGAGGAATCCGCACGTATGCCGCCGCCGCACCGGAGGATACGACTGCATTTCTTTGACAGCGAAGGGGAACAGAGCCTCAGAACCAAATGGGACCGGCTGGCGATTCACGCCGAAAAACCGCCCATTGCCGAAATTCCGGACGGGCTGATACCGCAATTTTCCAGAGCCTTCATGGCCGGAAGCATGGAACTGAACTGTGTCTTCGACGCAGACAATCGTCCGGTTTCTGCGTCGACGCGGATTCGCGGGGCCGGCGAATTCGCTGACAAGATCAAGCCCGAACCGGTAAAATTTGAAGGTGCGGCTCGGGATGGCCGCACGGCCTATCTTCTTGGAGCGAACGCGAGACACTTCGGGCACTTTCTCCTGGAGGCATTTTCCCGCGCATGGGCCTGGGACGGATCCCGCCATCAGGTCGCAATAATCCTGGCGCCGCCGATCCTCGAGTTCGCCCGCTCGCTCTGTGCATTCCTTCCCGGTCTTGCAGAGCGCATGGAAGTGATCGAGAGAACGACACGCTTCCATCATGTCACGGTACCCTCGTCGGCGTTTTCCATTTCGCGCGAGGCGAATGTCGAGTTCAAGCGGATGTGCGAAAGGGTCGCCGAAAATGCCGTGCCGTCGCCGGAGGCCGTCACGGAACAGCCTGTATATCTCTCCCGCGCCCGCCTGAAGCCCAACAGCAGGCGCGCGCTGCTTGGAGAGTCGCGTCTTGAGCGGTTATTCGAGAGTGAGGGCTTTCGGATCGTGCATCCCGAAACTCTCTCCATCGTCGAACAGATCGCTGTCGTAAACAGGCACAAATGGATTGTGGCGCCGATGGGCTCGGCGTGCCACTCGCGCTTGTTTTCCTGCCAGGCAAACAATCTTCTGATGCTGACATCCGACAGTGTACACCCGAATTACGTGCTTTGCGATCTCCTGAGCGAGGGTGTTGCGCACTACGCCAACGTATTTTGGTCTCCCGATCTCGGCGGTCGGGTACCTGCGTCGATGAAGCCGGTGATGCTAAAGGAAGATCGAATTCTGGCGCTTCTGAAGGATTTTGGATTGGTGGGGGCCGGCGCCCGGTTTGACAAACCGCCGGTTGATTTCGATGCCGACATGGAACGTTCCATCGAGACTACGAAGCAGCGCGCGAAGGAACGGACGAAAAGAGAAGAAGAGAGAAGGGCAAAGCAAAGGCACTCTTGAGACGTGGATATTTGCTCGACATCTGGCTATCGATGAATGAATCATTCGACTTGCGTTTCGATGCGTTGATTTCGGTGGGACGGCGAGATGGTGTAGTTCCAGTCGCCGCACAAAGCGTGGGGCGCAATACTTACGGCGGCGGCTCGCGCGTCGATGCAGTGAGTGCCCAACAATGCGTGTCCCGCTCAGGACGGCTTCAACAACTTACGTCACCGCACCGGGGACTCGCCATCCCCGTTGCCGGCCGAAACGCTCTTCCACGAACGCGTAAACCGGCGCAAACCGCTGTATCGCCGTCGCCTCGTTTTCCGCGTCCAGGGTTGCAGGGGGCGCAGCATGAACTGGCTTGGAAAAAAAATTCTGATCGATTTCTATCGGCCTAAGCCCGAGTGCTGCCTCTATGCGTCGGACTTCCGCAGGGCCCGTTTCCGGCGAGGTCATCGATTCATAGAAGAGATAATGGATTCGATCGACCGAGACCACGCTCTCCAATTCCTCGATCGTGTGCTGATAACTGGACCGCCCGACGGCATCCCACCGTTGCAAGGCCCTGCGGAAATCGTCATTGGGATCTACGCTTATTCTAAGTTTGCGACCACGTCGTACATCGTTGCGAAAGCGAACTTGCGACCAAAGCCGATCGACGGGATCACGCATGATGAAAATGAATCTGGCGCTGGGAAACGCCGCGTCCATCTCTGCAAACGCAGCTGCCGGCAGCAGGCTGTACGCCGGTGTTATCTCTCCAAATGCCGTCGCGCCCGCCGCATAGCGCCGCAGATATTCCACATAAGATGCAACGTCGCGCATGAAAAAAGCATCCACTACCTTTGCGATTCGGGCCAGACTTTTTTCCAGTTGTGCTTCGGCGAAAAACTGCTCCCTGATTTCGTCCGTCCAGGGTTTCGACGCCACGCCAGGTGGCAACTCGTCCGTGTCCGATTCGAGCGCGGTGGCGTTCTCTTCCTCGGTATCCATTTTGTCGAGCGCCGCCTCGATTCTTCGGGCAGCGCTCCGACCAAATTGCGCCAATCCGTTTGCCTTAGCGCGATAATATTCGGCGCCGCTATATTTTCCGTACCGCACGTCGAAAAAGTGGAGCTCCTTGTACGGCGGCATTCCGCAATCTGGATGCGTTCCAAGAAGCTCCGACAACCAGCTTGTGCCGGCGCGCATCGCGCCGATGCCGAAGAAGGGCGTACCAAAGCGAGTCAAGGAGGACATCCATGCTCGTCCGGACTGCGCCATAGCGGAGGCCGTCCAAAGCGGCGTTGTACGAACGCGTACACCGGTGCAAAGAGCCGTAATGCGGCGGCTTCGTTCTCCGGATCCAATCTGGCCGGAGCCGAGGGATTGACGGGAGTGGAAAAGATTTTCGGATCGATGTCCGCTGCCTTGAGGCCCAGCGCAGTCTCTATCCGCCGGATCTCCGCAGGACCGGCTGTCGGCGAAACCATCAGTTCATGGAAGAGGTAGAGAATGCGATTCTTGGGGATTACGCTCTCCAATTCAACGATCGTGCGCTGGTAACTGGACGCTTCTATGGAATTCGGCCGTTGCAGCGCCCTGCGGAAATCGCCATTCGGGTCCTTCTTGCCATCGCGCCGTTCGGGCCTGTCCGCTCTGAACCGGACTTGCGACCAAAGTCGCTCGACTGGATCGCGCATGATGAATATAAAGCGCACGCCTCGAAACAAGGCGTCGATTTCTGCGAATCCGGCGGCGGGCAGCAAAGCGTAGGTTGGGGTTATCTCTCCAAATGCCCTGGCGCCTGCTGCGTGGTGCCTGATGTAATCAATGTAGGAACCGACATTGCGGATGGACAGATAATCCGCGAGATCCGCGATTTGGCGGAGCTCGTTGTCCAGTCCTGCGCGAGCAAAAAACTGGTTTCTGATTTCATCTGTCCAGGCAGTGGAGTGGCGATCGGGCATCAATTCGTTTCCAACCGCTTCGGCTGCACCAACTTCCTCCTTTTCTTCCGCGGCAACGGTTTCGCCACGCACCCGGGCGACTCGTCTGGCCACGTTCCTGGTCAAGATCTCCAGTCGTTTTGCTTTTGAACGGTAATGCTTGCCCCCCCCGTATTTCCCATATCGCACGTCGAAGAAATGGATTTCTTTGAACGGCGCCATGGCGCAATCCGGGTAGCTGCGGAGAAGTTCAGCCAGCCAGGTGGTCGCGGCGCGCATCGCGCCGATCCCGAAGAAGGGGGTTGCCGTTGAATCCAGGCGGGGCATGCTTCCGCTGAGCGTCACTCTGGTCTGCGAGAATTCGAATGCGGTGGCTTCGGTCAGCGACCCATCTCGCCATGGATCGGCAGAACTGCTCCTGGCCACTTTCCGTCCCGTTGTGAAGAGAGAACTGTTTTTCCTCGAATCGATCATCACCATACCGCTCGGAAAGTACCCCAACAATGGCAAGCCAGATTGCAAGCTCTTCGACGGATGTCACCGCCGGTGAAAATGCGCCCACGACGGATTGCGATTTTCTGCCTGTGACCGGCACGCGATACCACGCTAGTCGCTGGCGACTTCCGGCGACAAATTCGACGCTGGGGATTGCGCGCCGTAGTGTTTGCGATACCATTCTTCAACGACCGGATGGTTCAAAGACAGCAGCCTTCGGTAAACGGGCGCCAGTTTCTCTCGAAGGGTGGCGTACAACTCCGGCGGCATCGGCTTGGGTTGGCCCGCATGAACCACCTCGTTGACGTTTTTGAACGTGGCGCGCGCATAGTCGACGCCGAGGAAGGTACACAATTCTTTGAGGAGCTTATGGGGCTGCTCCACAATCTCATCGAAAAACAGAATTAGAAGATTCTTGGCCGTAACGTTGCGTCCGAAAACCTCGATCGTCGTCGCGTAATCGGAATAGCCGCGCAGCGCCGGCCTCAAAAGGCGCTCAGCATGGGCGAATCGTTGCAATTCACCCCTTTGATCCTGCATTCGCAGATGGGACCAATCCCGTTCGATCGGGTCTCTCAGTATGAAGATGATCTTCAGGTTCGGCTGAAGACGAAGCATGTGCAGGACGGATTCATCCGGAAGCCGGGCGTAATTCGGCGTTATTTCTCCGCACAACCTATTCTCGGGTGCCGTTTGAAATATTCTGCCATACGTTTCATCCGTGGGTTCAGGTGTTCCGATCAGGCTCAGGCAGTAGATTTCTGCAATTTTTTCAGCGGGAGTTCCTGCTTCGCTCAAAACTCTGCGCATGCTGGCGAGAATGGATTGCATCCGGGCTGCGTCGATCTTTGTGGTCTCGTCTTTCGAGGCGGCCGTCCTGCGCTCCAACAACCTGTTGAAATAGTGCACCTCCTTCGTCGGCGGGAGCCAGATGTCGGGATGTTGGCGCAACATGCGGTCGAGCCAGGTCGTGCCGCCTTTTTGAGCCCCGATGCAGATGAAGTCGGGATATCGAAGGGGTTTCAGATCTGGCATGGCATCTTCCTGAAGCCGGTAATTCGATCCGCGTGACGGCAGCGCCGCGAGGAGCGTCGCTCGGCCAATTCCGTCGCGTGCTCTACTTCGACCGGCCAGCCTTGATCAATAGATAGGAATTTGCTGCAAACGCCAGGGTCGATTGCCGTCCCGCGCCGGCAAGAGGTAGCGGCGGGGAAAATAAAATGCAACGGCATCCAGCTGCCGTCGCGCTGGCGGGAATTCCTCGCTTGAATATTTTGCGATGGCCCGATTCCTGCGATTTTCCGCCGGATCTCGGTGGAGCTCGCGGGTGTGGACCTGTACGGGGACATTGCCTATTGTAACCGCTCACTGACTATTCGCCGCGAGCAGCGAGCCGGAGGGGTCTTCATGCTCAAATCCTTGGTAAATGCGTCCCGGCAACTTCGCGCCGGCAAGGGCCACGACAACGCTGCTGTGCCGCCGGTGAGCGAACCCGCAGGAGATGCAACCGAGGGAAAGTCGCGTCCCGAATCAGATGTGCAGATCGAAAATCGGGATCATGCACACGAGTTGCAGGGCCTGGGCGTGATCCCCTTCTCCTACAATTCCGGTTCCGAGGAATCGGGTCTTAACATATACGTCACGTTCGATGATTTCGTGCATGTCGGCTTTCGGCCCAGAGAAAACAAAATTGTTCTGAACACGTATACGGCGGGAACGTGGGAAACCGAGCGGAACGTGCTCGGCGAATTGCAACCCGGTTTGTACGAGCTGGATCTTGGCAACCATTCCGAGATTGCGCTCCATTTTGCCGGCTCCAGCCTGATTTCCCTATCGCTGCCCGACCGCAGACCATTGCCACTGACGCGGCTGCACAAAATCTGCGCGTATGGACAGGTGAGGGTGCTGACGCCCGAGGGCGAGCTCTTCGGCGACACGCTATCTCCCATGTCAGCCGTTCAGCAGCAGGACAGCGATTTTCTGCCGATGCTGCGCGATCAAACTCCCGGTTTCCTGGAGACGATGCGTGTCTTCGACCTGCAAACCTATGTCGATCTCAATCCGGATCTCCACGGCCGTTTCACGGACCGTGGCGAGGCGCTCGAACATTTTGTCAACGAAGGAATCGATCAGCTGCGGCAGTTCAATGGTGCCGAGATTTTCGACCCCGCCTTTTATCTGGCGCGCTACGAGGATGTGGAGGACCTTTCCCCGCCGGAGGCCTATGCGCATTGGCTTTCGTTTGGCCGCCAGGAGGGTCGGGCGCCTTCCGAGGCGATCCTGCTCAAGCGGCTGGGCTTGACCATCCCGGAGATACCTGCCTCGTTCACCGCCGAGCGCTACGCAAAGCTTTTGGCGCGATCCGGCTGGAGTATTGGGATCGAACCAGGGTTGCCCGCGGCTTTATCGTCCGATGCGGGGGCGCACTTCCAGACGAAATGGGATGCGTTCGAGCACTGGATCAGTCAGATACCGGCAACGGGCGCGCTTGTGGCTCCCCTGGACGAGACGTCCGCATCAGCCGCCATTTACAAGGATCTTGCGGACGCTCAGGTGCTCCACGGCCATTCCGAAATGGCCGTTCGCCTCTATTGGCGCTCGATTCTCCTGGATGCGAGCCGGGCGCAGACCTGGCAGCATCTGGGTGACGTGCTGCTGCGATGCTCCGACTACGCTGCTGCACACCACGCTTATTCCCAGGTGGCGGCGCTCGGCGCCGCCACCTACTGGACTCATCGCAATCTGATACAGGCAGAAGAGGGCCTGGGCCGGATTCGCGCCGCTCTCGACCAGGCGCAGACGATGCTGGAGCAGCATCCCGATCGCGCCGAGGCGAACGAGATCATCGACGATCTGGTGCGCAAAGTATTCGAATTCGATTTCAAGAGAGCCAAAGCTCTTGCGATGAGCGGGCAAAGGGAAGAGGCCGTCGCGACAATAAGATCGACCTTCCGCGACGTGTGCGTGGCCGACGATACGCCTGCCGGCGTGTTCGGCGCACGCGCGGGCACACTCGCCACCCGTACCGGCGCGCCCCGCATTCTGCTGTTCGGAACGCCTTATCTGCGGCAATGCACATTCTATCGGGTCGAGCAGAAGCTGGAGCAATTGCGCCAGGCCGGCTTCGAAGCCGACTTCATTCCGCAAGACCAGCCGCAGCGATTCATGTCTGAAGCAGGCGCCTACGATGTGGCGATCTTTTACCGCGTGCCCGCGTTCCCCGATATCGAGAAGGCCATTCTCTACTGCCGCCAGATCGGAGTGATAACACTCTACGAAGTTGACGATCTGGTCTATGATCCGGAATATTTCCCCGACTCCATCGAGAATTATCGCGGTCAGCTGGGCGCCGAGGAATACGCACACCTCGTCGTCGATGCCCCGCTTTTCGAGCGGGCGATGACGCTATGCGACTACGGAATTGCATCGACTCCGGCATTGCAACGCCGCATGGAGCCGGTTGTCGCCAGGAAAAAATGTTTCCTGCACCGCAATGCGATGGACAGCCGGCACGAACGCTTCGTCGCCGGGTGCCTCGATTGGGCATCGGGGCACCGTTCGGATGAAGTGACGCTGTTCTACGCGAGCGGGACGAAGGCCCACAATGAGGACTTCGAAATCGTGGCCGCGCCGGCCATCGCCGAAATGTTTCGCACCCGGCCCAATGTGCGCCTTGTTACCATGGGCTATCTGCCGCTGCCGGACGTGCTGCAGCCCCACGCGGGCAGGATCACGCAGCTTCCTCCGGTGTGGGATGTCAATACATATTGGGCGGCGCTTTCGGAGGCCGACATCAATCTCTCGGTCCTGAAGCCGGGCGTCATCAGCGATTGCAAAAGCGAGATCAAATGGCTGGAAGCGGCGATGCTGGGCATTCCGTCGATCGTCTCCGCCACCCAGACCCACACGGAACTGTTGACCGACGGTCGTGATGCGATGCTTGCCGATTCCGAGGAGGCCTGGAAACAAAAGCTCGCGGCGCTGATCGATTCACCCGAGGTGAGGAAGGGCATTGGACAAAACGCAAATCAGCTTGCGTTTTCGAAGTACAGCCTCGCGGCGGGTGCCGACAATATCGCCGATATCATCAAGGCGTCGTTCAAAGACCGTTCGCCGCTGCAGGTCACCCAATCGAAAAAGCCGCTGATTCTCCTCGTAAACGTCTTTTTCTGGCCGCAGATGACCGGCGGGGCCACGCGTGTCGTGCGCGACAATCTCGAATATTTGCAGGACCATTTCGGCGACGAGTTCGAATTTCAGGTCTTCTGCGCGGTCGAGGGCGCGCGCAATCCGTATCAGGTGCGGACAAGCTACTACCACGGTGTGCGGGTGACCTCGGTCACCCATCCCGTGAAGGCAGGGATGGATTGGGAACCAGCTGATGACGAGATGGGGCGAATTTTTCGCACCCATCTGGAGCTTTGGAAGCCTTCCTTGATTCATTTCCATTGCATGCAGCGTCTGTCGGTTTGCACGGTCGAGGCGGCGCAGAAGCTGAAGATTCCATACCTCGTTACCGTGCACGACGGCTGGTGGATATCGGACCATCAATTCCTGGTGGACGAGAAGGGCAAACTCGTCTCCGAGGAGGAATCAGGGGCGATCAAGGCGCTCAAGCGCGGCGGAACAAAAGCCGCAGCGCGGATCGGCCGGGCTGTCCGGCTGCGAACGGCACTGGCTCGTGCCGAGCGGGTGCTGTCGGTGTCGGCGCCGTTCGAGCAGGTGTACCGTGCCTATGGGGTATCCAATATCCGCACACTTCCCAACGGCGTGTCGAAACTGCCGCCCTCGAAGCGGCGTCCAAGCGACGATGGCAAGGTGCGTCTCGGCTTCCTTGGCGGAATATCCGACCATAAGGGCTATGGACTCATCAAGCGGACACTGCAGTCCACGAGTTTCCGCAATCTGTCGCTGCGGGTGGTCGATCATTCTCTCGGCTATCGGGAAATGCGCGCCGACGAAGTGTGGGGAACGACGCCCGTCCGTATCATCGGCAAGGTTCCGCAGAATCGGATCATGGAACTTTACGATGATCTGGACGTGCTCCTTGCACCGTCGTTGTGGCCCGAATCGTTTGGCCTGGTGACGCGCGAGGCGCTGATGGCCGGAATGTGGGTCATCGCCTCGAATCGCGGCGCCGTCGGCGAAGACGTAATCGCGGATGAAAATGGCTTTGTCGTAGATGTGTCCGACAGTTCCGAGCTCGTCAGGGTTCTAAGACAGATAGACAACGAACCCGCCCGATTTCGCGTCGCACCGCTGCCGAAACCGGACTTTCGCAAAACGGAAGAGCAGGCCAAGGAATTGGCGGTATTCTACCGGCAGATTTTGTTTGCCGAACAGCGTCGGCCGCTCGTCCTGCCCCATGAACAGACCAGCGCATGAGGCACGAAGGCAGATTTAACGCAGAGGGCACAGAGGATGCGCAGTGGACGCAGAGGTATTTCTTTGCGCGCTTCGCGCGCCATCGACTTCCCGCGTCCACACCGCAACCTCTGCGTCCACTGCGTTAAACTTTTGTTGGTTCACGAATTACTTACGTTCGAAAGCAGGTACTAGGCCGTGGCGGGCGCCGCAGGCTCCGCTGCTTGTACCTGCTCCTGCGTGTCGGTCGGCAGGTCCGCCGTGACCGAATCCTCGAACTTCTTGTATTTCCCCGGCGCCAGATAGGCGATCAGCTTTTCCCGGTCGACTTCCACCGGTTCGCCCAGGAATTGCGATAGCTCGCCGATGAACTTGGCCGGTCGCAGCGTGGCTTTTTCATAACTGACCAGCAACGCCGGCACGCGCCACCGAAAAGCGAGCAGAATGTTCTTCTGCGTCTGGAGCAGTATGTCGGAGATGGCGAAGCTCGTCTCCCGCTGGTGCCAGCGAACGTGCCCGGCCGACGTGGCCGCGAGATCCCGGCACACGACAATCAAATGCGGGTTTCTCACATGCGCCAGCAGTTCGTCGAGATAATTCGCTGCGGCCGGAAACTTCCAGCCCCATTTTCGATACTGTACGTTGCGCGCCCGTATGGTATTCTTCATCTGCTCCAGCGACTTGTAGCTGAACTCGAGATCTTCGTTGTTGTTCTCGAGCGCATGTCCCATGTAGAAACCCAGACCGCGGGCGGCGCCGGCGACCATGCTGGTTCCCCCGCGCGCGACGCCGAAAACGATCGCAGTCTTTGCGCTTAGCGTCGCCTCGCCGGGGAAAAGCCCGATCGACGTCGCATGCCGGTCAATTTTCATTCCCGTCCTTCGTCTCCTGCAGCCATCCGTTCGCGTTTGTGCCACATGGAACCGCTCGCGGTGAACGGATGGATGGCAACCTGCCCCCTGCTCGCCGAGTGAATTGCTGCTTCGGCCTGAACGCCCTTCCGGGCCGTTCAGAGTAGCTTGCGAGTCGCGAGGATTCAATCGGGCTGCAGGCTCCAGGCGCGGAGAGCGGGTTTTGGGCTGCCTCCCGACACTCCGAGAAATTTCTAACATTTGATTCAATCGGGTCTTTGCGCGCCGCATTGGCAGGCCCGGAGTCCCGGCGTATGATTCCGCTCCTCTCGCATCGAAGGCATCTGGTGAAATCGCGTGTACCTGCAGCAGTGTCTGGACAACCGGATGCTGTGGATGTTGCGGAAGCGGCCAGCCCGCCGGGCCGGTCCTCGCCTGCGGTCGACGAACGCCTGAACGCGAGTGTCGCGATGGAATTGCCCGAGGTGCCGCAGATCGCGCCCGCGGGAATTTTGCACCGGAACCGCAGCTGCGAGATTTCGGTGGCCTTCGATCCCGACAGCAGGGATGCCGAAGACTTCTCCTTTGTGATCGATGATTCGAAAGTGGTCCCGGTCGGCTCCGGGGGCGGCTCCGCTCCGGCCGTCCGCTTCGTCAACATGATCGCCAACAGCGATTTCGCTGCCGCCGAAGTCTCGCCCTGGCTAGTTGCACGCGAGGGCGGCCTTTCGCAGCGGCTGACGATCAACTTCGATGAACACGCACGGCTGGAAGGCGCGGGAACAGCCTATGCGTGGATAAAGGCGCCGGAGAGAGAAATCCGCATCGACCATGTCGGCGAGGAAGAACGTCCGGAACCGATCGAAGTGGCCGCGGGCGAGGACTATTGCTTCGCCGGCTATTTCGCGACTCACCGCTGCACCGGCAGGCTTATTCTTGCCTTCCATGACGGGCAAGGCCGCCTGCTGCAGGAGCGGGAGGAGGCAATCCCGCCCGAAATCCCCGGCGGCACGAAAATCGCCGACTACACGCGCGTCTCATTGCGCACGCGCGCTCCCGAGGGCGCAAACGCCGCCACGCTCGCGCTGGGCGCCGAACGGCTGCCGGCTGCTGCGGATGGCTGCCTGTTCGCCACCAGGCTCTGGTTTGGGCGCTGTGTGTCCGCTGCGACACCGGATTGGGAGCCTGCACCTGCGCAGGCTCTGAAGTTTCCTTCCCGGCGGGCGAGCAGCTATGCGCATCTCGTCCTGCCCCTCCCGCTGGCGTGCTGTGATGGGGGGCTCCATTCCCTGCGCATCGTCGACCGCGCGACGGGATTCGACGTCGAAGGTTCGCCGATCGAGTTCCGCGCGCCCGTCGTGATCACGGGTGAAATCGCGGACATCTCGGGCGATCGTGTTGTTGCCGCAATTTCTCTGGCAGCGGAGCTGGATGAGAACCCCTCGCTTGTGCTGCGCATCGATGGAGACCACGCGGCGGAGGAAAAGCTTTCTGGCGCCGGGCGACAGAGGCGGATCGAATTGGCCATTCCGCCGCGCTGGTGCGACGGACGCCCGCATCTGTTCACGCTGGCGGTGGCCGAAACCGGGCAGGTGCTTGCTCATTATCCCGCGGTGTCACCGACGACGCTGACGCCGCTCGATGCGCTGCAGACCTATGCCGGGCTGCCGTTCGATGCATCGTTCTCGCCGGCCGCGCGCGCGCGCTATNNGTACTGCTCCACGGCGGCCTGATGACCATCGACCTCAATTTCGGGGCCATGCTCGGACCGCTCGCGGCGAGCAGGCAGGTGATCGCGGTGGAACTCCAGGGCCACGGGCACACCGCCGACACCGGCCGCGCGATGACGATCGAGGCGCTGGCCGGTGACGTCGTCGCGCTGCTCGACCAGCTGGGGGCGCCCGGAGGCGCGAAAGCCGATCTGCGGTCTTTGCACGACAGTCTGCTGCACGGACCGATGCATCGCGATCGCTACCGGCCGCTGACGTTTCCGCGCGGTGAGAATCCGCGCGTCTCGATCGTCATTCCCGTGCACGACAAATTCGAGATGACCTATTTTTGTCTCTCCGCGCTGCTGTTCGCCTGGAACAAAGCCAGCTTTGAAGTGATCGTCGTCGACGACGGATCGGCCGACGAGACTCTTGAGATTCAAAACATTGTTCACGGAATCAAACATGCGCGGCACGCGGACGCGCAAGGTTTCGTCCGCGCCTGCAACCGCGGCGCGCAGGCGGCGGAAGGCGACTATATCGTTTTTCTCAACAACGACACGGAGCCGACCTCGCGCTGGCTGGATGAGTTGCTCTATGCCTTCGAAAGCTTCGATGGTGTGGGCCTCGCGGGTGCCAAGCTGCTCTATCCGAATGGGGTATTGCAGGAAGCCGGCGGGATCGTCTGGGCCAACGGTAATCCGTGGAATTACGGCCGCAACCAGAACGCCGCCGCTCCCGAATATTCCTATACGCGCCAGGTGGATTACGTTTCGGGTGCTGCGCTGATGATTCCGCGCCAAGTCTGGCAAGATGTGGGCGGCTTCAGCGAGGAATTCGCGCCCGCCTATTTCGAGGATACCGATCTCGCCTTCAAGGTGCGCGCACGCGGACTGAAAACGGTCTACGTCCCGCACGCGGTTGTCTATCACTACGAGGGCGCGTCATCGGGCACCTCGGTCGCTTCGGGAGCGAAGCGCTTTCAGGAAGTCAATCGACCCAAATTCAAGCGCAAATGGTCAAGCGCCTTCGCGGGCAATGGCCAGGAAGGCGTGAATGTAGAGCGTGAAAGAGACCGCGGACCGCGATATCGCGCCCTGATGCTCGATTTCGAGGTGCCGCGCATCGGCTTTGACGCAGGCAGCTATGCCGGCATCCAGGAGATACGCGCTTTGCAGGCGCTGGGATTCAAGGTGACGTTCCTTCCGACCAACTGCGCCTATCTCGGACGTCACACCGAAGCGCTGCAGCGCATCGGCGTGGAGACGTCCTACGCGCCCTTCGTGCGGTCGATCGAAGCCTTCCTGGCCGCGCACGGACGGGAATTCGAACTGGTGTACGTCACACGTCATCAGGTGGCGGCGCAGACGCTCGCAGCGATCCGGAAATATGCGCCCCAGGCGAAAGTCGTGCTCAATCTCGCCGACCTGCACTTCCTGCGCGAGCTCCGGGCCGGCGTGGCGGCGCAGGATGCGTCCCGGATCGACGCTGCAGTCGGGATTCGCGAGGCTGAGCTCGGCGTACTCCGTACGGTCGACCTGGCGCTGTCCTACAGCGCAGTCGAAGAGGCGGTCATCCTCAGCCACAATCTGAGCAGCACGAAGACCGGCAGGCTGCCCTGGATCGCCGAGCCGATTGCCGAGCTCCCGGGCTTTGCGGAGCGGAGGAATATCGGGTTCCTCGGCGGCTTCCGTCACACTCCCAATGCCGAAGCCGTGGATTTCTTCCTCGATCGCGTCATGCCGGGGCTGATCCGTGAGCTGCCGGAGGTCCAGTTCGAGATTTATGGCTCCGCCATTTCACGCGAGAACCGCAAACGCTGGACGCGCGAAAATACGGTCGTGAAAGGGCAGGTTGACCGCGTAGAGGAAATGTTGGGGCATATTCGCGTGTTTGTTGCTCCGCTCGCCTCTGGCGCGGGCGTCAAGGGCAAGGTGTTCGACGCGCTCGCGCACGGCGTTCCCTCCGTGTTGTCGCCGTTGGCGGCCGAGGGCATCGGTGTTCGCAACGGCACGGAAGTCCTGATTGCGTGGGCGCCCGAAGAGTGGGTGAAGCAGATCGTGCGCCTCTATACGGACGAGACGCTCTGGACACGCCTTTCCGCCGCCAGCCGGCAGCTGATCGAAACCGAATATTCCTTCGCGCGTGGCGTCGAGACGATGCGTGTGGCGCTCGACAAGGCAGGCTTCTACTGCGAGCCGGACCCCGGCTATCTGGTGCTCAACCGCTGCTTGCCCTAGCTCACGAAGACTGCCTGGGCGCGACTAACCTCTTTTAATGTCGATTTGATTCAATCGCGAAGGACGAATGATGGCGGACGATACGACCATTCTGGTGGACGGAGTGCACGCCGTGGCCTTTCACAATGGCGTCTTCAGGGTGACGTTCTTCAGGTTCGACGGGGCCGGAAGGCCACAACAGGTGGTAAGTCTCGCCATTCCCGATCGGTGCGCAAAGGACGTCATTGATGCTTTCAACAAGATAAAGCGCTGACCGTTCGCCGCTGGTGGTTTGATGCGGCTGTGGACGCCCCCGGCTGCAATATGAGGGGCAAACCGCGGGACTTGTTGTTTTCGGCATGGCGCCGGGCTCAAATCGAAACGTGTTAACGAATCGCTCCCATGCCGGAATCTGACGGTTCGAGAACGGCTCTCGTTGTTCTGGGCGTGCATCGGTCCGGGACATCCGCCCTGGCGCGCGCGCTCGCTTTCTGCGGATACGCCCTGCCCACGGACCTGATGGCGCCCCACGGTGACAATCCGAAGGGGTTCTGGGAGCCTGTAGGTGTCGTTCAGCTGAACGAGAAAATCCTCGCTGCTCTCGGCGCCACCTGGGACCGTCCCGGTCCATTCCTCCTGCCGGCACTGGATCTCCCAACCAGCAACGAGCGCATCTCGGCGGCGATTGCACGCAAATGGCTGCCGGATGCGGTCGAAGCGCTCAGGCACTCCTACGGGACTTCCGGCGCGATCATGTTGAAAGACCCGCGCATTGCGTTGTTCCTGCCGCTTTGGCGCGCCGCGCTCGCGGAGGCGGGATACACGCCGCGGTTCATTCTCGTCTACCGCAATCCGCTGGAGGTCGCCGCATCTTTGCGCGCGCGCAATCGGCTGGCGCTGCGGTCGTCGCTACTGCTTTGGCAGAGTTACAACCTGCCGGCGCTGGAGCTCGAAATCTCCGGCGCTCTCGGTGCAATTGTTTCGTATGAGCGGCTTCTCGAAGACCCGCTCGACGCGCTCAAACGCCTGTTCGAGCAGCTGCGAATCGGCATCGAACCGCTCGGCCCGGACACATCCGCCGCGCTGAGGGAGTTCATTGCACCCCAGGATTGTCATCACATCGCGAGCACCGAGGAGCTGTCTCAAACTCCCTTTTGCGCGCGGCAAGTGTTGGACGCGTGGGATTTGTTGGAGAACTGGAGCGCGTGGAGCCCTGGCCGGCGCAACGCGGCGATTGCCCGGCTGCGGAAGGGTTTCGACGAGGCCGTCCTTTTCGCGGGTTCGCCGAAGGTTATCGGGCGGCAGCAACAAGTGGCACTAGGAGAGGAATTCGATGCGCGCCCTGCGGTGGTCAGGGGACGGTCGACGAGGCTGGCGGTAGCGTACGATGCGAAGAATTGTCCGCTGGTTCTCCACTATCATCTGTTCAAGAATGCCGGCACTTCGGTCGACGAGATTCTGGTTCGCAACTTTGGCCCCCTCTGGGCGACCGAGGAATTCCCGCCGTGCGGCATCAAGTCGAATGTTGCGGCCGTGGAAGCATATCTGCGCGGAAGGCCCGATCTGCTGGCGTTGTCTTCGCATACCGCACTTCTTCCCGTGCCCGATCTCGGAGGGCGCAAGGTCATTCCAGTCGTCTTCATCCGGCATCCGATCGACCGGCTCAAATCCGCTTACGAATTCGAACGCAGACAAGGGGCTGACACATTCGGTTCCCGGTTGGCCAAGGAAAGCGATTTCGGCGGCTACGTGCGCGGGCTCCTTGCGAGCCCGGGAAATCGCCAGGCACGCAATTTCCAGGCGCACCGGCTGGCTTTCAACGAGCCGCCGGAAGCCGGCAGTGAAGAAGAAAGGGCCATGAGGACGTTGAAGACGCTGCCGTTTGTGGGCCTCGTCGAAGTTTTCGACAAATCCGTGGAACGGATGAGCTATCTGCTGACGCCCTATTTCTCGCAATTCGAACTCGCAACCGTGCGCAAGAATATCACGCGGCGCAAGACTGGTTCAGTCGAAGAACGACAATCCGAGATAAGATCGGAGATCGGAACCGGTCTCTATGATGAGTTGATCGCTGCGAATGATTTGGATTTGCAAATCTTCAGCGCCGTTAGCGCCGATTACGCAGTCGCTTCACGCTCAGTATAGGGCAGCAACCGGTGAGAAAATTCGCTCCGGACGAGAGACTCCGAATGTTATGGGAGCCGGATTCAAAGGTGGGACACTACTCCAGCTAACGACGCCGTTATTGTGGTCCTAACAGAAGGGTCCGCCTCACCTGACTAGAGCATTTTCACGTTGAGATTACGCATATCCTGCATACGAGAATTCGTTGCAAAATCGACTTTTCGTAAGGTACTATATTACACAATCGACGGGCGATCGGGGCGGCGTGCGTCAAATTGATTTTCGTGCGAGGTGCGCCTGGCGTACTCTCGCGAGAGCGGCGGCAATGAAGGTATTCGTGCTGGGAGGCGACGGCTTCTGCGGTTGGCCGACGAGCCTTCACCTCTCCCAATTGGGCCACGAAGTCGTCATTCTCGACAACCTGTCGCGCCGAATGATCGACGGTGAACTGGGCGTCGAATCGCTTACGCCCATTCGCTCGATCAACGAAAGGATTGCGGCCTGGAAAGACGCGAGCGGCCAATCGATCGCGTTCGAGGAACTCTCCATCGGTGAAGACTATGCAAGTCTTCTGCGCCTCATGCGGCTGCACAAGCCCGATGCGATCATTCATTTTGCCGAGCAGCGCGCAGCCCCCTACTCGATGAAATCGCCGCGGCACAAACTATACACCGTCACCAACAATCTCGGCGCGACGCACGCGGTGCTGTGTGCGATCGTCGAATCGGGTCTGGATATCCACCTCGTTCACCTGGGCACGATGGGCGTCTATGGATACGGCGTTTCGGGAATGAAGATTCCAGAGGGCTATCTGACGGTGACAGCGCAGGATGGCGGCGAGAGCAAGACTCTGGAAATCCTGCATCCGACGAGTCCGGGCTCGATCTATCATATGACCAAGGCCCAGGATCAATTGTTCTTCCAGTTCTACAACAAGAATGACGGAGTTCGCATTACCGATCTTCATCAGGGCATTGTCTGGGGTACGCAAACTGCGGAGACGAAGCGCGACGAGCGGCTCATCAATCGCTTCGACTACGATGGCGACTACGGAACGGTGTTGAACCGCTTCCTCATGCAGGCGGCGATCGGCTATCCCCTGACCGTACACGGCACCGGAGGCCAGACGCGCGCGTTCATTCATATCCGCGACACGTGCCGGTGCATTGCTCTCGCGATCGAGAGGCCTCCAAAATCCGGTGATCGAGTCAGAATACTCAATCAGATGACGGAGGCGCACCGTGTTCGGGATCTGGCGAAGATCGTAGCGGGATTGACGGGAGCTACGATCGAATTCCTTGCCAATCCGCGGAAAGAAGCCGACGAAAACGAGTTGAGTGTCGCAAACGAGGGTCTGTTGAGCCTGGGTCTTCAGCCCATCCGTCTCGAAGAGGGACTGCTGTCGGAAGTCTGCGACATTGGGCGGAAATATGCTCGTCGCGCCGATCGGGCGAAGATTCCGTGCGTCTCTTTGTGGCGGTCGGACCGGCTTGATGCAACAGAAGCANNCCATCCTGCGCCTGGATTGCTTGCTCCGGCGAGTGGAGAGTGAGACGGGAGTGAGCCGGGGCCGAATTTTCTGAAATCCAACCGGACTGACCTGGCCAGTTACCGGGGTTGGCGCGCGTCTTGTAGCCCCTGTAAGAAAATACGGGTGGGAGCGAGCCAAAGTTGAACGGCCGCAAATCGCCGACGATTTTCGATGTGAGCGGGGCATGCCTGACCTGAGATTGGAGCGGATCGCAGAGGAAGTGCTGAAGCGGCTGCCGGCGAGTGTTCCGCAGTCAGTCACGGATTCTCTGCGGCAACCGACAAGAAAAGCGTTACTTGAGGCGGGTGCGGCATTGCTTGCAACCGGTCAGATCGATCTGGCCGAATCCCTGTATCACATGCTAACCGAGCTGTCTGACGTGGATCTCTGGCCTGTTTTCGGGCTGGCACGTGTCGCGTCGCGCCGCGGCGAGCCATCGGCAATCGTTGCGGCTTGGACCGAATGCCTCCGGCGATTTCCGGACCGCGCCGAGCCTTCCTGGTATCTTGAGATAGTTCGCGCCGAGCGCCGCAGGGAAAACTATCTCGCTGCGGAAGAGCACTCGCGATTGGGCGCTGAACGCTTCCCCGATTCTGCGCCTCTTTGTGCGGCAAGAGCGGAAGCGTTGTTGGCGCTGGGCAGGAACGAGGAATCGATTGCAGCCTTTCATGCTGCTCTGCGCAAGTTTCCCGATCAGGCCAAGCCTCACTGGTTTATGGGGCTTGCATTGGCGCTTCGGGCCGCCGGCCACTTCGATGAGGAAGAGAAGCTCATTGAGGATATTTCCGCTCGGTTTCCAAATGAGCCGGCTGCCCTGGCCTTTCGCGCCCAGCACGCTGGCCGCAAGCAGGATTGGTCCCAGGCGCACACGCTTTGGACAGAGTGCCTGCGCGAGGAACCGCAACAGGCGATGCCGCATTGGCTCAATGGCTGTGCCCATGCACTGTTTCGTCTCTGGCGCCCGGAAGAGGCGCTGGACATGTGGAACGGGTTGAGGCGCCGCTTTCCGGATTTTGTGCCGGCGTTTGCAGATGCGGCGGCCGCCTTTGAAGAATTGGGACATTGGGACGTTGCACAACAGCTATGGACCGAACTGATCGAGCGAAATCCCGCCAACGCGAAATTGGAGTGGCACGTGCATCGCGCACGATGCGTTCTCAAGCAACCGTACAAAGAGACGTTGGAACCGGCAATCAAGGAGCTTGAGTCGCGTTTTTCCAACTCGTCCATGGGTCGGCGCCTGGCGTTCGAAGCACTGACTGCAAGGAACGAAGGTTTTGGTGCAGTATCGACGCTCATTGAAGATGCGGTGACCCGGTTTCCAGACGATCGCGATTTGATGCTTCTGCAAGTACAGATTTTGCTCGGAGCCGGTCGTCCGTCCGAGGCAGAAGGTGTGGTCCATAGGCTCGAAGCAACAGTTGACGACCATCTCGCGCTGACCGGCCGTTGGTTACTCGTGACGGATCGTGGTGACGTTCGTGCGACCAGAGAAAGGGTTGAGCGCGCGGTGACAGATCGCTCATGGATGCTCGTCCCCGGCATTGTCATCGACAAGCTTCTGATGGATATCAGTCTGCCCTGGACGAGGCATCACGCACTCGCCTTGTGTGAGGACATGGCAACGCAATTTCCGGGCCGGATAACGACAGTAGCGCTCAAAGCTCGAGTCTTGCTCGAGCTCTACCGTGACGTCGAAGCGCTTGAACTTATTGACGCTGTGCCTTTGCTTTATCGGGGGCAAGATATACTGGAACTCAGAGCTTGGGCGGCAGCGCGCCGGGGCGATCATGATGGAGCGCGAGAAATCTGGAAGGACATTCTCAGCAATTGCTACTTCCCCGCTGTCCATAGCCCCGAACCCGTTCTTGAGCTGATGACACCTGGCCGAGATGTCTGCGAGCGGGACGGTGTTGTCGCGTTCGTGCCGGTCCGCGACGAAATGGCGAACCTTCCAGATTTTCTCAAGCATCATCGTCGGCTTGGCGTTCGCCAGTTTGTCATGATCGACAACAGGTCGACGGACGGCACGGATTCATACCTTCTGGCACAGCCCGATGTCATTCTGTATCGAACCGAAGACAGCTTCCCGGCGGCGGGTTCGGGAATGCGGTGGATAAACTTTCTCATCGATCGTCATGGCGGCGGTGGATGGTGCCTGTTCGCCGATGCCGACGAGGATTTTGTCTATCCCGGATGGGAGACAACTCCACTCGACAAGCTGGTTGAGTATCTTGACCGGCAGGATGCCGAAGGAATGTCAGCATTCATGCTTGACGTCTATCCTGAACAACTGATCGCTTCGTCAGGCCGTGCAGCGACTCGTGCGAATTGTGGGTACTTCGATTCCAACTACGTTTGGGGAGGAATCAGACGACCTCCCTATCGCCGGCCGTTGGGCGGTATCCGGGCGCGCCTGTTCGGCAATATCGAAATAATGTCGCACAAGATTCCTCTCGTCAGGAGCGGCCGTGGTGTTTATCTGAACAATCATGAGACGACACCACTGCGGTTTGCGGACGTAAGCGGCGCGTTGTTGCACTACAAGATGGTCGATCTCTTCAGCAAGGCAGGACAATACTTTTCAAGCAAACCGGAAATGAAAGTCACGGATCGTATTCTGAGCAGTACGAGACGTTACGAACGATATGCCGCGCGGCTGAAGTCGATCGCGAACATTGATCTGTGTGTAGACGGCGTGACACAGCCGCTCCCTGACAGTCTTGTTCTGGCCGACCGCGGCCTGATGCAGGCACCGCCCCACTATCGCCGCTGGCTGAACGCGCCATAACTGGTGTCATTTTGAATTCAGATGTTGAGGTTTCTGCCGATGTCGTGTAGCGGACTGACGTTTCCGCGCAATCGCCGCGAAGGTCGCCTCGGCGGTGGATTTTATCATTCGCAGGTGCTGTCCGGACTCGACGTACCGGCTGCGGTGAGCGCGAATGTGGATGTTGGGGTGAAGCCGGTCGACGTAAAAAGCCTGGTCGACCTGAACGCGACTCAATTGGGCGTTCAAAGCCTGCCAGCGATCAGCGAGGAATTGCTGACAGACTTGATGCAGACCTGGAAAGACATCGAATGCGTGTGGGGCTCATCGGGCGTCGCAATCGAGGACATGGT
Organism: Alphaproteobacteria bacterium; assembly: GCA_003131925.1. Lineage (GTDB taxonomy): Bacteria > Pseudomonadota > Alphaproteobacteria > Micropepsales > Micropepsaceae > Rhizomicrobium. Next base: position 1,994 of record PKWC01000097.1, on the reverse strand, counting down.
CAGCGATGCCTTCGGAGGCAATAAATCGCGTCGGATGCGGTCAGGCGGACGGGCCATCGTGGAGCTCGATGAAGCGGCTGCTCGATATAACTCAGCGTTTTCACGCCATGAACGTTGGCTACCTGGCACGTGAAAGCCGTCCCACCGATCTACGGCTCGCTGTGTCTCCGTGAAACGGATGAGCCGTGTGCTGATGCCCTATTTCTCGCAATTCGAACTCGCAGCCGTGCGCAAGAATATCACGCGGCGCAAGACCGGTTCAATCGAAGAACGAGAATCCGAGATAAGATCGGAGATCGGTGTCGACCTCTACAATGACGTCGTCGCCGCAAACGATACGGACTTGCAGATTTTCAACGCACTGAGGGACGATTATGCACGATCCTGAACTGCGATAGGGCGCGTCGGGCACGAAAGAAGCCTTCTGTCGGTAATGGATTTTACATGGAATCGGAGCCGATCTCGGAGGGCCTTTAGCGCGAATAATCCAGGAAGGCGGCGGCGCCCGGGCTCGGCGAAAATGAGAATTCGTCCACGCTGCCAGCCTTGACCCCTGTTCCATATTCCGATCGATTTCTCGGTCCCGGATGGCGGCGTGTTTCTCCATTCCGCTGTCGCAGTCTGTCTCGCGATGCATCCCTGAGACGCGTCAGGGCAAAATTCCGATAGTTGATCTCTGGGCGTGACAGCCGATCGTTGTGGCGCGGCTTGTGGATAGAGCCCGGACAAGCTGCCGCCGGCGGGTGCAGAGCACGGAGGATAACCCTTGGAGGCGCGCGAGAGGAGTTCTGTCTGCCTGTCGCGCGAAGGTCGGGCCTTGCGCGTCGCGAGCATCTAAATAATATCGCTGTTGACGGTTTACGGCAGACTCCTTGACTGAACAAGGGTGGATAAATGTAAGGAACTCACCGATAGTGTGGGGTGATAAGCAATCAAGCTTCACAAATTCTCGCATCTATTACGGTACATCTGATTGGAAAAAAATCGAGGGTCGACTGCATGGTTGACGCAACTGCCAGACGGCAAGTCGCAAAATATCTTGAGAAGCACGAGTCGGACGTCGGGAGATATTTGCGAGAACGGGCAGTGGAAAGCATTTACATGCCTCGAGCACCTGAGCATGCCGTACCGGCGAATGCTGTACCGGAGCTTTACGATTTCGTCGCCTCCACGATCGGAAATAGGGCAATTGTATATCTCGAATTTGGGGTACATCACGGACGATCGATCAAGAGAATTGCCGAACGTTTCCCGCATCCTGAGGCACGATTCTTCGGGTTCGATAGCTTCCAGGGGCTACCGGAAGCATGGCAAGGCAGAACGCCGGGAGCATTCTCCACTCTGGGAGAAAAGCCGCCAATGTCCGACGGACGAATCGGACTCGTAGAAGGCTGGTTTCAAAACACCGTCCCGGAATTCCTTGCGGGGCTTTCCGTTCACGATGCCCCAGTTCTCATTCACTTCGACGCCGATCTCTACTCGTCGACGTTATTCCTGCTGACCACGCTCTGGCATCATATTCCGCAATACTTTTTTATATTCGACGAGTTTATGTCGGATGAGATTGTTGCCTTGCATGATTTCTGGCGGGCTTACCCGATGGCGCTCGAATTTCATTCGCAAACAAATGCTGGCGGCTATCCCGCTCAGATTTTCGGGTCGTTGCGCAAAGTGCGTTTCGAGCCCGGGCAATTCAATTCGCCGGTTTAGTTTGCTTGGGGGGATTTATGCAGTGGCGAAAGTTTGGAATAATCCGACATTCCCCGGATGACCCCCGATTGGTGTCAATCATAGCGCTCTTCTGAGGTGCGCGGNNGACCGGGGACGCCATCTGCCTCGCCGCCCGCGTGCAGGTCCGTGCAATACGCGCGCGTGAAGCTGAAGCCGCACGGCGTTGGCAGCGAATGAGCAGCAAGACAACCGCGTCCACTTTGCGGCGTTCTTTCCTTCTTTGATCCACTGTTCTGCCGTACCACGCCCGTTGTAGAAGGCAA